>JBKPSZ010000264.1:0-23775 GCA_046735265.1 Acidobacteriota bacterium | reverse complement strand
GTACAAGGAGGTCCTCTCGGCGATCGTGGCGACCGGAAAGCTCGAGAAGGCGACCGAGGAATCGCTCTGGGCGGCGATCCAGGAGTTCAAGGATCGCTTCGTGAAGGAGAACGCGGGAGCCCAGGCCGCCTAGTCGGGCCGAGCGGAACAACGAGAGACGATGGCTTCGCTCATCGACATCCGGCGGCGGCTGCGCTCGGTCAAGAGCACGCAGCAGATTACGCGAGCCATGAAAATGGTCGCGGCGGCGCGGCTCCGCCGGGCGCAGGAGCGGGTGATCGGGGCGCGGCCGTACTCGCGCCTGCTCTCCGACATTCTGGCCTCGGTGGCCGCCCGGACCGCCGGCAAGGCCACGCATCCCCTCCTCGCCGAGCGCGAGGAGAAGCGGGTCGTCGTGGTCGTCATGGCCGGCGACCGCGGCCTCTGCGGCGCGTTCAACACGAACGTGCAGCGCGCGACGTGGCACCTGCTCGCTTCGCATCCGGAGTGGACCGAGAAACGGATCCTTCCGGTGGGAAAGAAGGCCGTCGAATACTGGCGGCGCCGCGGCGTGCCGCTCGCCGAGAAGTCGTACCCGGGAATTTTCGGCGGCGTGACGTACTCCCACGCGCGCGAGATCGCCGGTTATCTCTCGAAGGAGTTCCTGGAGGACCGAATCGACGCCGCGTGGATCGTCGTCAACGAGTTCCGGTCCATCCTGTCGCAGGTCGTCCAGACCGTCCGCCTGCTTCCCCTCTCGACGTCGCGCCCGGCGCCGGCGGAGGCGGCGACGACCGAATACCTTTACGAGCCGGACCCGGAGACAATCCTCGGCTGGCTGCTGCCGCGATTCCTCGAGTTCTCGATCTTCCGCGCGCTGCTCGAGTCGGCGGCCGCCGAAATGGGAGCCCGGATGACGGCCATGGACGCGGCCACGAAGAACGCCGGCGACCTGATCGATTCGCTGACCCTGACATACAACCGCGCCCGGCAGGCGCGAATTACGAAGGAACTGATCGAGATCGTTTCGGGAGCGGCGGCGCTCGAGTAGACGGTCGAGCAAGGGGGATTCCGTGGCGGAACAGAACGTCGGCAAGGTCGTCCAGATCATCGGACCGGTTCTCGATGTCGAGTTCCCGGAGGGCCATCTGCCCGCCATCCATAACGCGGTGCACATCCAGGACGACGGGAAGGCGACGGGGGTGCCGATCGACGTCATCGCCGAGGTCGCCCAGCACCTGGGCGAGGGTCGCGCGCGCTGCGTCGCGATGAAGCCGACCGACGGAATGGTGCGCGGGATGAAGGCGGTCGACACGGGCGCCCCGATCTCGGTACCCGTCGGCAGGGAGACACTCGGCCGCATCCTGAACGTGATCGGCGAGCCCGTGGACGGCCGTGGGCCGGTGAATTCCAAGGAGCGCTGGCCGATCCACCGCGAGCCCCCCGCCTACAACGAGCAGGCGACCCACGTCGAGATGTTCGAGACCGGCATCAAGGTCATCGACCTGCTCGAGCCGTACACGAAGGGGGGCAAGACCGGTCTCTTCGGCGGCGCCGGCGTCGGCAAGACGGTCATCATCCAGGAGCTCATCAACAACGTCGCCATGCACCACGGCGGATATTCCGTCTTCTCGGGCGTCGGCGAGCGGACCCGCGAAGGAAACGACCTCTACCTCGAGATGACGGAGTCGGGTGTCATCACCCCCGGCAACACCGAAAAGTCGAAGGCCGCTCTGATCTACGGGCAGATGACGGAGCCGCCCGGCGCGCGTCTGCGCGTGGGCCTCGCCGGGCTCACGGTCGCCGAGTACTTCCGCGACACCGAAGGGAAAGACGTCCTCCTCTTCATCGACAACATCTTCCGTTTCACGCAGGCGGGCTCCGAAGTGTCGGCGCTCCTCGGCCGCATGCCCTCGGCCGTCGGATATCAACCGAACCTCGCGACGGAGATGGGCGAGCTTCAGGAGCGCATCACGTCGACGAAAAAGGGCTCCATCACGTCGGTGCAGGCCATCTACGTGCCGGCCGACGACCTGACCGATCCCGCGCCGGCGACCGCGTTCGCGCACCTCGACGCGACGACGGTGCTCTCGCGCGCGATCTCCGAGATGGGCATCTACCCGGCGGTCGATCCCCTCGCTTCGACGTCCACGATCCTCTCGGCGCGCGTCGTCGGCGAAGAGCACTACCGCTGCGCCCGCGACGTCCAGGCGGTGCTCCAGAAGTACAAGGACCTCCAGGACATCATCGCGATCCTCGGCATCGACGAGCTCTCCGAGGAGGACAAGCTCGTCGTCGCGCGCGCCCGCAAAGTCCAGCGATTCCTATCGCAGCCCTTCTTCGTGGCGCAGCAGTTCACGGGGCTCGAGGGGCGCTACGTCAAGATCGCCGACACGATCCAGGGTTTCCGCGAGATCGTGGACGGCAAGTGCGACGACATGCCGGAGCAGGCGTTCTACATGGTCGGGACGATGGAGGAGGCCCGGCAGAAGGCGGCCGGGCTGGCCAAGGCGGCGTAGGACGGCATGGCGGATCTCTTGAAGCTCCAGGTAGTCACGCCGGAGCGAAAGGTCGTCGAGGCGGAAGCCGACGGAGTCGAGCTCCCCGGGGCGGAGGGGTATCTGGGGATCCTGCCCGGCCACACGCCGCTCATCACGTTGCTCAGGCCGGGCGTCCTCTCGTACCGGCGGGGGGGCGCCGCGACCGCCTTCGCGATCTCGGCCGGGCTGGCGGAGATCGCGGACGACCGGGTCTCGGTTCTCGCCGACACCGCCGAGTCCGCCGCCGAGATCGACGCGACCGCGGCCGAGCGCGATCGCGCCCAGGCGGAGAAGGAGATGGGATCCGCGAGCTTCGAAACGCTCCCGGAGATCACCGCGCGCTTCGAGCTCGCCCGGGCGCGTCTCTCCGTCGCGGCAAGGAAGTAGAAGCGGCTCCCGCGTCCGCCGGTGCGCAACCCGCCCGGCTGCTACGATCCGGGACGTGACCGAGCGGACGCCTCGCGGCGTCGTTCCGGCGGAAAAGCCGGCGGGCGCCGGCCCCGAACCCTCGGAGCGCATCTTCCTCGAGGGCCCGCGCTCGCGAAAGAGCGAGTTCTTTTCGGTCCTGAAGATCGCGCTCGAGTTCGTGAAGGGCTTCCGCACCCTCCATTTCGTCGGGCCATGCGTGACGGTGTTCGGCTCGGCCCGCTTCCACGCCGACCACCCCTATTACACGCTCGCGCGCGAGGCCGGATCCGCGCTCGCGCGCCTCGGATTCACCGTGATGACCGGAGGGGGACCCGGGATCATGGAGGCGGCCAACCGCGGGGCGCGCGAGGCCGGCGGCCGCTCTGTCGGATGCAACATCGCGCTGCCGCATGAGCAGAAGCTCAATCCGTATCTGGACGTGTGCCTGACGCTCGAGCACTTCTTCGTTCGGAAGGTCATGCTCGTCAAGTACTCGTACGCTTTCGTCGTCCTCCCGGGAGGCCTCGGCACCATGGACGAGCTCTTCGAGGCGGCGACCTTGATCCAGACCGGGAAGATCGAAGGGTTTCCGGTCGTCGTGTTTGGCCGCGACTACTGGCGCCGGCTGCTCGAACTCTTGAACGAGATGGTCGGAGCCGGGACGATCGACCCCCGGGACCTCGAGCTCCTTCTCTTCACCGATTCGGTGGACGAGGCCATGGCGCACATCGAGCGGCACGCGATCCAGAAATTCGGGCTCGTGCGCCGGAGCCTTCCGCGGGAATCCCGGATCCTGGGAGAGAAGCTCGAGGCGGCCCGGGCCAGGCGGCGCGACGCGAGCGCTTCGCCTCCGGCGGGATCCGGGAGCGGCCCCGGATCGCGCTGACGTCGTCTCGGCCCGCCGGCTCCGATCCGCCGCGCGTCGTCTAAAAAATCAGATGGCGGAGGGGATCCGGTAGCGGCCCAGAACCGCCGTGATGTTGTCCTTGCCGCCTCCCTCGAGCGCCTGCTCGATGAGCTCGCGGCAGGCCTCGTCGGCCGACCGGGCGGACCGCAGCACTCTTCCGATCGTCTCTTCGGAAACCATTTCCGTCAGACCGTCCGAGCAGACGAGGACCTGATCGCCGTCTTCGAGCCGCGTCCGGCCGAGCTCGACCTGGGCGAAGGCGCCGCGCGTCGCGAGCGCCCCGGTCAGCACGTGTCGGCCGGGGTGCTTGGCGACCTCTTCGGGCGGGATCGCCCCGGCGTCGGCCAGCGACTGGGCCATCGTCTGGTCTCGCGTCAGCCGTGTGAGCCGGCCGCCTCGGAAGAGGTAGGCGCGCGAGTCGCCGACGTGCGCCGTCAAGAGGTCCCGTCCGATGCTGGCGGCGACCGTCAACGTCGTGGCCATACCCTTCAACGACGGGTCGGCCTGAGCCCGCTCGACGAGAACCTGGCGCACCCTCTGGAAGCGGCGCTCCAGGCGCTCGAGGACCTCGCGGGCGAGAGGCGCGTCCATGCGCATGATCCAGTCGGGGGTCTCGACGACCAGGTCCAGGAGCGCCTGGATCGCGATGCGGCTCGCGACCTCGCCGCCGACCGCGCCTCCGACGCCGTCCGCCACGAGAAGGGCATAGGCGGTCTCCGCATAGTGCTCCGGAACCTCGCCGGGAGGCAGGTTGGTCAGGAGCGTCTGCATCTCGCGGTCGAATCGCACGACGAGGAAGTGGTCTTCGTTCTTCTCTCGGACGCGGCCCGGGTGGGTCCGCGCGGCGATCTCGACGTGGATGAGCGCCGACGCGCCGGCCGCCGTGCGCGGCTCTCCCCTTCCCCCCGGGGGGCCCCGCAACTCGGCGGTGTCGTCGAGATCTTCCCGCATCGTTTCCTCTATCGGACTTCGGCCAGGGCTTTCTCGGTCGCCGCGAGGAGGGCCTCGGGGCCCACGGGCGAGCCGGTCGCCTGCTTCATCCAGATGTCGGGCGCAACGTTTCCGATCTTCGCCATCCTCTCGAACTCCGGCCCGATCCGGCCCGTCTTCTCGATCTGCCCCTCGATCTGGAAAGCGATCAGGTGGCCGATCGGATAGTCGGGAAGGTACAGGAACGACTCGATCATGTGGGAGTAGATGCCGAGGAGAACGACGTCGCGCTTTCCGAAGACCGGCGCGTAGTAGCGGTTCCAGACGTCGCGGCAGATTCCGAGCGTCGCTTCCTTCAGTTGCGCCGGCGTCGCGTCAGGATGGTCGTACATCCAGTGCCATACCGCCATGTCCACGAGCGCCACGCCCGAGATCTCGTACGTCCCCCAGAAGTCGTTCAAGGCCTTGAGGGCCGCCGACTGCGCGTCCGGCTTCGCGAGGCCGAGAAGCTCCAGGTCGTGCGCCTGAAAGACGAAGGCGAGGGCCTCCGTGAACGCGGTGTTCGGGACCCCCTGCAGGAGTGTGGAGTCGACGTCGTTCAAGGAGAACGTCTGCTCGACGTTGTGCCCCATCTCGTGAACGGCGATGTTGAACCCCTTGTAGTTCATCCCGTCCTTCTCGACCCGGGTCCGCAGGTGGGCGTGATCCGCGCGCCGCGCCGCCCCGAGCGCGTGGCCCGAGCCGCGCGCCGGATCCACCTCGATGTGGTCGGCGAGGTACTCCGCGCGTTCACGGGAGAAGCCGAGCTTCTCGAGCAGGTTCGGGATGTCCTTCTTGTAGGCCTCGGGGGTCGGGTACTTCGCCTTGACGATCCGGTCGAGCTCCTCCTCGGAGTGATCGCCGCGCGGCTTGAAGCCGGCGTACCAGATGTCGAAGGGCTCGAGCTTCCGGCGGAGGCGCTTTTCGATGAGCTTGCCGACCTTCGGCACGAGCGGCGAGCCGACGACGGATTCGAGCATCTTGCGGACGCGCTCCTCCGGGATCTGCCGGTTCTCGTCGAAGCGGCGCGCGATCAGCGTCGGCGCCGTCGGGGAGTACGGGTCCGCCTGGCGTGCGGCTTTGTAGCAGGCGAGGAGCATCGCGTACCGGGTGTCGGGCTCGGCGTCGCTCGAGGCCGCGAAGGCCTTGACGGCGGAGGGCTCGGAGTCCTTGACCGCGGCGGCGGTGACCGCGTTCGTCGCGGGATTCCAGTCCACGCCGGGATTGTTCACGACGGCCCGCGGGATCGTCTGCGTGACGATCCGCTCCATGAGCTGAGCCATCTGCCGCTGCTTCGCGAGACCGTTGGCCGCGTCGCCGTAGTCGGACTTCAGCTGATCGCGCAGGTTCCAGTGCGAGAGGAGCCGCATCTTCGCGGGGAAGAGGCGGTTGCCTTTCGCGTCGACGAGATGGTGCATCCAGACGTTGTATTCGGCGATGTACTGCGCGGACTCGGCCGCTGCCTGCGCGATCGCCTGGTTGACCGAGGCGGGAATGCGCTTGGAGAACCGGTCGGAGAGCCTCGCCTCCGCCCACTGCCGGCGCGTCCAGCTCTCGCCGTCTCGAATCCGGTCGTCCAAGGTCGTGATCGGGAAGTTCAGGAGCACCGCGAACGCGAGGCGATTCTTGAAGGAGTCCTCGATGAAGTGAGCGCCCGGGTCGTATCCCGCGAGGATCTCGTCGAAGGGGTAGATGGTTCCGAGATCGAGGTCCGACTGCCGGCGGAAGTCCCGCCCGATCTCGTTCAGATGCCCGTCGTACGACTCGAGGGCGAACTCCATCCGGGAAAAGAGGGCGTCCCGCGTTGCGGCATCGCCGGCGAAGTGCGTGCGGACCGTCTCCTCGTAGGCGGCGGCGTCCCCGTCCTCCTCCCGCCAGAAATCCGCGGCCTGCGCCAGGCCCTGCCGGATGCGGCCGCGTTCCGGCTCGCCGTATTTCGAGACCAGCTCCGCTTCGAGTTTCGTCGTCGTTTCCTTCATGGCCTCTCGACCCGCCCTCGGGGAGGCGGCCCCGGCCAGCCCCAGGACCGAAAGCAGAGCCGCCGCGGCGGGGAGGTTGCGGGTCATGGCGTCCCTCCGGAAGTCTATCGGCTCGAGGTCAAGGGTTGGCCCGCCATCCCGGACCGCGAAGCGCCTTGCCCGGCCGGGCCGAGGTGATCTGCCCGCCGTCGACGACGAGCACGCCGTTCACCGCCACGTACGGGATCCCCTCGCTATATTGATTCGGCTTCTCGAAGGTTGCGCGGGCGTTGACGGTCTTCGGGTCGAAGATCGTGAGATCCGCCCAGAAACCGACTTTGACGAGGCCGCGATCGGGGATCGCCGCCGCCTCCGCCGCGAACGAGGTCATCTTGCGCACCGCCTCTTCCAGTCGCAGGACCTTCTGGTCGCGCACGTAGTAGCCGAGGATCCGAGCGGCCGATCCCCACCCGCGCGGATGAGAGGTCTCCTTGCCGAACGGGCCGTCGATCGCCTTGGCCTGAGAGTCCGTGCCGAAGGAGACGAGCGGATGCGCGAGCGCGGCGCGCACGTCCTTCTCGTCCATGATCGAAATGATGCAGTAGGCGTTGGCGCGGTCGGCGAGGACGATGTCGATGACGACGTCGCGCGGGTCTTTCTTCTCCGCCGCGGCGATGTCCGCGATCGTCTTGCCTTCGTACGGCTTCAACTTCTCCGAGAGCACCTCGGCCACCATGACGCCTTCGGCCCCGCCGGAGCCCAACCACTGGTTCTCCCACTCCGCGGACGCCTTCGCCATGTCCGCCTTGACGCGCTCGCGCGTCGCGGGATCCGACAGGCGCTTCAGGAGCGCGTCGTGGCCCCCTTCGCGAACCCACGGCGGAAGACAGGCATCGAGGCCGTTGGAGGCGCGATTCCACGGGTACTGGTTCGCGGCGACGTCGATTCCCTGCGCGCGCGCCTCCTCGATGCGGCGCAGCATCTCCGGCATCTTCCCGAAGTTCGGCGCGTAGGCCGTCTTGAAGTGCCAGATCTGCGCGCGGATCCCGGCTTCCTTCGCGATGCGGATGACTTCGTCCATGGACTGGGGCATCCGGTTCGATTCCGAGCGCTGGTGCGTGAAGTACGCGCCGCCGTACTTGGCGGCCACCTTCGCCATGGCGATCAGGTCTTCGGTCGAGTTGTACATGTCGGGGATGTACTGGAGCGACGAAGAGACGCCGAGCGCCCCCTCGCGCATGGCCTGATCGACGACATCGCACATCTTCGCGAGCTCTTCGGGGGTCGCGCGCCGCTCTTCCTGACCGATCACGTAGTCGCGCACGCCTCCCGCGCCGACGAACGTCCCGAGGTTGATCGAAGTCCCGCGCTTCTCGAACGTCTGGAAGTAGCCGTCCAGAGTCCGGAAATCCGGGGTGTAGCCGTACTTCTGGTAGACGTCCTTGCCATTGGCGAGCATCCGGTCGTTCAACGGCGCGATCGAAGAACCTTCGCCGGTCACTTCGGTCGTGATGCCCTGGGTGATCTTGGAGGCCGCGCGGCCGTCCACCAGGACGTTGTACTCGGACTGGCCGAGCAGATCGATGAAGCCCGGCGCGACGACGAGCCCCGTCGCGTCCACGACCCGCTTCGCCCGGGCCGTCGGGAGCTTCCCGACGGCCGCGATCCGGCCATCCTTCACCGCGACGTCGGCGGCGAACCAGGGAGCGCCCGAGCCATCCACGACGCGTCCGCCGCGGATGAGAAGGTCGTATTCGCCCGAGGCCGGCTCCGCGGCGGGCAGGAGGGGGCAACCGAGCAGGGCGACGCCGAGAAGACCGCGTAACACTTTTCTCATGCGGTGAGTCTATGTTGAGGCGCTCCCGTTCACGCCCCGTTCACGGGCGGCAGCAGAAACTCGGGAGCCGATGGCCTGGGAATCGATGAAAACCGCTCTCGGGATCGTTTCGGCGCTTCTTCTTGCGGCGTCCGCGGCGGCCGTCGAGCCGGTGACTTCCAAGAACCACGCCCACGCGCTCTCGGGCACGGTCGCCTCGATGGATGGACAAGGAAAGTCGCTGACGATCCGCGACACCCGCGGCAAAGAGACCCGGCTCGTGACGACGAGCGCCACGCGAGTCTCCGGAGGAAAGCTCGAAGCCGGCGCGAAGGTGACCGTGCGCTGGGTGGTCCGCGAGCACAAGAACGTCGCCACCGCCGTGCAGGTCCACCCGCCGGAGGCAGAGCGGAGCGCGTCCACCACGCCGTCGCCTCTCGCCCCGACGCCGAAGACGCCGTAGCACGATCGGCGCGGCGGCGCGCCGCCGCTCGAGGTCATCCCGAGGAGTTCGCGACGAGGGATCCCGAGCTTGTACGGTTCGATGCCGTCAGGGCTCAGGCCTGCCGAGCGCAGGATCCCTCGCTGTCGCTCGGGATGACCTTCTATCTATGGCCGTGACGGCGACGCCGTCGTTCCGGCCACCCCTGGCTCCAGCGCCTCCGCCACCGGAAGCGTGACGCGGAAAATCGCCCCGCCTCCGGGACGCTCCTCGGCGACGACCTCGCCGCCGTGCGCGCGCACGACCTGATGGACGATGGCGAGGCCGAGTCCCGATCCTTCGGGATGTCCGGAGCGCCCGGACTCGAGCCGCACGAAACGCTCGAAGATGCGCGCGCGATCCTCTTCGGCGACGCCGGGCCCGCGGTCGCGCACCTCGAGGACGACCTTTCGACCGCGCGTCGCGACGGCGACTTCCACCTCGGTTTCCGGCGCCGTGTACTGCAGCGCGTTGGTCACGAGATTCGAGACGACGCGCGCGAGGCCGGACGCGTCGCCACGGACGAGGCTCCCGTCGATCGACTCGAGCCGGCAGTGCACGTTTCGGGAAGCGCCGAGCGGTCCGGCGGCGGCAACGGCGTCGGCGGCGAGCCTCGCGAGGTCGACCGGTTGGTACCGCGAGGGGAGCGCCGCGTCTCCGCGAGCGAGGAGCAGGAGCGCATCCACCTCTCGAGCGAGACCGCGGGCGGCCCGCTCGATCGTCTCGAGCGACCGGCGCCGCTCATCGGGCGCCGCGTCGGTCCGCGCGGCTTCCTGCGCCTCGCCCAAGAGCACCGCGGTCGGCGTCTTCAGCTCGTGCGCCGCGTCGGCGACGAGCCGGCGCTGGGCGCGGAAGGCGTTCTCCAGGCGCTCGAGCAGCGAGTTGATGACGGCCGCGAGCCGCCGGAACTCCTCGCCTCCCTTGGAGACTTTGACTCGGCGGGAAAGATCGCGCGCCTCGAGCTCCTCGGCGAGCCTCGTGATGTCCTCGACCGGGCGGATCGCTCTCCCGACGGCAAAGGCCAGGATGCCCGCGGTGCCGAGGAAACCGATGGCGACGATCGTGGCGAGCGCCCGGTCGAGCCGCGCGAGCGCGTGGACGCTCTGCTCAATGGGGCGGAAGAGAACGAGGGTGCATCCCTGCGCCTTTCCCGAGAGGCTCGTGACGAGGAAGCGGCAGACGCGGTTCTGTCCGCTGTACGGCTCGACGGCCGTATAGGGGACTTCGGGCCGGCCGCGATACGGTCCGATCCCTCCGGGAAGCGAATGTCGCATGAGGTTTCCCGAGGCCTCGAAGGGAGCGTCTCCTCGAAAGAGGATCGCCGAGTGATTGGCGAGCCGGAACTCGAAGGCGTTCGCTTCGAGCCCGGCCCGCAGCGTGTCGCGTCGCGACTCCTCGAGGCCCTCGAGCTCGAAGCTCGACCCGACCGCGGCGGCGAGCGTGTAGAGCTCGTCGTCGATGTCGGCGTACGTCATGCTGTGAATGACCGCGCGCGTCGTCAGCGCGAGCGCGACCAGGAACGCGGCGGAAAGGAGCGCGCCGGCGAACGCGATGCGCGTGCGGGACTTGCGGAGGGAGGGGAGCCTCATGGCGCCGACGAGGTCTCTTCGAGAGGACTCCGGGACCTCACACCAGCCGATATCCCATGCCGCGCACGGTCTCGATCCGCGACGGCTTCTTCGGGGTGTCGACCTTCTTTCGCAGGCGCGCGATCAGGACGTCGATCGTGTTGGACATCGGCTCCTCGCGCTCGCCCCAGGCCTGCTCGAGGATCTCCTCGCGGCTGACGGCGGCTCCCGGCTTTCGCAGGAGCGCCTCCAGGATCGCGAACTCCCGAGCGGTCAGAGTCAGCGGCTCTTTCCCTTTCCAGGCGGAGCGCTTGCCGGGATCGAGCTTGAGATCGCCGCTGACGAGCTCCGCCGCCGGCCGTCTCTCGTTTCGGCGCAGGAGCGCGTTCGCGCGGGCGGCCAGGACGGCGAGGTCGAAGGGCTTGCCGAGATAGTCGTCCGCTCCCTCCGAGAGTCCCTCGACCGTGGACTCGGCGTCGTCGAGCGCGGTGAGCATCAGGATTGACTGCGTGAAGCCTCTCTTCCGCGCGCGCCGGCATACGTCGAGGCCCTCGCCGTCGGGGAGCCGCCGGTCGAGGACGAGCAGGTCGTAGGAGTGCAGGTCCATCAGCTCTTCGGCCGCCTCGATCTTCTCCGCTTCGTCGCAGGCGAGGCCGGCGCGGGAGAGCGTCCGAACGACGAGCGATCGAAGCCGGACGTCGTCTTCGAGAACGAGAGCTCGCATCGCGTGAAATTCTAGCGTCCGGCCCTCCGGTAGGATCGCCGCCATGACGAATCTGCTGCTTCTCCTGGCGCTCGCCTCGCCTTCCGCCGACGCCGTGTCGGCCTACGTCGAGAAGTACTTCGAGGTCTTCCCGAGCCGCGCGACCGAGGCCGGCCGCCACGACCGGGACCGGGAGCTCGAGAATCTGTCGCCCGACCGGCTGCGCGACTGGATCGACGTGAACCGCCGCACGCTCGAGAGCTTGAAGAGAAACGGCGGTGGGGCCGCCCCCGACGACCGTCTCGACGCGGAGCTCCTTTCGAGCGAGATCGAGTGGCAGCTTTTCCAGTTCGAGACCACGAAGCGCCTCGAGCGCGATCCGCTCTACTGGACGAACATCGCCGGCAACGCGACGGTGTTCCTCCTCGTGCGCGAGGACCGGCCCCTGGCCGAGCGGCTCGCATCGGCCCGCGTACGGGTGCGGGAGCTGCCGCGCTTCTGCCGGCAGGCCGAGGAGGCGCTGTCGAAAACGCCGGCCTCCGAGATCGCGCCCGATTTCGCGCGCATCGCGGCGGGTCAGGCGAAGGCTTCGGCGCAGTTCTACCGCGAGGGATTTGCGGGTCTTTTTTCGGGAGAGGAGAAAGCGGCGGCCTCGAAGGAATCGGCCGAGGCGGCCGCAGCGCTGACGAAGCTCTCCTCCTTCTGCGAGGAGCTGTCTCGGAAGGCGACCGGCTCGCCGCGCCTCGGCGCGCGGTACCGCGACGCCCTCCGTATCCAGACCGGGGAGGCCGATCCCGACGCGATGCTCGCCCGCGCCGTCGCGGACCTGGAGGCCAAGCGAAAGGAAGCGGCGGGCTACGGGCGGTCGGTCTGGAAGGAGATCTTCCCGGGGACCGAGCCGCCCGGAAGCGACCGCGAGGTCCTCGCGAAGCTCTTCGCGCGCGTCTCGGCTGACCGGGCGAAGACGGTGGATGAGTTCGTCGCCGACTACCGCAAGCAGGTCTCCGACCTCGACGCGTTCCTCCACTCCCACGAGGTCGTGACGCTGCCGGATCCCCTGACGCTCTACACCGACCGGTCCCCCGGGTTCTTCGTCGGGCAGGCGGTCGGCGGCGTGTACGCAGCCGGGCCCTACTCTCCCGACGCGAAGACTCTCTGGTTCCTGCCGACGCCCCCGGACTCGGCGACTCCCGAAGAACGCGACGGGTTCTTCCGCGACTTCAACCATCACTTCAACGTGATGATCACGCCGCACGAGATCCTGCCCGGCCATTACCTCCAGCTGAAGGTCGCGGCGCATCAGCCGCGCAAGGTCCGGGCGCTCTTCCCCGACGGCGTGTACGTCGAGGGCTGGGGGACCTTCTGCGAGAGGTTGATGCTCGATCAGGGCTGGGGCGGCCCGCTCGACCGCCTGGCGCACTTGAAGAAACAGATGGAGAACATCGCCCGCGCGATCGTGGACGTCCGCGTCCACACGAAGGATCTCCCGCGCGCCGAGGTGCTGCGGTTCGTGAAAGAGGACGCGCTCCAGGACGAGCAGTTCGCGTCGAACATGTGGACCCGCGCGATCACGACGCCGACACAGATCACGACCTACTGGCTCGGCTACCGGCAGGTCACCGACCTCTACGAGGACGTCCAGAAGGCGCGCGCCGCCGGCTTTCGGCTGAAGGAATTCATGGACGCGATGCTGGCCGGCGGGCCCGTGCCGGTCGCGAGATACCGGGAGAAGCTGCTGACACAGGGACGTTGACGGCTGATTGCGGGCGGCCGCAAGGGCCGCCCCGACACTGGCCTTGGCGAATGTCGCGCCATCGCGGTAATCACGCCCTCCGGATGTAGGGGCGGGGCTTGCCCCCGCCCGCCTTCGAATCGGCACGCGGCCGCGCATGAACCGCGGGCGGCCGCATACCGAGCGCGCGCAGCGCGCGACAAGCGCCGGGTTCGCCCGGCGCTAACGGCCGCCCCGACACAGACGGCGCCGGCAAGGCCTTCCTAAAACACGAACATTCCGATCGCCGCCGCGAACATGAGCGCGGCGGTGATGCCGACCGTCCACTGCGCGATCGCGGAACTCGGCTGCCCCTTCATGACGCGGCGATCCGAGGCCACCGCGAGGACCGCGACGAGCAGGAAGGGGGCGAGCAGGCCGTTTATGACCGCGCTCCAGTAGAGCGCGCGCACCGGGTTGACGTCCGCGAAGTCGAGTGCCACGCCGGCCGCCGTCGAGAGCGTCATGACCGCGTAGAAGTAGCGCGCGCCCGACAGCTTTTCGTCGAGCCCCTGCCGCCAGCCGAAGGTCTCGGCGAAGGCGTATGCCGCCGAGCCCGAGAGCATCGGGATCGCGAGGAGGCCCACGCCGACGAGCCCGACCGTGTAGAGCGTCTCGGCGTAAGGTCCCGCGAGCGGACGAAGCGCCTCCGCCACCTGCCGCGACGTCTCGATGTGCGTCAGGCCGTGCCGGTGGAGCGTCATCGCCGTCGTCAGGATGATGGCGAACATCACGATGTTCGAGAAGGCGGTCCCGATCCCGACGTCCACCGCGCGGTCGAAGAACTCGACTCGCGTCGCGCCCTCGCGCCGGAGCAGGATGCGGCGGCCCATGGCCTTCTCCTCCTCGACTTCCTGGGAGGCCTGCCAGAAGAAGAGATAGGGGGAGATCGTCGTGCCGAGGATCGCGACGAGGGTCGCCCAGCCGAGACGCCCCTTCGGGAACGACGGGAGCAAAGCGTCGCGCGCGACCTGCCCCCAGTCCGGGTCGATGTGGATCGCCGCGAGGACGTACGCGAAGAGCACGAGCGCCAGCCACTTCAGGACCGCCGCGATCTGGTAGTAGCGGAACCGGATGATCGCCCAGGAGATCCCGATGCCGAAGATCACGACGAAGAAGTGCGAGTTCCATCCGCTCAGCATCTCGGCCGCGTCCGCCATGCCGGCGAGATCCGCCGCGATGTTGACCGTGTTGGCGATGAGGAGCGCCACCGACACGACGATGAGAATCGAACGGGGGAACTTCCGTCGCATAGCGCCCGCGAGCCCGCGCCCGGTCACCATCCCGATGCGCGCGCACATCATCTGCGCGGCGGCCATCAGGGGCCACGTGAGGAGGGAGGTCCAGAGGAGCGAGGTCCCGAGCTGCGCCCCGGCGACCGAGTAGGTCGCGACACCGGAGGGATCGTCGTCCGCCGCCCCGGTGACGATGCCGGGCCCGAGCGCCCCGGCGATGCGGCGCCACGGCGTCTTCGCAGGGAGAGTCTCGTCGAGCTGCTCGATGTCCGGCTCGTGCACGGGCGGTTTGTATCTCAGATCGGGAGCGGGAGATACGATCCGGAGGATTTCGAAGGAGGATTCATGGACCTCGACCGACGCCGTTTCCTGGCGGCCTCCGGGGCGGTCGCCGCCTCCTCGCTCTCCGGCACCGGCGCTCTCGGCTCACCGTCCCCCTCCGCATCCCGCTCGGCCTCCCTCTTCCTGACCGAAGACGACGGCCTCCAGCCGGCCACCTTCGATCGGATGCCGCTCGAGTGGCACCAGGGGAGACTGAAGATCCTGCAGGAGAGGCTGCGCGAGAGGAGCTACGCCGGTCTTCTCCTGCGCGACCGGTGGAACATCATCTATTTCACCGGCCTCTACTTCACGACGACCGAACGCCCGTTCCACGTCTATCTGCCGGCCGACCGCCTCGCCGCGATCTGGTTCTATCCGAGCCTCGACCGGGATCTCGTTTCGACCTGGTGGGCGACCGAGGCCGAGTCGTACTTCGACTTCCCCCACGCCGATGGCGCGTTTCCGAACGAGGGCCGCGTCCAGCAGGGCGCGTCGGTCGACCTCTTCGAGTGGATGGCGAAGGGGCTGAAGAAACGAGGTCTCGACGGAAAGCGGATCGCGACAGACTGGGAATTGTCGCGGGCGGAGCAGGCCCGCGTCGGCCGCGTCTTCACGAACGAGACCCGATTTGATTCGGTCGCCGGCGAGTGCGAGCGCATGCGGATGGTCAAGACGCCGGAGGAGCTCGCGCTCTGGCGTCGCGCGTACCGCGTCTTCGACGAGACCCACGCTTTCGCGCGCGACCTGCTCCTCGAGAAGGGGACCGACCTGACCGACTACCAGCTCGCCATGGCGGCGACCGAGCACGGCATGGGTCTGCTCATGAAAGGAATCAAGCGGGACGGCCGGCCGCACACGGCGGTCGGAATCGAGCTCGAGATCGGCTGCCGCGTCGGAGCCGGCAACGCCTACCCGCATCCGAATCAGTTCCACTACAACCGGGTCGAAAAGGGGAAGTCTCTCCAGATCGACGGAGGCGTGGCGATCGCGGGCTGCGGCGGCGAGCTCTACCGGCAGTTCCTGATCGCGCCGTCCACCGACCATCAGAAGAAGGTCTGGACGGTCGTGCGCGACTGTTGCCTGATGCAGAAGGATCTCTCCCGCGAAGGCGTCGCCGGCTCGACGGTCGCTTACCGGATCCACCAGTACCAGGTGAAGCAGGGGGTCCAGAAGTACATCTACCACCGGCCCGCTCACGGGATGGGGATGGAGGGGCACCAGCCGCCGTACCTCGCCCTCGGCGACTACACGATGCTCGAGCCGGGCATGATCTTCTCCGTCGAGCCGGGGCTCTTCGATCCGGAGAACGGGTTCGGGGTGAACTTCTCCGACGGCTTCGTGGTCCAGAAGGGGGACCGGCCGTCGCTCCAGATGTCGCGGCTGCCGTGGTCGGAAGAGTGGTGTCTCGTCACGCTCTGACCGGCGATTTCGCTGGTACCATTTCGCCGCGAATTTCGAAGGAGGTTTCCATGACCTGGAACCGGCGCCGTTTCCTCGCGACGTCCGGAGCCGCCGCGGTGGGCTCGCTCGCCGCCGCGAGCACCGCCCGCCCGGCCGCGCCCGCGTCCCGCTCCGCTGCGCTCTTCCTGACGGAGGACGACGGCTTGAAGCCCGCGACGGTGGATCGGCTCCCCCTCGAATGGCACCAGGCGCGGCTGAAGGTTCTCCAGGGCAAGCTCCAGGAGGACGGGTACGCCGGGATCCTCCTGAACGACCCGATGAACATCATCTACTTCACGGGCCTCTTCTTCACCTCCACGGAGCGGCCGTTCCGCGTCTACCTTCCGGCGGATCGCCTCGCCACGATCTGGTTCAACCCGGGCATCGACCGCGATTCGGTCAAGAGCTGGTGGGCGACGGAGGAGGAGTTCTACTTCGACTTCCCGCACGCCGAGGGGGGCTTCCCGAACGAGGGGAAGGTCCAGCAGGGCGCCAACGTCGACATCTTCGAATGGACGCTCCAGGGTCTGAAGAAGCGGGGCCTCGACGGCAAGAAAATCGCGACCGACTGGGAGCTCTCGCGCGGGCAGCTCGCGGCGGCGGGGAAGGTCTTCGTGAAGGACACGAAGATCGATTCGGTCGCGGACCGCTGCGAAAAGATGCGGATGGTCAAGACGCCCGAGGAGCTCGCGCTCTGGCGGCGGGCGTACCGGGTCTTCGACGAGACGCACGCGTTCGCGCGCGACCTCCTGCTCGAGAAGGGGACCGACCTGAGCGACTACGAGCTCGGCATGGCGGCGTCCGAGTGGGGGACCAACCGCCTGATGGAATCGATCAAGCGCGACGGCGGATCGCACACCGCGGTCGGCATCGACTGCGAGATCGGCGTGCGGGTCGGGCGCGGCACCGCCTACCCGCACCCCAATCAGTTCCACCACAACAAGATCCAGAAGGGACAGGCGCTCCAGATCGCGGGCGGCGTCTCGATCGGCGGCTGCGGCGGCGAGCTCTACCGCGCGTTCTTAATCGCGCCGTGGACCGACCACCAGAAGAAGCTCTGGACCGTCTCGCGCGACTGCTGTCTCATGCAGAAGGATCTGTCGCGCGCCGGAGTCGCCTGCTCGACCGTCGCATACCAGATCCACCGTCATCAAGTGAAAAATGGCGTCCAGAAGTACATCTACCACCGCCCCGCGCACGGCATGGGGATGGAAGGGCACCAGCCCCCGTACCTCGCGCTCGGCGACTACACGATGCTCGAGCCCGGGATGATCTTCTCGGTCGAGCCGGGGCTCTACGACCTCGAAGGCGGCTTCGGCGTCAACTTCTCCGACGGGTTCTGCGTGCAGGCGGGAGACAAGCCGTCGCTCCAGATGTCGCGGCTGCCGTGGTCGGAGGATTGGTGCCTGGTGAAACTCTGACGAGGACACTCCGATGAAGCTCTGGAAGAAGATACTGCTCGGGTTCGGACTCCTCGCCCTGGCCGTCGTCGCTTACGGCGTCATCTCGTTCGGCCCGAAGAACGTCATCGGAATGCTCCGCTACGACCAGCGCGAAGAGGGGAAGCTCAAAGTCGGCGACGCCGCCCCGGACGTCTCGCTCCTCGCGCTCGACGGCACGACCCCCGTGCCGCTCAAGGATTCTTTCGGCGGCAAACCGCTCGTCCTCGTCTTCGGAAGCTTCACCTGACCGCCGTTCCGGCGCTCGGTCGAGCGCGTCCAGGCGATGAACCGCAAGTACGGCGACCGGGCGCGGTTCGTGACCCTGTACATCAAGGAGGCGCACCCCGAGGACGAGTGGCAGATGGAGTCGAACGCGAAGGACAAGGACGACGTCTGCTACAAGCAGCCCCGGACGACCGCCGAGCGCGTCGCGATCGCCCAGGACTTCGTCAAGCGGTTCCACTACGACATCCCGCTGTACGTCGATCCGATCGAGAACCGGGCCAACGCCGTGTACGCCGGGTGGCCCGAGCGCTTCTACATCGTGGACGAGCGCGGTGTCATCGTCTACAAGGGCAAGCCCGGCCCGTTCGGATTTCACCCCGAAGAGGTCGAGGGCTGGCTCGCGAAACGGTTTCCGGCTCAACCCGCCGGCTAATCCGATTCGGGCCGTCGAAGATCCGCGTCCGACAGGCACGGGTTCCGTTCGACTTCGAGGACGTGAGTCGTCTGAAGCCACTGTCCCGTTGAAGCGTCGATCTGCCTCGACGCGAACGGCACTTCGACGCCGTTCTCCGAGCGAAAGTCCGACAGCCGGGTCTCGATCCAGATCGGCCGCGGGTCGATGTCGGGATGGAGGGGGCGCCGGTCGCGCTGGATCTCGAGTCGGCCGCTCTTCGCGTCGATCCACCGCCAGGTCCGGAACCCGTCGGTGAGCTCGAGGCGGACGACGTCGAAGGTCCGGCCGCCGCGCCCCTGTCGTCCCTCGAGGACGAGGCGATGGCCCATGCGAGGCAGCTCCCCGAGTTCGTACAGGTTGAACAGCCGGCCGTGCTCGAGGGCCGCCAGCGCCTCGCCGGAAGCCGCTGCGGGAAGACCCTCCGCGCCCATCGACCACGCTCCGCGTTCGTCGATTCCCTCGGAGAAGACCCGCCGGCCCTCGCGGAAGACGTCCACGCGAACTCGTCCCACGCGGTCGGCCGCGTAGCGGACCTCGACGACGAAGCCCGGCTCCTCGACGCGCAGGCGCACGCGGAGCCGCTCGGCCGCGGGGCCCGAACCCCGGGCATGCGCGTGTCGCGAGAGCACGGCGTCGATCGAGCCGGTGTCGGCGGCGACCACGCCCGCGGCGAGGAAGAGGGCGGCGAGGGGAGCTGCGACGCGCATCGCCCGTCTGACGGACGGGAGCGCGCGCGGTTAGCCCGGCGCGCCTTGCGTAGTGCTGAGACTCGAAACTACGCGGCAGGAGGCGCGCCCGGCGATGCGGACGGAACGCGCCGGAACTCGTTTCGCCGATTCCAGACGAAGGCGAGGATCGCGACGTTGACGACCAGGAGCACGTAACCGCGCGCCTCGCTCGGCCTCTTGGCGATCTCGAGAAGCTCGACCGGGATTCCAAGGGTGGTCAGGAAGATCGTGAAGTACGTCGCCCACCAGATCCGCGCCGCGAGAAACGATCCCTCGGCGCCGAAGACGACGCCGACGAACATCAGGGCGAGCCCCAGCGCCTGCACCTGCCCCGGCGTGAAGCGCTCGAAGACCTCCTGGATCTTCTCGACCCCGAAACGATGCGCGTTCACGCCGAGCATCTCGGCGATCTCCATCGTCGGATCCCGGCGCGAGAGATGCGCGATGTGGAGCACGGTCGCTCCGAGCAGGAGGAATCCCACCGCCTTCAGGTACTTGAAGACGATGACTCCGATGAAGCCGGCCGAGAGCTTCGGCCGGCGCTTCGCGGAGCGCTGCGAATCGGACTGGTCTGTCACGTCCCGGAGGGCGAAGTTTCGCACATAGAATTCCGTCCGCGAACTTCGATTTCAGTGCGTCGGGGGAGGGGCGATGAGAAGTCTGGCTCTCGGGCTCGCGGCCTTGGGCTACGCGGCGCTCGTCTCGGCGCAGCAGCCGGTCCTGCGCTACGTGCCGAAGCACGAGGAGTTGAAGTACACCTTCGGCGGTGTCGTGCCGACGCACCGGATCCGACCCGGCACGCGGATCGTCTCGTGGAGCGAAGACTGCTACGACGGCGGGCTGACCCGTCGCGGCCAGAAGCCGAGCGAGGTCCTGCAGCCGGGGCACGACAACCCGCAGACCGGTCCCTTCTACGTCGAAGGCGCGGAGCCGGGCGACACCCTCGCCATTCGCATCGAGAAGCTCGAGCCGGCCCGCGACTACGCCTTCTCCGTCGCGTTTCCCGGCTTCGGGGCCCTCAAGGGCACCGACAAGACGGCGATGCTGAACCCGGACCTGCCGGAGACCGTCTGGTACTACGAGGTCGACCGGACGAAGGGTGTCGCGCGGACGCGCTCGCAGGACAACCGGCTCGCCTGGGAAGTCCCGCTCGCTCCCTTCCTCGGGTGCCTCGGCGTCGCGCCGTCGGGAGGGGAAGTGCGCTCGACGATCGTGCCGGGAGATTTCGGCGGCAACATGGACTGCCCCGAGGTCCGGGCCGGAAACACGGTCTATCTCGGCGTGCGCGTCCCCGGCGCCCTCCTCTCCTTCGGCGACGGCCATTTCGCGATGGGGGACGGGGAAATCATGGGCACGGCGATCGAAGGCGCGATGAACGTCGAGCTCGTCGTCGACTTGATCAAGAAGCGCGAGACTCCGTGGCCGCGGATCGAGAACTCCGAGTGGATGATGTCGCTCGGCGCCGCCCGCCCGCTCGAGGACGCGGCCCGCATCGCTTTCAAGGACATGGTTCGCTGGGTGCAGGAGAAGACGGGGCTGGGCGAGATGGACGCGTACGAGTTCGTTTCCCAGAACGCCCGGGCGCCGATCGTCGAGCTCGTGGACCCCGAGTACACCGTGCTCGTCAAGATTCCGAAAGACCGATTGCCGAAGTGACGGGCTCTTGCCCCTCATCCCGAGGAGTCCACGACGAGGGATCCCCGAGCTTGACGGCTATGGGCGGATCACCGCCTTCACGACCCGTAGCCCTTCCATGTCCGCCAGCGCCTGGCCCGCCTCCTCGAGCGGGTATTCGCGCGTCACGAGATCCCTCCAGCGGAACCGCTCGCGATGCTTCGCCATCAAAAGTATCGAGCGGTGGAGGTGCGTGAACTCGTAACCCCAGCAGCCGAGGATCGTCGCGTGCCGGCGGTTGACGTGGCGGTGCGGATTGAAGACCACGTCTCCGGCGTCCGTGTACTGGCCGACGACGACGCAGGTCCCCGCGTCGCGGAGCATCTCGAGCCCCTCCGGGACCGCGGCCGGGTTTCCCGAGGCTTCGATCACGACGTCGGCGCCGCGCCCCGACGTCCGGTCGCGGACCCACTCGACCCGCGCCGCGGGGTCGCCGAGCGCGGCGATGTCGCAGACGTCCTCGGCGCCGAGCCGGCGAGCCGCCGCGAGCCGCTCCGCCGGCGCGCCGACGACGAAGACCCGCGATGCGCCCGAGAGCTGCGCGAAGACGGCCGCGTTCAGGCCGACGGGTCCGCTTCCCTGAACGACGACGGTGTCTCCCATCCGGATCCCGGCTCGCTCGACGGCGTGGAATCCGGTCGGCAGACCGCATCCGCCCCCGAGGAACTCGAGCTCGTCGATCCCGTCGGGGAGCGGCACAACGCGCACGCCCGGCTTGACCTCGATCGCCTCGGCCCAGCCGCCGAGCAGCCCCTCGGCGGCGGAAGTCGTGATGCCGTAGACCCGCCGACTCGGGCATCGCGTCGCGGCCTTCGCCACGAGGCAGTGCCAGCAGGCGCCGCAGGTCCCGAAGACGTCGTAGACGGTGACGAGCGTCCCCGGCTCGATGACGCGGCCTTCCACGTCCCGAAGCGGGCCGTTCGATTCGACGAGCCGCCCGCAGGCCACGTGGCCCGGAATGATGGGATACGGCACGCCGGCGAGCCGTCCGTGCTGCAGGTGCACGTCCGTGCCGCAGACCTCCGAGCCGGCCGTCGCGAGAATCGCTCCGCCCGGCTCCGGCCTGGGCCGGGGAAAGGACCGAAGCTCGATCGGGCGGCCCGGTCCGGGGAGGACCGCCGCCCGGACCGTTTCGGGAAGCGTCACGCCCCGGAGTCTATCGGCCCGCTCAGCGGGGGATGGCGCCGCGAAAGGAGCAGCCCCGCCGCGCACGTGAGGCAAGCGCCGATCAGCGAATACCAGGGCCAGGCGACGGCGCGGCCCGGAGGGAAGTCGATCCAGCCTTTCGAGCCGAGCCAGAGAACGACAAGGACGACCGTCGAGAGCAGGATCGCCCAGAGCAGGTCCGACTCGGAAACGCGCCGCGCGAATCGCGCGAGGAGAAACGCGCCGAGGAGCCCGCCGGCCGTAACCGAGGCGAGCGAGAGCGCGACCTGGACCGAAGGCTGCGTCATCGGCAGGAGGGAGAAACCGGCCGCGAGCCCCGCCAGCGCGAACGTCCAGAAGAGCGTGAGCGCCCGACCGAGCACGAGGCCCCGGCGCCCCTCGAGCGCGGCGTCGCCGGTCAGCGGTCCCACGAGGTCGAGCGCGAGGGCGGACGCGAGCGAATTTCGGGCGGAGGATTCCGAGCACATGGCGGCCGAGAAGATCCCGGCGACGAGATACGCCGAGACCCAGGGCGGCAGCTCCCGCACCATGTACGTCGGGAAGATCTCGTCCGGCGTCGCGAACGAGCGGCCGCGGAAGAGCGCGAAGAGCAGGACCCCGATCGTCGTGAAGAGCGTCATCTGAACGAGGACGAGGAAACCGCTTCCGATCAGCGCCTTCTGCGCGTCGCGCAATCCGCGGCAGGCGAGGAGCCGCTGCACGATCAGCTGATCCGCGCCGTGCGTCGCCATCGTCAGGAACGCGCCGCCGACGAGACCGGCCCAGAAGGTGTAGGGCCGCGCGAAGTCGAGAGCGAAGTCGAAAAGCCGGACCGGATCCCCCGACGCGGCATGCGCGGCGAAGGCGCCCGAGAACCCGCCCGGCACCTGGAGGAGAAGGAAGATCAGCGCGACGAGAGCGCCGGTCAGGTACTGGAACATCTGGATCGAGTCGATCCAGATGTCCGCCTTGATCCCGCCGAAGAGCGTGTAGACGGTCGTGCCCGCGGCGAGGATCAGGATGGCGGCCCAGACCGGGATCTTCAGGATCAAGGCGATCGGGATCGCCGGGACCGCCAGGCGAACGGCGGCGGCGAGCGCGCGCGTCACGAGAAAGAGGAGCGAGGTCAGGCGGCGCGCCCGGATCCCGAATCGCGTCTCGAGAAGGGCGTAGGCCGTCGGGATCTCCCGTTCGAAGTACCCGGGGAGGAGGAGGAACGCCACCACGATCCTCCCGGCCACGTATCCGAAGACGAGCTGCAGGAAGGTGTATCCGCTGCGATAGGCGTCGCCGGGGACCGAAAGGAAGGTCAGAGCCGAAGTCTCGGTCGCGACGATGGACGCCATGACGGTCCACCAGGGCATCGCGTGCCCGCCGAGGAAGTAGTCGCGGGCGTCTCTCTGCCCGCGACCGAGCCAGACGCCGAGGACGTTCAACCCGACGACGTAGACGACCACCAGGAGAAAAGTCGGGAGGCCGGCGGAGAACGCCTCCACGGCTAACGCGGTCTCATCGCCGGGATGGCCACCGGCTCGTCTCTCGCCGGTCGGGAGCCCGCGCCGGCGCCGGGTCGCCGGGAGTCCCGGTCGAGGTCAGCGCGCCGCGGCGCGGCGGCGCGCCCCTTTCGCCGTCAAGTCGGCCGCGTCCAGGCGCCGGACGGCCTCGCGCAGCGTCTCTTCCTTCTTGGCGAAGTTCACGCGCGCGCGCGTCCTTCCCCGGCCGCGCGTGTAGAAGGAGGAGCCCGGCACCGCCAGCACGCCGACCTGCCGCGCGAGAAAATCGACGAACGCCCAGTCGTCTTTCCAGCCGAGACGCGCCGCGTCCACCATCACGTAGTAGGAGCCCTCGGGAGCCGTGAAGGAGAGGCCCGAGCGCTCGAGCGCCGGCAGAAGGATGTCGCGTCGCTCTGCGTAACGCCGGCGCAGATCCTCATAGTAGGAATCGGGCAGCGCGAGCGCCGTTCTGCCCGCCTCCTGCATCGGCGCCGGCGCGCAAATCGTCAGGTAGTCG
>JBKPSZ010000263.1:0-25750 GCA_046735265.1 Acidobacteriota bacterium | reverse complement strand
GCCCCCGTCGGCGGGCGAGAGCGTCGAGCACCTCACCTCCGTCGTCAACCAGGTTCCGCGCCTTTGCCGGCGCTTCGGCGTCCGGATGATCCGCGGCATCCGCAACGGGCCGGCGTCGGAGGCGGTGCGCTCGCGCCTCTCCCGGCTCGGCGCGAAGGCGATCTCCTCGGCGGTGGACGCGACGAACTACGGGCTCTGGGACACGGGGCAGCCTCTTCACGCCTTCGACTTCGACAAGCTCGCGGGCGGCCTCCTGATCGTGCGCAAAGCGCACAAGGGCGAGCGTCTGACGACGCTCGACGGCGTCGCGCGGGAGCTTTCTCCCTCCGACGTCGTCGTGGCCGACGCCGAGCGCGCCGTGTCGCTCGCCGGCGTCATGGGCGGCCTCGACACGGCCGTCACCGCGGAGACGAAGAACGTCCTCCTCGAGGCGGCCTGGTGGGACCCAGTCTGCATCCGGCGGACTTCGCGGCGCCTCGGGATGCACACGGACGCCTCGCACCGCTTCGAGCGCGGCGCCGACCTCGAGGCCATCCCCGGGGCGCTCGATCTCGCCGGGCGCCTGATCCTCGAAGCCTCGGGAGGAACCCTCGCTCCCGGGCTCCTCGACGCGACGGGAGCGCCATTCCGCGTCCGGCGAGCCACGCTGCGGCTCTCGCGCCTGCGCGAGCTCTCGGGCGACGACCGGTTGACGCTCGAATTCGCCGAGGAGGCGCTGCGCCGCCTCGACTTCGTCCCCGAACGGAAGGGCAAGCATCTGACCGTCGCGGTCCCTCTCTTCCGCCAGGACGTTCGGCGCGAGGAGGACCTGATCGAGGAGGTGCTGCGCGTCTGGGGATACGACCGCCTCCCGTCGCGCGTCCCCGCGGCTTCGGGCGCGGGCCGCCACCTCGAGCGGCTGCGCGAGGTGGAGGAGTCGCTCGCCGACGCCGCGGTCGAGAAGGGGCTCTTCGAGACCGTCAGCTTTCCCTTCGCGGATCCGGCCGAAGAGAAGCCGCACGAGGAGTGGCTCCGCGCCTCGGGCGCGTCGGGCGTGCGGCTCGCCCTCTCGAACCCGCTCGACGAGGGGAGGCGCTGCCTGCGGGGCACGCTCCTGCCGGGGATCCTGGACGCGCTCTCGTTCAACGTCCGGCACGGTCAGACCGACGCCGGGCTCTTCGAGATCGGACGCGCCTTTGCCGGCGAGGGAAGCCCGGAGGATCCGGCTTCCTTCGAGTCGCGCCGGCTCGCCTTTGCGGTCTGCGGGGAGTGGCGCCCGCACTGGAGCGAGCCTCCGGGACGTCGGGCGGCGGACTTCTTCGACGGAAAGGGGATCGTCGAGGCTCTCCTCGCGCCGTTCCTGGCGGCCGAAGCGGTCGTCTGGAGTCCTTTCGCGGCGGAAGGCTTCGCCGCCGGGGCCACGGCGCTCGCGCGGACCGCCGGCGGCTCGGCGCTCGCGGTCGTGGGCATCCTCTCGGAGTCGGAGCGCCAGAAGCGGCGGCTGCCGGAGGCCTCGCTCGCCGGGGAGATCCGGATCGACGAGATCCCCGGGGCGTCGGAGCTCGTCCGCTTCCGTCCGTACTCGGCGTTCCCGCCCGTTGCCGCGGACCTCTCCTTTCTGCAGCGGCGCGAACTTCCCTGGAGCGAGCTCGAGTGGTTCGTCCGCGGGCAGGGCCTCGCGCATCTCGAGACGCTGCGCCTGCTCGATCGCTACGAGGGGGAGGGCGTCCCCGGGGAGCGCGTCAAGACGACCCTGCGCCTGACTTTCCGCGCCGTGGATCGCACTCTCGAGCAGGAAGAAGTCAACCGCGAAGTCGAGCGGCTCGCGATAGCCTTGCGGGACAAGCTCGGGGTGGAGATCTGACGGCCGGGCCCCGCGCCGTCGAATTCGGGAGGCTCATGGACAACAGCAAGATCTTCGACACGCTCGAACGCAAGATCGAGAAGCTCCTGTCGCGCCTGCGCTCTCTCGAACAGGACAACGAAAAGCTGAAAGCGGATCTCGCGGGCGCGCGTCGGGCCGAGAAGGAAGCCGGCGATTCCCGCGGAGCCGTCGAACGGCTCGAGAAGGAGCAGGAGGCCGTGCGCGGCCGGCTCCAGAAGCTGATCGACTCTTTGGAGACGGCCGAGGGGAAGTAAGTCGCCGCCGTCGCTTTCGGGGCGCGCCCGTTCACCCGCTACCCGAACCCTCCCGCGAGCCGGAATTCGGCCGGCGCTAACGGCCGCCCCTGCACGCATTTCCGCCCGGCCGAAGCCACGGCGCAAGTCGTTGACTCCCTTCGCGTCCAGCGGCTAGACTCCCCTCCCGAAAGGAGTCTTTACTGCCTTGGAGAAGCGCGGCAGCGTGACTCAAGTGGAGATCTTCGGCCAGACGTACAACGTCCGGGCTGAAGGCGACAGCTCCTACATCCACGACCTGGCCCGCTTCGTGGATTCTCGGATGAAAGAGGTCGCTGAACAGACGGCGACGGTGGACACGACCAAGATCGCCATCCTCGCCGCACTCAACATTTCGGATGACTTGCATCGAGTCGAAAAGAGCCGGATGGACAACCCGAGCGACGCCCTGGCGCGTGCGGAGCGTCTGATCCGGAGACTGGACGACGCCCTGGGCGCCTGAAGGCGACGCGTCGGCAACCCCCGAGCGAGGGGAACACGAAGTGAAACGATCGGACCGTTCGAAATCTCCGATGCCGGCAAGCTCCAACGCGAACGAGCGGAGAGACTTGCGCCTCGTCGTGTAGCCGCAGTCCCCTTCGGCGTCCCCTGGGCAGAGGGGAGCCGACATGAGCACATCTCTGGCGATCGCCGTCGCGGCGGGCCTTCTCGTGGCCGCGGCCGTGGGGCTCGTCGTGTTCGCGGTCGCCCGCAAGAAGCTCGCCGAGGAGCGCACGCGCATCCGCGGCGAGGCGGAACGAATCCGGTCCGAGGCCATGCGCGCCGCCGAAGCGAAGCAGCGGGAGGCCTCGGTCGAGGCGAAGGAGAAGGTCCTGGCCGCCCGGGCGGAGTTCGAAAAGAGCGTCGCCGCCCGGCGCCAGGAGATCGGGGATCTGGAGAAGCGGGTCCTTTCCAAGGAGGAGAACCTCGACCGCAAGCTCTCCTCCCAGGAGCGTCGGGAGGAGGAGTTCGCCCGGAAGGAGCGCTCCCTCGGGGACCAGCAGAAGAAAACGGACGAGATGCAGGCCGAGGTTTCGCGGGTCGTGGAGGAGCAGAAGAAGCGCCTCGAGCAGATCTCGGGCATGACGGCCGTGGAGGCGAAGCGGGATCTGATCCGGTCGATCGAGAACGAGGCCCGCGTCGAGGGCGCGGGACTCATGCGCCGCATCGAGGAAGAGGCGCTCGAGCAGTCCACCCAGAAGGCCCGGCACATCATCGGACTCGCGATCCAGCGCCTGGCGTCCGACGTCGTCGTCGAAGCGACCGTCTCGGTCGTGGAGCTGCCCTCCGACGACTTGAAGGGCCGCATCATCGGGCGCGAGGGACGCAACATCCGGGCGCTCGAAGCGGCCACTGGTGTCGACCTGATCATCGACGACACGCCGGAGGCGATCGTCATCTCCGCCTTCGAGCCCCTGCGGCGGGAGGTCGCCCGCCTCGCGCTCGAGAAGCTGATCGTGGATGGGCGAATCCACCCGGCCCGAATCGAAGAGATCGTCGAAAAGGTGCGCTCGGAGCTGTGGGAGCGGATCCGCCAGGAGGGGGAGGCGACGGCGCTCGAGTTCGCGATCGCCGACCTCCATCCGGAGCTCATCAAGCTTCTCGGGCGCTTGAAGTTCCGCACCTCGTACGGCCAGAACGTGCTGCAGCACTCCAAGGAAGTCTCCTGGCTCGCGACGAACATGGCGGCGGAGCTCGGGGGGCGCGTCGAGGTCGCGAAGCGGGCGGGCCTCCTCCACGACATCGGGAAGGCGATCGACCGGGAGATGGAGGGCACGCACCTGGAGCTCGGCCGCGAGGTCTTGAAGAAGTTCGGCGAGACCAACGAGGTCATCCACGCCATGGAGTGCCACCACGGCGACTACGAGCCCCGGTCGCTCGAGGCGGTGCTCGTCAACGGCGCGGACGCTCTGTCCGCCGCCCGGCCGGGCGCGCGGCGCGAGATCCTGGAAACCTACGTCAAGCGCCTGGAGAAGCTCGAGCACATCGCCGACGGCTTCAAGGGGGTCCAGAAGGCGTTCGCCGTCCAGGCGGGCCGGGAGCTGCGGATCATCGTCGAGGCCAATCGAGTCACCGACGACGAGGCGCTCTGGCTCTCGCGCGACGTCGCGAAGAAGATCGAGGCGGAGCTGCAGTACCCCGGCCAGATCAAGGTCACGGTGATCCGGGAGACGCGAGCGGTCGAATACGCGAGATGAGCCGGGCAAGGGCGGCGCGCGCGGGGCGGCGGACGCCTTGAAAATCCTGTTCGTCGGCGACGTCGTCGGCTCCCCGGGGCGCCGCGCGCTCGCCGAGGCGCTGACCAGGGTCATCGACCGGAAGTCGATTGACTTCACGATCGTCAACGTCGAGAACGCCGCGGGAGGGTTCGGCTTGACCGTCGAGCTCTTCGAGGATCTCTCGAAGATGCCGATCGACGTCTTCTCTTCGGGCAACCACATCTGGGACAAGAAGGAGATCTACGACACGCTGAACTCCTCGGACCGCCTCCTGCGCCCGGCCAACTACCCGCCGGGCAACCCCGGGCGCGGCTCGACCGTCCAATCGACCGCCGCGGGAATCCCGGTCGCGGTACTGAACCTGCAGGGCCAGGTCTTCATGCCGGCCAACGCCGACTCGCCGTTCCGCGTGGCCGACGAGGAGCTCGCGAAGCTCAAGGCGAAAGTCGTCGTCGTGGACATGCACGCGGAGGCGACTTCCGAGAAGATGGCGATGGGCTGGTACCTCGACGGTCGGGTCTCCGCGGTCCTCGGGACGCACACGCACGTGCCGACCGCGGACGAGATGGTCCTGCCGGGGGGCACCGCGTATCAGTCGGACGTCGGCATGACGGGGGCCTACGAGGGGATCATCGGATTCTCGAAGGACCGGATCATCGAGAAGTTTCTCTCGCAGACCCCGCGCTCCTTCGAGACCGCCAAGCGCGACATCCGGCTCTCCGGCGCCGTTGTTTCAGTGGACGAGACGACCGGTAAGGCGACGGGAATTGAGCGAGTGCAGGTGAGAGTGGATTGAGGATTGCTGATTGGTGTTTGCCGATTGGTGATTCGTGATCGACGAATCACGAAGTGTGCGCCTCACGGCTGTCGTCCCCACCTTCAATGAAGAGGGGAACATCGCCGACTGCCTCGCGACCCTCTCCTTCGCCGACGAAATCCTGGTCGTGGATTCCTTCTCGACCGACCGCACGGTCGAACGAGCGAAAGAGTTTCCGGGGGTGCGCGTTCTTCAGCACGAGTACTTCGGAAACGGGCCGCAGTGCAACTGGGCGATCGAGCGCGCGTCTCACGCCTGGATCCTCGTCGTGGACGCGGACGAGCGCGTCCCGCCGGATCTCGCGCGCGAGGTCGCGTCGCTCGTGGTCGCCGAACCGGGCGCCTCGTTCTACCGGATTCGTCGCGACGACGTCTTCTTCGGCCGGGTCGTCCGGCACGGTGGGCTCGGCTCGCACGGCCTCGTGCGGCTCTTCCGGAAGGGCTCGGCCTGGTACCCGAATCGGAGGGTCCACGCGGACCTCGAAGTCCGGGGACCGGTGCCGCGACTGCGCCATCGCCTGACGCACTACACGTATCGCTCCTTTCCCGACTACGTCGAGAAGCTCCGCCGGTACGCCGAGTGGGGCGCGGCCGACCGGTTCCGGAAGGGGAGGCGGGCCGGGCTCCTCGCCGTGGCGCTCCACCCCGCCTGGCGCTTCGCGCGCATGTATTTCCTCCAGGCGGGCTTTCTCGACGGCACGGCCGGGCTCGTGGTCTGCGGCTTGCAGGGCTACTGCACGTTCTTGAAGTACGCCCGGCTCTGGGAGTGGAGCCGGATGGAGAAACGGGGAGAGCCGGTCCCGCTCCCGTCTTTCGAGTCGGAGCCGGCGCCGGACGGCGCGGTCCAAACCGGGGCGTGAATTGCGGCTCTTCTGGCAGAAGGAGCGTTCCATGCTGAACGTCGGCGACGAAGCCCCCGACTTCGAGCTGCCCGACCAGACCGGAGCGATCCGGCGTCTCGCCGACTACCGCGGAAAGAACGTGGTTCTCTGGTTCTATCCTGCGGCGGAGACGCCCGGTTGAACGAAGGAGGGTCGCGGGTTCCGCGATCTGTACGGCGAGTTCCAGAAGAAGAACGCCGAGATCCTCGGCGCTTCGTTCGACTCGGTCGAGAAAAACGCTCGCTTCGCGGAGAAACAGGGCTTCCCGTTTCCGCTCCTCTGCGATACCGAGCGGCGCCTCGGCATGGCCTACGGCGCGTGCGGCACTCCGAAAGCGCGATTCGCGGATCGGATCAGCTACGTCATCGGTCCGGACGGCCGGATCGCGCAGGCGTATCCGAAGGTGTCGCCGGCGGAACATCCGAAGGAAGTCCTCGCGGCGCTGTAGCTTCGCGTCCGGAGACCGTCGCGGCTTCGGCCCGCCGAGCGAGCACCTCCGCGTAGAAGGGGAGAACGCGCTCGACGAACCGCTTCGGGGCGAAGTCGAGCGAGCGAGTCCGCGCGCGCTCTCCCATCGCGCGCCGCAGTGTCTCGTCGCCGGCCAGTCGGGCGAGCGTCGCCGGGAGGCCACGCGTGTCCGCGACGACGAATCCTTCGGCGCCGTCCGTCACGAGGTCGCGCACCCCGGGAAGATCGAGCGCGACAACGGGGACTCCAGAGGCCATCGCCTCGAGGATCGCGCGCTGCCCCTGATCCGAGCCGGAAGCCGTGAACAGGAAAACGTCCCAGAGCCGAAAGAGGTCGGGGAGCGCCTTTTCCTGGTAGCCGATCCAGAAATTGCGCTCCGCGACGCCGCGCTCCCGCGCGAAACGCTTCAAGTCTTCGGAATGCTCGCCGTGGCCGACGTGGACCAGCCGAGCCGACGGCGGAAGTCCGGCGAGCGCCTCGATCGCCTCCGCGTGCCCTCTTCCGGCGGAGAGCTTTCCCACCGTGCCGACCGAGAACCCTCCGCGCGGCAGGCCGAACCGCGACCGGACCTCCTCGGACCGGACGCCGGGCCGGAATCGCTCCACGTCCACGACCGGAGGAAGCACCGGTCCCGGCCTTCCGAATCGGGAGGCGATCTCCCGGTTCGCGTAGGCGAAGGCGTCGGTGCGCCGGAAGACGAGGCGCGTGACCGGATCGGGGCGCGCGTGACGCACGTGATGGAGGGTGCGGGCGAGCCGGACCCCCGTTCCCGCCGCCGCGATCATCGCGAGCGTGTGATCGTAGGAGCGATGCGCGTGGACGAGGTCGAAGCGCTCCCGCTCGAGCGTCTCCCGAAGGCGCCGCACCTCGGCGGCGTAGCCGGCCGGGCCCTTCGGGCGGCGAAGCAGGGGACGGGCCCAGCCGAGCGTGCGCAGCCTCTCCGCGAGCGGGCCGGAGTCGAGAAAGGCGAACTGGGCCTCGACTCCGGCGGCGATGAGCGACGCCGTGTGATCGAAGACCACCGCCGCCGGGCCCGTCCAGCGGTCGCCGTCCACGAGATGGAGGATTCGCACGCGGGGCGAGGATACCGCCCGCCATATACTTGGCCGGAACGTATGGCCGTGGATCCGGAGCTCCTCGCCATTCTCGTCTGCCCCAAGACGAAGGGCCCCTTGGAGCTCGTCGAGCTCAAGGAAGAGACGCGCCGCAAGCTGATCGAGAAGTACCGGGAGAAGTTCCGCGACGAGGAGCCCGTCGTGACGCAGGGCCTCTACTCGAAACAGGCGGACCTGGTCTATCCGATCGTGTCGGACATCCCGGTCATGCTGATCGACGAGGCCCTGCCGGGCTCCGAAGCGCGCTAGCGCGGGGGCGCGCCGATCCGTCCGCTCGCGTTCGCTCTCCTCGTCCTCGTCGCTCTTCTGACCCCTTTCATCGCGCCGGCATATAACGCGGCCGTTCTCCTCGCGATCGTCTGGATCGCGGACGCCGTTCGCCGGCGCCGCGCCCCCGAGTCTCTCTTCGCGTGGCCCACGCTCCTCGCCGGTCTCCTGGCGCTTCTCATCGCCCTCTCCACCCTCTTCTCGCGCGATCCCCGCCTCTCCGTCAAACACCTGGCTGGCGTCCTGCTCCTGCTGCTCCTGCCCGTCACGATGGACCTCGCATCGGACGTCCGCCGGGCGCGCCTCCTCTTCCTCTCGCTCGGGGCGACCGGGGTCGGGCTCGCCGGAGCCGGGTTCTGGCAGTACGCCCATGGCGGGAACGTCGTCGGCAACCGCATCACCGCCCACCTCTCGATCTACATGACCTACTCGGGGCTCGTGCTCCTCTCCGGATGTCTCCTGCTCGCGTTCGCCTTCGAGGAGCGGGGACGGCGACGCTGGATCGGCCTCGCTGCGGCGGCGCCGCTCGGGGCGATGCTCCTGACTTTCACGCGAAATGCGTACGTCGGCCTCTTCGCCGCCCTCGTCGTGTATCTCGCGCTCCGTCGGCCCCGCGGCCTCCTTCTTCTCGCGCCCGCCCTGCTCTTCGTCTTCTGGCTGCTGCCGGAACCGATCCGGGAGAGGGTCCGATCGATCGGGAACCTCCAGGACGAGAGCAATCGGGACCGAGTGGCGATGATGCACGCCGGAGCGCGGATGATCGGCGACTTTCCCCTCTTCGGTCTCGGACCCGAGATGGTCAAGCGCTACTACCCGCTCTATCGCGATCCGAACGCGCCGCGCTGGCGGGTGCCGCACCTCCACAACAACGCTTTGCAGTTCGCGGCCGCGAGCGGCCTGCCGGCGGCGGCGGCCTACCTGATGCTCGCGCTGGGCATCCTCGTCCACACCGCGCGGCGGCTCTCCCGCGAACGTCGGCCGGAGGTCGCCGTTCTCCTCGCGGGCGCGCTCCTCGCGTCGACCGGGCTCTTTGCGGCCGGCCTCTTCGAATACAACTTCGGCGACACGGAGATCGAGATGGCGACCCTGATCGTCTGGGGGATTCCGTTCTCCGCGGCGACGGCTCCGAGAGAAGCGCCGGCCTCCGATTAGAATGACCCGCATGTTCCCGCGACCCGTCGCGGCGGCGGCGCCGCCGCGCCCCTACACCGTCTCGGAGCTCTTGTCCGAGGTGGGCTCGCGCCTGCGCTCCGACTGGCGCGACGTCGCGGTGGCCGGGGAGATCGGCCGCTTCGACCTGCGCGGGGGGCATGGTTACTTCACGCTGAAGGACCGCGCGGCGACGTTGAACGCCGTCATCTTCGCGTCGGAGCTCGCCCGCGTTCCCTTCCGCCCCGAGCCGGGCCTCGAGGTCGTGGCGCGGGGGATCCTCGACCTCTGGTCGCCGCAGGGCCGCTTCCAGCTCAAGGCCTGGACGCTCGAGCCGGTCGGCGCCGGCGCCCTCCAGCTCGCTTTCGAGCAGCTCAAGAAGAAGCTCGAGGCCGAAGGGCTCTTCGAGAAGGCGCGCAAGCGGCCCATCCCGGCGCTGCCGCTCTCGATCGCGCTCGTCACGTCGCCGGAGGGAGCCGCGGTCCGCGACTTCCTTTCGGTCCTGCGCCGGCGATTCGACAGCCTCGCGATCACGATCTACCCGGTGCGGGTCCAGGGGGACCTCGCGGCGGGAGAGATCGCGTCGGGAATCCGCGCCTGCAGCGCGCGCGGAGCTTTCGACGTGCTGATCGTCGCCCGCGGCGGCGGGTCGCTCGAAGACCTCGCCCCGTTCAACAGCGAGAGGGTCGCCCGGGCGCTCGCGGAGTGCCGGATCCCGACGATCTCCGCGGTCGGCCACGAGACGGACGTGACGATCTGCGATCTCGTGGCGGATCTTCGCGCCGCGACACCGTCGGCGGCGGCCGAGCTCGTCGTGGATCGGAAGGACGGTCTCTGCCGGCGTGTGGAAGACTCCCGGCGGCGCGCGCGGCGGGCCTTCGCCGCGAGGCTCACGCTCGAGCGGGCGCGCCTCTCCGCCCTCTCGCGGGCCGAAGGGCTTCTCCGCTTCCGGTATCGCCTGCGCGAGTGGCGAGATCGGGTCGCGCTCTCCCGCGAGACGCTCCTCGACGCGCTCGCCCGGCGGCCGGCGCAGGAACGGGCGCGCCTCGCCGGGGCCCGCCGCTCTCTCGAGGCTTTCGCGCGCACGGCCCGGCTGGGCGAGCGCCGCGGCAGCCTGAGCCACGCTTCGCACCGCCTCGAGGCGAAGATCCGCCGGATCGTCGAAGGGCAGCGCGCGCGCCTCGCCGGCACGGCGGCGAAGCTCGACGCCCTCTCGCCGCTGGCGGTCCTTGCACGAGGCTACGCGGTCGCCTACAAGCCGGGGGCCCGGCGGCCGCTCCTCTCCTCGTCCGAGGTGAAGGCGGGGGAGCGGATCCGCGTGCGGCTCCACGAAGGGGAGCTCGGCGCGGTCGTGCGTGAGGGGGGCCGGGTGCGCGAGGATGCGCCGCTCTTTCGCGAAGAGCCGCCGCCCGCTCCGTCTCTCTTTCCCGATGAAGAGGAGCCGAAACGATGACTTCGCGAGCGAAGGAGAGGAGCTTCGAAGACGCCATGGCGCGTCTGGAGGAGATCGTCGGCGAGATCGAATCGGAGAAGCTCGGCCTGGAACGCCAGTTCGAGCTCTTCCGTGAGGGAATGGCGCTCGCGCGATTCTGCGACGGGAAGCTCTCGGAGGTGCAGAAGTCGGTCGAGATCGTGCTGAAGGAGGCGGCCGGCGAGTGGAAGACCGCGCCGTTCGAATCGGGCGAGGTCTCCGATGAGGACGAGGGCGGCGATCGCGACTGATGGCATCGGCGCCGAGCTCGGGCGGCGCAAGGGCGAGGTCGACGGTGCGCTCGAAAGCCTCGTGCCGCCCGGGGACGCCTGGCCTTCCACCCTGCATCGAGCCATCCGGCACTCGCTCTTCGCCGGAGGCAAGCGCCTGCGCCCGATCCTCGCGCTCGCGGCCGCGGAAGCGGTCGGCGGTGAGGCGGGTCCGGTCCTCTTTCCGGCATGCGGGCTCGAAATGATCCACACGTACTCCCTGATCCACGACGATCTCCCGGCGCTCGACAACGACGACCTGCGGCGGGGGGTGCCGACCTGCCACGTCGTCTTCGGCGAAGCGATCGCGATCCTGGCGGGGGACGCGCTCCTGACCCACGGCCTCGGCGTGATGGCGCAGTACCCGGCGGAGGAGATTTACGAGGCGGCGAAGTTGAAGACGCTCAACACGGTGGTGGACGCGATCGGGACGACCGGCATGATCGGAGGTCAGGTGGCGGACCTGGAAGCGCCGGGCGACGGAGCCTCCTCCGAAGAGCTCGTCGGCGCAATTCACGAGAGCAAGACCGGCCGTCTGATTCGCGCCTCGCTCGCGCTCGGCGGCATTCTCTCCTTCGCGACCGAGGAAGACCTCGGCCGACTCGACCGCTACGGGCGCGCCGTCGGCCTCGCATTCCAGATCAAGGACGACCTCCTCGACGTCGAGTCCGACGCGGCGACGCTCGGCAAGACGCCCGGCAAGGACGCCGCGGCCGGCAAGGCGACTTTTCCGGCGGTCTGGGGGGTCGAGCGGTCCCGCTCGAAGCTCGCCTCCTCGATCGAAGAAGCGGTCGCGGAAGCGCGTGCCCTGCCCGGTGGAGGAGGAATCCTTCCCGAACTCGCGCGGTACGTCGGCGAGAGGAAGTCTTGAAGAATCGGATCATGGGTCGACCGGGTCATCGGGCCATCGACCATTCCGCTCGCCCGTTCTCCCGATCTTCTGTTCTCCCGATTCCATGAAGGCCTGGGTCCAGACCGCCGTCGGGCGTTTCGGGCTCGAGGAAATTCCGTCTCCTTCCGCCGGCCCCGGCGAGGCGATCCTTCGCGTGCGCACGGCGCTGACTTGCGGGACCGACTTGAAACTGCTGCACCGCGGACACGCGCGGATCTCGCTGCCGGTCACGATGGGCCACGAGGTCTGCGGCGAGGTCGTCGAAGTGGGGGAGGGGGCGGACCGAGAACTCCTGGGCAAGCGCGTCGTGCCCGGTCTGACCGGTCCGTGCGGGCGGTGCGCGGACTGCCGGCGCGGGTTCGCGAACCTCTGCCCGGTCGGTCACGGAAACCGCGCGTGGGGCGCCTTCGCCGAACGGATCCGGATCCCCGCCTCGATCGTCGCCGACAATCTCCATCGACCTCCGGCCTCGCTGCCGGACGAGGCCGCGGCGTTCCTCGATCCGCTCGCGTCCGTCGTCCACGGCTGGAATCGCCTGGGCGCGCCCGCTCCCGAGAGGGTCCTGATCTACGGCGCCGGTGCGCTGGCGCTTCTCTGGGCGGCCACGGCGCGGGCGCGCGGCGTGCGGGCGATCGTCGCCGGACGGCGCCCCGAGCAGCTCTCGCTCGCCGCCGGCATCGGCGCCGAGGCGCTCGACCTCGGCCGGCACGAGCCGGAAGACCTGCTCTCCCGGACCGGAACGCTCCCCGACGCGGCGATCGACTGCACGGGAGACCCGGGCGTCTGGATGCGGCTGCCCCGGCTCGTGCGCGACGGCGGGCGGATCCTTCTCTTCGGCGGCTGCGGCCCCGGGGCGCAGGCCACGTACGCGGCCGACCGGCTCCACTACGGCGAGCTCTCCTTGATCGGCTCCTTCCACTACACGCCCGAAGAGGCGCGCGTCGCGATGGACCTCCTCGCCTCCCGCGACGTCGACCCGCGCCCGCTCGTGACCGAGGTCGGGGCGCTGTCGGACCTGCCCCGGTTCCTCGAGGCCCAGAAGAGGGGCGAGGGGGTGCGTTACGCGATCCGAATGGAATGACGGCTCGAGAAACTATATCAATTCTGATATAGTTGGTCGGGCCCCTCGCGGAGGTCCTCAATGAAGGCGGTCCGATTCCGCTCCGGCGGCGCGGTCGAAGTGGTCGAAGTTCCGGCGCCCGAGATCGGGCCGGGTGAGGCGCGGATCCGCACGCGCGCCGCTGGGATCTGCGGCTCGGACCTGCTCGACTGGTACGTCGAGAAGAAGTCGGGCACCGTGGCGGGGCACGAGATCGCGGGGGAGATCGACGCGGTCGGAAGCGAGGTCCGCGGATTCCGCGAGGGGGACCGCGTCGTGCCGCACCACCACGCGCCGTGCCTCGAGTGCCCCGCCTGCCGCCGCGGGCGATACGCTCACTGCCCGGTCTGGCGTTCCTCGCGCCTCGACCCCGGCGGGATGGCGGAGTTCGTTCGGATTCCGGCGGGCAATCTCCGGCACGACACCCAGAAGATCCCGGAGGGGCTCTCCGACGAGGAGGCGGCTTTCACCGAGCCGCTCGCGACCGTGGTGAAGGCGCTCCGCCAGGGACGCTTCCACCACGACGACCGGCTGCTCGTCGTCGGGCTCGGCACGGCGGGACAGCTCGCGCTCCGCTACGCGGCCCGCCTCGGGGCCAACGGCATGGTCGGGGCCGACGGCGTCGCGTCGCGCCGGGCCGCGGCCGCCCTCTCCGGGGCGGCCCAGACGATCGACGTCTCCCGCGAGACGCTCGAGGAGGGCGCGCGCCGCGTGACGGCCGGAAGCGGGTTCGACTTCGTCATGGTGTGCCCCGGCAAGAGCGCCGTGATCTCGGAAGCGCTCCGGACCGTGGCGCCCGGCGGGACGCTGCTCCTCTTCACGATGCCGGCTCCCGGCGACACGATCTCGCTCGACGGCAACGATCTCTACTTCCGCGAGGTCCAGGTCGTGCCCTCCTACTCTTGCGGTCCCGTCGAGACCCGTCTCGCGCTGACGCTTCTCGCCGAGCGGCGCGTCGAGGTCGCCGACCTCGTGACCCAGCGGTTCCCGATCGACCGCGCGGCCGAGGCGTTCGCGCGGGCGCGGGAAGCGGAAGGCTCGATGAAGGTGATGCTGACGTTCTAGCGGTCCACCGGAAGACGCTCCATGAAATCCCGCCTCGACGTGCTCCTGGTCGCCCGCGGGCTCGCCCCGACGCGCGAGAAGGCGCAGGCGATGATTCTCGCGGGACGCGTCGAGGTGGAAGGCCGGCGCGTCGAGAAAGCGGGCACGCCGGTGTCGACCGACGCCGAGATCCGGGTCGAGGGGCCCGCGCACCCCTATGTCTCGCGCGGCGGCGTCAAGCTCGCGGCCGCCCTCGACGCCTTCCATCTCGACCCGGCCGGCGCGGTCTGTCTCGACGTGGGCGCTTCGACCGGGGGCTTCACCGACTGCCTCCTTCAGCGAGGCGCTGCGCGCGTCTATTGCGTGGACGTCGGCTCCGGACAGATCGATTCGAAGCTGCGCGGCGATCCCCGCGTGATCCTCCGGGAGGAGGTCAACGCGCGCTTTCTCTCCTCGGAGCACGTGCCCGAACCCGTCTCGCTCGCGGCGGTCGACGTGTCGTTCATCTCCGCGCGTCTCGTGCTCCCGCCGGTGGTCCGGCGCGTCGCGCCGGGAGGTGCGCTCGTCGTGCTCGTCAAGCCGCAGTTCGAAGCGGGGCGCGCGGAAGTGCCGCGCGGAGGCCGCGCGTCGACTCGGCCTGGAGCTTCTGGGTTCGATCCCCTCTCCGATCCGAGGCGCGTCGGGCAATCAGGAGTACCTGCTCGCGTTTCGCGTCCGGGAAACGTCCGTTTCCCCTTAAACTCTCCGTGTGAAGGGATTGCGCGCGGCCGGCCGGCTCCGGTTCCGGCGGATCGGATTGGTCTCGAAGCCCGTCCGGGACGCCTTGGAGCTCGCGCGATCCCTCCATCGGGCGTTGAAACGCCGCCGCCTTCCGGTCATCTTCGACGAGACGACGGCTGCGGCGCTGGGCAAGCCCGACGGCGTCTCCCGGGACCGGATCGCGCGCGAGGCGGATCTCGTTCTGGTCATCGGAGGGGATGGCACGCTCCTTTCCGTGGCGCGTCGGGCGCCTTCGGGAACTCCGGTGCTCGGAATCAACGTCGGTGTGCTCGGCTTCCTGGCTGGTCTCCGCCGCGACGAGGCCCTGCCGCGCTTGGACGAAGTCCTCTCCGGCGGGTTCCGGGAAGATCACCGAAGGCGTCTGGACGTTTCGGTCCCCGAGGGCCCGCACCGCGGGACCTACCGGGCGTTGAACGACGCCGTCCTGAACAAGGAGACGATCGCGCGGATCTCGACGTATTCGGTCTCCGTCGCCGGGAGGCCGGTGACGCGATTCCGCGCCGACGGCGTGATCGTGTCGACGCCGACCGGCTCGACGGCGTACAACCTGTCGGCCGGCGGTCCGATCCTCCACCCGCAGCTGCCGGCGATCGTCATCACGCCGATCTGCCCTCACTCCCTGGCGCAGCGGCCTCTCGTCGTGCGCGCCTCGGAGACCATCGGCCTCGTCGTCATCGACCACGGCCGGCGCGAGGGACTCCACCTGACGCTCGATGGACAGGAGGGGTTTCCGATTCGGCCCGGCATGCCGATCGAGGTGCGGTCGAGCGCCTCTTCCGTGACGCTCCTGCGCGCACCCGAGTCGGACCACTTCCGCAAGCTCGCTGAAAAGCTGAACTGGGGAATCTGAGGAAGCCCCCCCGGAGCCGCAACGCTTGTCCGACGAGAAACCGCCCCGCTCCGACCCGCCGCCTTCCGCGGAAGTGCCGCTCCTGCGGCGGTTCTCGACGACGCGGCTCTTCACGTTCGTCGTCCTCTTCCTCGCGGTGGCGGCCTGGTCGATCTGGAAGTCGGAGCGCTTTCAGAACCTCATTCAGGGCGTCTCTCAGGCCCGCCTCTCCCAAGCCCTCGGCGTTCCGGTGAATTTCGACACCGTGGAGATGCGCCTCCTGCCTCCTTCCGTTTCCCTCGTGAACGTGCGCGTCGGAAACGACCCCCGGCTCGGGATTCCGGTGGACCAGCCGCTCTTGACCGCCGAACAGATCTCGATCGGAGGAGGTCGATCGCTTTCGGGAGGGGAGCTCCGGCTGGGGAAGATCCGGGCGCTTCGACCGAACATCCGGCTCGTGCAACTGGCCGACGGACGCTGGAACCTTCCGCCCGGCCTCTCGGGCCCGACGCGCCAGGGCGGCATCAAGGTTCGCATCGGTTCACTCCTCGTGCAGGAGGGGATCCTCGAGCTCGAGGGGCGGCGCATCAACGTGAACGCGCGCCTGGAGGAGTTCGCCCTGGAGGTGAATTCGCGCGGACCCGACCGCTACGGCGGCACCGTGGTCGCGCGCCGGGGGACGTTCCAGCTGCCGAAGAAGGAGCCGATCGTCGCGGCGCTCGGATTCCGCTTCCGTCTCGAGCCGGGACGCGGGCTGACGGTGGACGATCTGCGTCTGGACGGCGCGTTCGGCCGCCTCGTCGCGTCGGGATCGCTCGAGGAGCGCGACCCGCCGCGGCTGGGACTCCTCGTCTCGGCCGATCTGTCGATCGAAGAAGTCGAGCGGATTCTCCACTCGCCCCTCGGGTTCGAAGGGCGCGCCCGCCTGCGGGCGCGCGTCGACGTCCCGTTTGGCGGAGACTTTCGCATCACCGGCACCCTCGCGTCGGACCGCGCGCAGCGTTCTCCCTTCGTCCTGCAGGACGTCGCCGCGACCGTCACCGCGAGCCCCGGAGAGCTCATCGCCCGGATCGAAAAAGCGCGCTACGCCGGCGGCGAGGCGCAGGGCGTGCTCCGCATTGCGGACTTCCTTCACAGCCAGGCGCCGATGACGCTCGCCGTCGACGGCCAGGGAATTTCGCTCGAGAGCTTCTTCGCGGATCTCGGCCTGCCCGGCACCGGCCTCGCGGGCGCCGCGCGACTGCAGGTCGAGCTCCACTGGGGGGCGGCGGGAATCCACCGGGCCGACGGGGGAGGCCTGCTCCACGTCGCGGCGCTGCCCGCGGTCTCGCAGGTTCGCGGGCGGTTCGGCATCCCCACGGAAGGGGGCGGAGCGCTTTCCATCCGCGACGGGGCGATCTGGTTCGAAAACAACCAGCTGCGCTTCGCGCAGTCGAGCCTCGATCTGACCGGGCGGATTCCGATCGGCGACTGGCGGCCCGACTTCGATTTTCACTTTCGCTCGCGCGATTTCGTCGAAGCGGACCGGATCTTCCAGAACTTCGTGGCGGCGGGGGGCTCGAAGCCGCAGCCCCTGGGGCTCGGCGGCAATGGCGAGATCGAAGGACACCTGTCCGGGTCGTGGACGGAGCCGGACGCCACGGCGCGCATCAACGCGGAGGAGGCTCGATACGCCGGTGTTCTCTTTGGCACCGCTCGGGGCACGGTGGACATCAGCCAGGGAGCCTTCTTCTTCCGGCCGCTTCGCATCTACGAGGGAGAGGCGTCGATCTCGATCGAGGGGAGGGTCGCCTATCGCGACCGCAAAGGACGCCCCCCGTTCGACCTCGTCGCCTCGGCCCGGCGCTATCCGATCGCGCGCCTGCTCGACTACCTCGACCTCGAGCTCCCGATCACCGGCGAGCTCACGGGCACCTTCCCGCTTCAGGGCTCGAAGGAGCAGCTCTCGGGCGGCGGAACGGCCGAGCTCGTGGGCGCGACCGTGTGGGGCCAGCGATTCGAGCGCATCACGGCGCGGGCGGTCATGACCCCCGACCACTTCGCGCTCGAGGAGGTCCGCGCGCCCTTCGGCGAAGGGATGGTGGGAGGCCGCGGCTCGATCGAAATCCGCGAGAAGCGTTTCGAGGCACGGGCGGCGGGAGACGGCATTCCGCTCGCGGAGATCGAAATCCTCCAGCCTTACAAGGACGACGTGAAAGGAACACTCTCCTTCCAGGTCGCGGGCTCCGGGCCCCTCGAGCGGCCCGATCTCACGGTGTCGGCTTCGCTCGCCGGCGCGAGCTTCTTCGGACACGAGGTTTCTCCCGACGCCTCGCCTTCGTTGTCGGCGACGGTGGAAAGCGGCCGTCTCGAGGGAGAGGTTTCGGTTCCGGGCGGTCTCCGGCTGTCGGCCTCGGGCGAGGTGTTCCGCGAGGGCGCGCCCTTGGAAGTGGCGCTCGACGCGCCGAGCCTCGAGGCGCTCCTCCGATTCACGCCGGCTTCTCTCCCCTCCGGATACGGCGGCTCGCTCGCCGCCTCGGGATCGATCGTCCTTCCCGCGCGCAAAGGCGAGAAAGTCTCGGGGCACGTCCGCGTCACGCGGGCGGTCGTCGATCTGCCGAACCGGCCGGCGGCCCTGACCGCGAACCGGCCCGTGGACATCACGCTTGCCGGAGGCCGCGTGACCGTGGAGCCGTTCGAGCTCGAAGGGCAGGGGACGAAACTGGCTCTGTCGGGCTGGATCGGGCTCGACGAGCCGGCCCAGATCTCGCTCAAAGCGTCGGGCCCGCTCGATCCGGCCCTGCTCTCGGTGGCGCTGCCCGACCTGCTTCTCGCCGGAGACTTCCGCGTCGCGGTGACCGCCGACGGTCCTCTTTCGAAACCGCGCCTCTCCGGCGAAGTCGCGCTCGACCGGGGAAGGTACCGGCTGCCCGGGATCACTCAGCTCTTAGACGAGATCCACGCGACCGTGCGCTTCGGCGGTGAGGGCTCGGGCGAGGTCGAAGCCCGGGCGAAAGTCGGCGGCGGCGAGGCTTTCGTGGCGGGAGGCTTCGGCCTCGACGGGCTGGCGCTCGCGGATTTCCGGCTGACCCTCCAGGGGCGACGCATCACGGTGCGCTATCCGGAGGACTTGCGCCTCCTCGTGGACGCCGATCTCGTCGCGACGGGCACCCCTTCGTCCGGCAACCTCGTGAGGGGTGAAGTCGTCCTGCAGCGCGGGACGTACTCTCGCGACATCGATCTGACGCTGAGCGACCTGCTCGCGAGGAGCCGGCCTTCCGGCGTCTCGGCCCGGGAACGGTGGAAGGAAAGGACGCGGCTCGAAGTGCGGGTCGTCTCCTCGCAGTCGCTCGAGGTGCGCAACAATCTCGCGCGGCTGACGGGCACCGTGGACCTGCTGGCGCGCGGTACGCTCGCCGATCCCGGCCTCGTCGGACAGGTCACCCTCGACGAAGGAGGCCGTGTCACGTTCCGCGACGTCCGCTACGAGATCGAGTCCGGCACGATGACGTTCGCAAGCGCGCAGGGACTCACGCCGATCCTGGACGTGCGCGCTCGCGCCGAGGTGAAGGGCTATGACATCGTCGTCAGCGTCGCGGGAACGTGGCCTCGGGTCACGTCGACCTTCTCCTCCGATCCGCCTCTGACCGAAGAGGCGGTCGTGAGCCTCCTGCTGACGGGGACGAGCCCGACGACGACGACCAGCCAGGGTCTTTCGGGGACGCTGGCGTCGACCGCCGGCAGCCTCGTCGGCGGAGCGGCGACGGGCGTCCTGACGCGCCCCGCCCAGAAGCTCTTCGGACTCGATCGGTTCCAGATCGAGCCGGTCTTCACGTCGAGCGGGCTCGCCGGGGCGACGACGACGGTCGGAAAACAGATCTCCCCCAACTGGTCGGTGACCTATTCGCAGCCGCTGTTCGAGGCGGGCAGCCGCGAGCCGATCATCGACGTCGAGGGACGCATTTCCCAGACCTGGACTCTCCGACTCCGGCACGACGAGAACAACGTCTACACGATCGAGCTCCGGCGACGGACCCGACCGTAGACGATCGAGACCCGGACAGCGAGTGAGGAAGAGAACCCGATACCGGCCGCTCCTCGAGGTTCTCCTTCTCGCGTTCTTCGCCGGAGCCGGAGCGATGGCTCGGGCCGACCCGCCGGAGACGATCTGGGGCGCGACGGTCGTCTCGGTCGGGTATTCGAGCGATGGCCCGGTCGACGCGCAGGACGTGGCGCGGCTCGCCGCGGTCAAGGCGGGGGAGCCGCTGACGGAGCTGGTGACGGCCGCCACCGTCCGCAATCTCTTCGCGACCCGGCAGTTCGCCGACGTCCGGATCGACGCCGTCGCGGCCGAAGGCGGCGTCGCCGTCCGTATCTTTCTCTTCCGCGCGTACCGCGTCTACCCGATCCGCTTCTCCGGGCGGCGCGGCGTCCCGGCGGAGGAGCTACGACGCACCCTCCCCTTCTTCGCCGGGAGCGTGTACTCCGAGGAAGAGGTCTTAGACGGCGCCGACGCGGTCGAGCGCCGCTTTCTCGCCGAGGGATTCCCCCGCGCTTCGGTCCACCCCGAGACCGAATTCGACAAGAAACGCTTCGACGCGCGCGTCACGTACCGGATCGACGCGGGCGAGCGCGCGCGCGTCGCGGACCCGATCCTTCAGGGGACGCTCGAGCCGTACAAGGCGGAGGAGCTGCTCGGGCGCGCGAAGTTGAAGCCCGGAGATCGGTACCGGGAAGCGAAAGCGCTCGCCGACGCGACGCGGATCCGCGAGTTCCTCCACGAGAAGGGAAGGCTCAAAGCGGAGGTGGAGCTGATCGCGGCCCAGCCGACCGAGGATGGCCGAATCTCCCCGGTTTACCGCGTCTTCGTCGGCCCCGAGGTGGTCTTCGAGGTCACGGGCATTCCGGAAAAGCCCGTGCGGCGTGAGATTCACGCCCTGCTCGAGGGGCAGGTCTTCGATGAAGATCTGGTCCTCCAGTACGCCGAGAGGCAGAAGGAGAGGCTTCAGAGGAAGGGGTACTTCCGCGCGACCGTGGACTACGCGCTCGACTCGCGGGTCGAACGCGTGACGGTGAAGATCACCGCCGACCTCGGGGAGCGTTACTCCGTCGAGGAGATTCAGTTCGAAGGCAACGCGTCCGCTTCGGACAAGAAGCTTCGAAAGCTGATGGTGACGACACCGCGCGGATTTCCGATCGCGCGGCCCGGGCGGTTGACCGATCAGGAGCTGCGCGAAGACGTCAACGCGATTCTCGGCTGGTACCAGGCGGGGGGCTGGATCGGGGCCAAAGTCGGCCCTGCCGAGATCACGGAGGGGTCCAAACCCGATCGCCTCCGGCTCCGGATTCCCATCGAGGAGGGCCCGCGCACCGTCGTCGAGCACCGCACCTTGGACGGTGCCGACCACGCCAACGCCCCGGAGCTCGAGGCGCTCCTCTCGATCCGCGTCGGCCAACCCTTCGACCCGAACCGACTTCGATCGGACGTGTCGGCGATCCAGCAGTACTACCGCAATCGCGGGTGGCTCGAGGCATCGGTCCGCGACGACTACCGACTCTCCGAAGACGGCACGCGCGTCGAGGTGACCTACCAGATCGTCGAAGGCACCCGTTCCTTCTTCGGAAAAACGATCGTGCGCGGAAATGTCGTGAGCCGGACCGAACGGATCCGCAAGCTGGCCACGTGGACCGAAGGCGCTCCCTTTTCGGAGGAGCGGCTCCTCGAGGCCCAGCGCGGGCTCTCGCGCACCGCCGCGTTCCGCCGCGTGGAAGTCCGGCCCGAGGCGCCCGATCCCTCCGACCACGAGCGAAACGTCCTGGTCGAGGTGCAGGAGGGAAGTCCCCTCTCGCTCCTCTACGGGTTCGGCTATCAGTACGTGCCCGACGCCGGAGAGAACCGCAACGATCCGTTCGTCCTGGGCGGCGTGGCGACGCGGAATCTCTTCGGGGGTCTGCGGTCGGCCGGCCTGGAAGGACAGATCGCGCTCTCCGGCCGCTACCGGATCCAGCTCTCGTACCGCGACCCGTTCCTGATCCGCGACAACTATCCGCTCGTGTCCGTTCTCTTCGCCTCCCGGGAAACGATTCAGAACGTGAACCTGGAGCGTTTCGGGTTTGTCACCGAGGTCTCGCGGGTCTTCGGCCGCTACCTGCGCACGTCGCTCCGCACGGAGTACCAGAGCATCCGTCCGTTGAACCCGGACGAGTTCTCGGTGATCGAGCTGCCCCGAGCCGATCAGCCGATCGAGGAGGCCACGGTCGGACCGGCGTTCTTCTACGACCGGCGCGACGATCCGATCGACCCGCACCGGGGTTACTACGTTTCGCTCGCGGGCAAGTACGCCTTCCCGCTCTTCTCGGCGGAGGCGCGCTACACCAAGTTCGCCCTTCAGGGGACGTGGTTCCAGCCGGTGGGGCGTCGCGCCGTCTTCGCGGTCTCCGGCCGGTGGGGAGGCATCTTCCCGTACGGACCGGCATCGATCCCGGTTCCGATCGCGGAGCGCTTCTTCGTGGGCGGCCGATCGACCGGCCGCGCATTCGAAACGGACCTCCTGGGCATTCCGTTCGACCCGCAAACTCCCGGCTCCGCCGACGTTGCGACCGCGGATTTCACGACTCAGGCCACGCCGAGTTCGGAGCCGGGTCAGGGAGACTGCCGCGAAGACTTCGTGGGGCACGAGAACTTCGACTGCCACGGCGGCCCCCGTATCATCGGAGGCAACGGATTCCTTTCACTGAACGCGGAGCTCCGCTTCCCGATCGCGGGGAACCTCGGAGGAGTCGTCTTCTACGACGCGGCGCAGGTCTGGCGGAAATTCGGGAGCGTCAAGCTCCGGTTCGAAGGGGCCGACGGCCTGCGACAGGGGGCCGGCGTCGGTCTCTTCTACATGCTGCCGATCGGACCGCTCCGGGCCGAGTACTCATGGAAACTGACCCGGCGTCTCGTCTCGACGGACGTCGTGCTCGCGTCCGACCCCAGCGTGATTCTCTTCCAGCGACAAACCCTGGAGAGCCCGGGCCAGTTCTACGTCTCGATCGGTTTCCCGTTCTGAGGGACGCCGGCGGATCGGGTCGAGAGCCCGCGCTCTCGCTCCGAGAGCAGCCGGCGGAGCACCTCCGGCTCCTCCTCGGTCGAAGCCGCGAGATCGGTGAAAGGCGCCTCGGCGAGCGCTTCCCGCCACGGGAGCGCCCCGAGCCCGCCGTCGCGGAGCAGGTGCATCAGCTTCCTCGTTCGGAAGGCGTCGAACCAGGTGTGGAGGTGCCGGCGCAGCGTTCCGGCGTCGCGCGACTTCTCCCGCGCCTCGGCGATGGCGTGGGAAACACCCATCTTCTCGAGGGATTCGCGCAGGAGGTCGGTCCGGAAGAACGGACTCGCCTCGGGAAGCTCGCTCAATGCGCGGATCGCGTCGCCGCCCGTTTCCGCCAGGCGGTCGAGGACGCGCAGCCAGGCGGCGAGGTGCGCGAAGACGAGCGGGTGGGTCAGCCGGAAGTTCGCGAGCGACCGCCGGCCGCCCGACAGATCCCGGAGCGCTCTTCCGGTTCCGAACGGCACGCGATCGGACGGGCGGCCCTCGAGGAGAAGGGGACTCCCGGCGAGCCGAACGATCGATCCCACCTTGCCGAGCTTGTCGAGAACGTAAAAGTCTTCCGCCGCGTTCTTCCGGGGAAATCCCCGGACCCGCGCGTACGCGCGCGGCGGGATGGCGATGCAGCTGCCCATGCTCTGGTAGGCGTAGGGAGAATCCGCCCAGTCGAGGCCGAGCACGTCGTAGCGAAGCGAGATCTCGTAGAGCCGCCCCGCGAGCGCGAGATTCGGATCCTCCTCGAAGCGATGCTCGTAGAAATAGAGCACCGCGCCCGCGTCGCCGGCGTCGAGCGACGCCGTCTGCTCGAAGTAATCGCGGGGGAGGAGAACGTCTGCGTCGGTGTTGTGAATCCAGGGGGAAGAGAGGCGGCCCGCCGCCCACAGCCGGAGCGCCAGATCGTTGCCGATCTTGCGGGCGAGCCCGACGCCTTGCCCTTCGGGCAGGAGGTGCCCGGGCGAGGCCCGGTCGATCCAGACGAGCCGGCCGCCCGGGAGCTCGTGCGTCCGCGCGGGCGGGGTCTCCGAGAGAGCGCGCGGCGTCGGCAGCTCCTTGACGAAGCGCTCGCGCACGGCCGCGTTCGACTCGTGGGCGGCCCGCGGAGAATCCTTCCGGGCGTTCACGACGACGACGATCAGCACGGGTCCCGCGGGACCAGCCGGGATCGAGGCGAGCAGATGGAAGAGGCTCTCCCTCTCCCCGTAGGCGGGCACGATCAGCGCGTGCCCGAAGGATTCGGGAATCCCGTCGGCGAGCGCCGCTTCGGGCTCCGCCCAGCGCGCGAGGTACTTCGAGACCGCCTTGTCCGGCGGCTCCGCGGCCGCGCGCGGCATCAGTACATCGCCGCGCGAATCGGGAGCTCCCGCACGATGCGGGCTTCGACGGCGAGGAGTTCCTCCAGGCGACGCTCGACCTCGTCCGCCGGAAAGTAGGTCCGCGCGAGCTCGAGGTAGATCTCGTGATGCCGGACCTCGGAGCGGGCGAGCTCGCGGTAGAAGTCCCTCGTCTCCCCGCCGGGCAGCGCCCGGGCCACGAGCCCGAATCGCTCGCAGCCGCGCGCTTCGACGATCCCGATGGCGAGGAGCCGGTCGAGAAAATATGCGTCGCTTCCTTTGCGGTACTCGCGGGCGAGGAGGGAGACGTATGGGTTGGGAGTGTCGGGACCGAGGACGATCCCGCGCGACGCGAGCATTTCCCACACCCGCGCGAAGTGCTCGAGCTCCTCGCGGGCGAGCGCGATGCAAGAGCGGACGAGCTCGATGCGGTCCGGGTAGTGGGCCACGAGCCCCATGGCCGTGGCCGAGGCCTTGCGCTCGCAGGCGGCATGGTCGAGAAGGAACGAGTCGAAGTCCCCGCGAACCGCGTCGATCCACGGCTCGGGTGTTGCCGCCTGCAGTTTCATCGCATCAGCCGCCGCTGACCGCGGGAAGAATCGAGATCTCGCATTCGGCGGGCAGAGGCGTCGAAAGGCCCTCGAGGAATCGTATGCTCTCGTCCTCGACGAACACGTTCACGTGAGGACGCAGATGGCCCTGCTCGGTCAGGATCCGCGCGCGCACGCCGGGGTAGATCCTTCCCAGGCTCTCGAGCGCCGCGCGCACCGTCTCGGGTCGCGCGGGAAGCTCGATTCGGCGTTCCTCGTCGGCGAATGCAGCGAGGTACGACGCGAGGACGACCCGGACAGCCATCAGGCCGCCCGTCGGCGGCCGCGGGAGGCGGGACGCCGAGCGCTCGCCCGGCTCCGGGCCCGGCTCGGCGCCCGCGCCGCCTTAACGCAGGTGATCGGCGGCAGACCTTCGGCGATCGCGCGCCAGCTCCGCCCCTCGTCGCGCGAGGCGTAGAGCTTGCCCGAGCGCGTTCCGAAGTACACGCCCACGGGATCGAGCTCGTCGACGCACATCGCGTCGCGGAGAACCGTCTCGTAGGCCAGACGCTGCGGTAACCCTCGCGTCATCGCTTCCCAGGAGCGGCCGCCGTCGCGTGTTCGGTAGACACGAAGCCGCGCCTGCGGCGTGCAGCGGAACTCGTCCGCCTCGAGCGGCAGGATCCAGACGGTTTCGGGGTTTCGCGGGTGGATCGCCATCGTGAATCCGAAGTCCGAAGGAAGACCGCCTCCGATGTTCCGCCAGGCGTCTCCGCCGTCGTCGCTGCGGTAGACGCCGAAGTGGTGCTGCAGGTACATGCGCTGCGGCTTGCGGCGATCGCGCACGACTTTGTGCACGCACTGCCCGAACTCGGGCTCCTTCTCCGGAAGGAAGTAGACGGAAATCCCGCGGTTGCGCGGCGCCCAACTGGAGCCGCCGTCGTCGGAGCGGTAGACGCCTCCGGTCGAGACCGCCACGGCCAGCCGCTCGCCGGGAAGGATCGTGTGAAGGCAGAGACCTCCGCCGCCGGGCGTCCATTTGCTGCGGTGCGGATGATTCCAGAGCGGCTCGTTCAAGGCCCAGGTCCGGCCCGCGTCGCGCGACGTGAAGAGCGCCGCGGGCTCGACACCGCAGTGGAGCACGTCGGGCTCGGCCGCGCCGCCGGGGGCGATCTGCCAGATGTTCGCGAGCGAGGCTTCCGTCCCCGCCGGGAAGCGGATCGACGGCGTCTCCGGACGCTGCCAGCTCGCGCCGAAGTCGTCCGAGCACACGAGCTCCGCACCGAAATGCTCGCTCTTTGGCGCGGCCCAGAGGCGCCGCCGCCCGGCCCGGTCGTCGAAGGCCATCGCGTAGACGGACAGCCCGGGAAAATGCGGACCTCCGATGTCC
>JBKPSZ010000262.1:0-6758 GCA_046735265.1 Acidobacteriota bacterium | reverse complement strand
CCTCTGCTTCACGGGCGCCTCGGCGAGGCGGATCGACGACTGCCGCGTGGAAGTCGACTGCGCCGATCTCGAAGCACCGATGCTCGACTTCCTCGAGTCGCGCGACGGGCTGGCCGGCGAGACGCTCGTCGCGTTTGCGCTCGCCGGCGAGGCGTCGCCCGCCCCGACGGACAGACGCCTCGTCCGCTGATTCCGCGTTTTCGCGTCCGCCGGCCGAGGCGGCTCTGTTTCCTTTCCGGGCCGTGTGATACGAGACGCGGATGCTGGCGTACGTGTTCTGGCACTGGCCGCGGGAAACCGTGCCCCGCGACCGCTATCGCGACCTGCTCCGGGACTTTCATCTTTCCCTTGGACGCCGCCGCCCCTCCGGCTTTCTCGAGTCGAGTGCGTTCGAGATTCCCGGAGCGAGCTGGGTGCCGCGGAGCGCATCCGCGTTCGAGGACTGGTATCTCCTGGAGGGTTCGGCCGCGCTCGATCTTCTGGACCGCGGCGCCGTCGAAGCCCCCCACCAGGCCGCGCACGACATGGTTGCGGCGGCCGCGGCCGGCGGCGCCGGCGGACTCTACCGCCTCCGCGCCGGCCGTCCTCTCGGTGGGGAGGCGCGGTTCGCCATGTGGTTCGGGAAGCCGGACGGAGTGAGCTACCGCGAGCTCTACGCGTTGCTCGAGCCGCGGACTTCGGCCGGCGAGCCGCTCTGGGGCCGGCAGATGGTGCTCGGCCCTGCCCCCGAGTTCTGTCTCCACGCGCGAACGGAAACGTCGCTGCCTGCGCAGATCGCCGCGGCGACGATTCCGCTCAATCCCCTCTTCCCGGGGGCTTCGCGGTGACGCGCCACATCGGAATCGTCGCCTGCAGCGCGGAGGGAGCCGCCCTCTGCTATCGGACGATCGCGATCGAGGGATTCGGCGCGATGGGCGAGCACGACCACCCCGAGGTCACGCTCTCCTCGATTCCCATGGCGCGGCACATGGAGTTCATCCGGCGCGGGGACTGGGCCGGCGTGGCGGAGCTGATGCTCGACTCCGCCCGCAAGGTCGCGGACGCGGGGGCCGACTTCGCGATCTGTCCGGACAACACTCTGCACCAGGCGCTGCCCCTCGTCCGGCCCGCCTCTCCGATCCCATGGCTCTCGATCGCCGAGGTCGTCGCCGGCGAGGCGCGGCGCCGCGGCTATCGACGCGTGGGCGTGATGGGCACGCGCTACCTGATGGAGAGTCCCGTCTATCCGAGCGCGCTCGAGCCGCTCGGGATCGAATGGCGCATTCCGGGTCCGTCCGACCGCGAAACGATCAACCGGGCGATCTTCGGCGAGCTCGTCAATGCGGTCTTCACCGATGAGACCCGCGCGATGTTCGACCGGGTCATGGGTTCCCTCGCCCGCGAGGGTTGCGACGCGGCGGCGCTCGCCTGCACGGAGATCCCCCTGATCGTCCGGCCCGAAACTTCGCCTCTCCCGGTTCTCGATTCGACGCGACTGCTCGCACGCGCGGCGGTCGCGAAGGCCCTGGAGCCGTAGCACCGTCGCTCGCTTCGGGAATAGGCTTGCCGACGGAGGCACACATGAGACTCTCGAAGACTTCCCGTCTTCTCCCGGTGCTCCTCCTTTTCGCGGGCTCAACTACATCCAGGTGATCGAACCGACGAAGTGACCGAAGGAGGATTCGAGATGGCGCTGCTCGAAGTCGGCGACAGGGCTCCCGAGTTCAAGACCACGGATCAGGACGGCGAGTCCGTCTCGCTCAAGGACTTTCGCGGCAGGAAGATCGTCCTCTACTTCTATCCGAAGGACGACACGCCCGGATGCACGAAGGAAGCCTGCGGCTTCCGCGACGACTACTCGAAGTTCCGCAAGCGGAAGATCGAAGTGTTGGGCGTCTCGGTGGACGACGAGAAGTCGCACAAGAAATTCGCCGAAAAGTACGACCTCCCCTTCCGCCTGCTCGCCGACACCGACAAGAAGATCGTGAAGGACTACGGCGTCTGGGGCGAGAAGTCGCTCTACGGCCGCAAGTTCATGGGGATCCATCGCGTGACCTACGTGATCGACGAGAAGGGAAAGGTTGCGGCCGTCTGGCCGAAGGTCAAGCCCGACGGCCACGCGGACGAGATCCTGGCGTCGGTCGGGAAGTAGCCCCGGCCCCGTGGACCACGCCGCGATCGGACTGCGACCGCACTCGGGGTGGGCGGCGCTCGTGGCCGTGGCCGGGACCGCCGTGGCCCCGGAGGTCGTGGACCGTCGCCGCGTCGAGCTCGTCGCGGCCGGGGATCCGAACCAGCCGTACCACGCCGCCGAGGACCTCGGCCTCGAAGAGGCGCGGAAGCTGCTCACCCGGCTCGAGAAGGGGTCCGAACGGCTCGCCGCGAAGGCGCTCTCGGAAGCGGCCGACGCGTCGCGCCGGAAGGGGCGCGCGCTCGTGGCCGGCGGGCTCGTCCTCGCGTCGGGCCGACCGCTCCCCGCGTTGCCGGAGATCCTCGCGTCGCACGCCCTCATCCACACCGCCGACGGCGAGCACTACCGTCGCGCCCTGCGCGACGCGGCGGCCTCACTCCGTCTCCCGCTCCTCGAAGTGAAGGAGAAGGAGCTCTGGTCCCGCGCTTCGAAGCGCCTCGGCCGGTCGCCCGAGCGCTTGCGCCGCGAGATCGACGCCCTGGGAAAGCCGCTCGGCCCGCCCTGGACCGCGGATCAGAAGCTCGCCGCGCTGATCGCGTGGACCGCGCTCGCGGGAGAGAGGAGCTGAACCCGCGCACCGCCCAGCCGTATCTCCGGAGATGAATCTCTTGAAGAAATTCGAGTCTCCCGACGAAGTCCGCACGTTCGAGAAGGGGCGTTTCGAGCTCCTGCACCTGGGTCCCATGACGATCGGGCGAGCCACGTATCAACCCGGCTGGAAGTGGTCCGAGCACGTCGGACCGAGCGCCGGCACCCCGCTCTGCGAGGTCGAGCACGTCGGACTCGTGATCTCGGGGCGGGCCGCCGTTCGGATGCGCGACGGATCGGAACAGGTGCTCTCGCCGGGCACGGCCTTCTTCATCGCGCCGGGACACGACAGCTGGGTCGTGGGAAACGAGCCGTACGTCTCGCTTCACCTGACGGGCGCGGCGCAGTACGCCGCAGCGAAGAGCTAGAGCGTCGGCGCGGAATCTCCGGACGCCTCCTCGAGGAGGACCCGGAACCCGTAATCGGAATATCGAAAGTCCGGCGGGAGGCTCGACCGCGCGAAAGGCGAAGACCATCGCACCGTGTGCCGCCACGATCCGCCGCGGCTCGCGCGGCGCGGCGGCTGGCGCGCTTCGTCCGCCCAGTCGAGGCACCACTCGTGGACGATCGTTCCCATGTCGAGGAGCCCGTACCCGTTGGGCGTTCCCCGTCCCGTCTCCCAGGGGGCGGAGAGCGGTCCGTCGGGAATCTCACCCGGCGGGATCTCGTCGCCCCACGCGGTCGCGGGAGCCGCGAGGCCGCCGCAGGCCGCGAACTCCCACTCCGCTTCGGTCGGCAGCCTCCAGCGTTCTCCTGTCATCTCGGAGAGCCAGATCGTGAAGAGCCTCGCGTCCTCCCAGGACGCTCCCACGACGGGCTGGCGCGGCGAGTCGAAACCCGCGCGCTTCCACCAGGGCGGCGGCGGGACGCGGCCGGACTCGAGAAACACGGCGTACTCGGCATTCGTCACGGGAGTCCGCCCGAGGAGAAACGGCGCCGACGACGGAATGCGGACGGCCTCCGGGATGCCGGGCATGCCGCGCCTCTAGCGGCCGAGCTCTTTCACGTAAGCGATCAAAGCGGGATAGTCCGCCTCGGAGATCACGCCATCCCCGCTCGGCATCTTCGTTCCTGGCTTGAAGGAGGAGGGGTTCTTGATCCAGGCGACGAGCTGCGTGTCGGTCGGGTAGTGCTCGGCCGCCTTCCGGAGATCGCCGATCCCGATTCCGTGATCGCCGTGGCACGACGGGCATCCGTACCTGTAGTAGAGCTTCTTCCCTTCGCTCGCGTCGGCCGCGACAGGCCGGCTCGCGGGCGGCGGCACGGCGTGGACGATCTTGGGCACGCTCGCGAGGTAGGCGTAAAGCGCCGCCGTGTCCTCGCGGGTCAGCTCGGGCATCGGGACCATCGGGAACGAGAGGACCCGTCGGTCCGGGCGCACGCCGGTGCGGATTGCCCGGTCGAAGTCCTCTTCAGACCAGCGGCCGATCCCGGTCGCTTCGTCGAACGTGATGTTGGCCGTCACCACCGTCTGGCCGGTCTGATCCATCATCGCGTTGCCGCCTCCGAAGAAGCCCTTGGACTTCTCCGGCTCGAGCTCGTTGATCGTCTTGAAATCCTCGGAGTGGCACGCGAAGCAGCCGATGGCGGAGGACAGGTAGCGCCCGTAGGCCACGCGATCACGGGGATCGGGCTGCTTCAGACGGTCCTTCGGATACGGAAGCGGCTTGAAGACCACGTAGGACAGGGCCTTCGTCAGGAACGAAGGACGGGTCTGTCCGGGAGGGTCCTCGGTGGAAGGCGCCATCAGAGGGTCGTCCGAGCGCAGGAAAGCGACGATGGACTCGAGATCGTCGTCGGAGAGGTGCGGGAACTTCGCCATGTACGGGGGCACGTACTGTCCCGTCCGGTGAATCCCCGTGCGCAGGAAGTAGATCAGCTCGCCGTCCGTCCAGGAGCCGATTCCGTGCACAGGATCCTTCGTGATGTTCTTCGAGAAGATGACGCCGAATTGCCTCGGCGCATCCACAAGTTGCTTGCCGGTTGGCTTTCCGGTCGTCGGGTTCTGGTGGCAGCCGATGCACGTCAGGTTCGCCCACTTGCGCCCGCGCTCCACCTTTTCCGGCGTGATCTCGACCTTCCGCTCGATACGGCCGGGGGGATATTTCGGAATTCCGGTCACCGCGACGTAGGCCAGGAACGCGCCCGCGGCGACGACGAGAAGGAGCAGAAGGAGACCCACGAACCGAAGCACTTTTCGCATCGCGCGATTCTATTGCGCGCGCGAAAAGGCGCCCGCCTAGCCGGCGGCGGGGGGCGCGGGCAGCACGCCCTCGGGCAGGAGCGGGAGGCGACGCAGGCGCAGACCGCTCGCCTCGAAGATCGCGTTGCCGAGGGCGGGGGCGATGCCGACGATCGGCGTCTCGCCGGCTCCGGCCGATGCGAGGTCGCGGCGGTCGAGAATCACGACCTCGATCGGAGGGACGTCCGGGAAGCGCGGCAACCGGTACTCGGCGAAGTGGGGATTCTCGATTCTCCCGTTCCCGAAGCGGATCGCCTCGAAGAGCGCGCCGCCCAGGCCCTGCACGATCGCTCCCTCGACCTGGTTGCGTAGGCCGTCGGGATTGACGACCGCGCCGCACTCGAAGGCCTCGACGACCCGCACGATCCGCACGCTCCGGCGGCTCCGGTCGACCTCCACCTCGGCGCACGTCGCGACGTAGCCCCCTTTTTCCACACCGCAGGCGATCCCCGAGCCGCGCCCCTCCGAAGTCTTCCTGCCGGTCCAGCCGAACCGCTCGGCCGCCGCGTCGAGCACGGCGCGAAGACGCGGATCGGTCAAGTTCTTGCGGCGGAACTCGAGCGCATCCATCCCGACGGCTTTAGCGATCTCGTCCATGTGGCTCTCGCGGGCGAAGTGATTCGCCGTCGCGGCGAGCCCCCGATACGACCCTTGGCGCAGCGGCGATTCCACCGGGTGAAACCGGACCGACCGGTTCGGGACGGCATAAGGGGTCCCGATCGCCGCCGGGCCCGAGTTGTAGTTGTGGAACTCCCAGGCGACGAGCGCGCCGTCGCGGGCAGCGCCCGCGCGCACGTCGATGACGCCGGCGGGCCGGAGATACGCCCACGTGAACTCCTCCTCGCGGGTCCAGACGACCTTCACGGGCCGGCCCGCCGCTCGGGAGAGTCGCGCCGCCTCGACCGCCGCGTCGCCCGTGTGCTTGCCGCCGTAGGCCGAACCGGTGTCGGGGACGAGGACGCGCGCTTTCTCCACCGGGATCCGGAAAGCGCGGGCGAGCTCTTCGCGGACCGCGAAGGGCCGCTGCGTGCCGGTCCAAACGGTGACTTTCCCGTCCTTCCACTCCGCCGCGGCCGCCCGGGGCTCGAGCGGAGCGTGAGCGATGTATTCGACGCTGTACGTCGCTTCGGTTTTCACGTCCGCGGACCCGAGCGCTTCGATCGAGCCGCCTCCCTGCCGCTCCTCCGCCGGCCCCGCCTTCGTCCGCAGATACTCGAAGAGATTCGCGTTCGAGGGCTGGCCGGCGACCTCGCGCCACTGCGGCGAAAGAGCGGCGAGCGCGCGCTCGGCGGTCGCCACGTCGGGGGCCGCGACGCCCGCGAAGTCTCCGTCGCGAACGATGCGAACTCCCGGGATCTTCTCCGCGGCGGTCGAGTCGACCGAGACGAGCGTCGCCTGGAAGGACGGGGGGCGCAGCACTTTTCCGTGCAGCAGACCGGGCAGGGTCCAGTCGGACGAGTAGCGATGCCGGCCCGTGACGAAATCGCGCCCGTCCACCTTGGGCGCCGCTTTTCCGGCGACTTTCCAGGACGAGGCGGGCGTTCGCGCGGTCTCGGCGTAAACGGTCGCGGCGAGATCCTCTCCCCGGGTCAGCTCGCCGTACGATGCCGAACGGCCGCTCGCGGCGTCTCGAACGCGCCCGTCGCCCGCCGACAACTTGGATCGATCCGCCTTCCAGCGCTGCGCCGCGCGATCGATCAACGCCTCGCGCGCCGTCACCGCCGCCGCGGCGAGCTGCGGCGCCATCGTCGGCGTCGT
>JBKPSZ010000261.1:0-4005 GCA_046735265.1 Acidobacteriota bacterium | reverse complement strand
TTCAGCGTGTGGACGAACTCCGGCTTCTCGCCTTCGACCCGCCGGAACCGGATCGACGCGCGCCGCGCCTGAAAGTCGCCGAACGTCGAGCACGAGGAGATTTCCTTGTACCCGTTCTGTCCGGGCAGCCACACCTCGAGGTCGTACGTCTTGGCCGCGCCGAATCCGAGATCGCCGGTGCAGAGCGACACGACGCGGTAGGGGAGGCGCAGGCGCTTCAAGACCTCTTCCGCGTGCGAGGTCAGACGCTCCAGCGCCTCGTCGGAGTCCTCGGGCCGGACGATCCGCACGATCTCGACCTTCTCGAACTGGTGCTGCCGGATCATCCCGCGCGTGTCGCGCCCGGCGGCTCCCGCTTCGGAGCGGAAGCAGGACGTGCAACCGGTGTAGGCGAGCGGCAGGGCCGAGACCGGCAGGATCTCGTCGCGGTGCAGGTTCGTCAGGGGCGTCTCCGCCGTCGAGATCAGATAGAACCCCTCGCGAGTCTTGAAGAGGTCCTCCTCGAACTTCGGCAGCTGCGAGGTGCCGAAAAGGCACTCGGCGTTCGTCAGGACCGGGGGGAAGATCTCGAGGTAGCCGTGCTCCCGGGTCTGCAGGTCGAGCATGAACGCTCCGAGCGCGCGGGAGAGACGCGCGCCGGCGCCCTTGAGGACCGTCAGGCGCGCCCCCGCGAGCTTGACGCCGCGCTCGAAATCGAGGATTCCGAGCGCCGGGCCGAGATCCCAGTGGGGCTTCGGCTCGAAGTCGAATCGCGGCGGGTCCCCGACGACGCGCTCGACGCGGTTCTCGGACTCGTCCCGTCCGCGGGGGACGGTCGCGTGCGGCGCGTTGGGGATGCGCCTCTCGACTTCTCCCAGCTCCGAATCGCTCCGCTCCGACTCCTCCTCCAGGCGACGGATCTCCTCTTTGAGCTCCTTCATCTCGGCGAGCGCTTCCGGGGAGGGCTTGCCCTTCGCGGCGGCAAGCTCGTTGCGGCGCCGGCGCTTCTCTTCGAGCTTCGTCACGGCCTCGCGCCGCAGCCGGTCGAGCTCGACGAAGCGCTCGATCCCCGTCCCGGCGAATCTTTCGGGATACTCCTCGAGAAGGCGCGCCGCGTTCTCGCGCAGGAAGTCGCGTGATAGCATGAGAACGCGTAGTTTAATCGCGGCTCGCGTTGTCCGCGCAGCTTGGCCCGCTTGAATCGCTCCAGCGCTCTTCCCGACGTGGACGCCGTCATCGTCAACCGCGACGGCGGCGATCTGCTCTTCGCGGCGCTCCGGTCGCTCGAGGAACAGCGGGACGTGAACCTCTCCGTCCTCGTCGTCGACAACGGCTCGGCCCCCTCGGAGCGGGAACGACTCGCTCGGGAGGCGCGCGGCGCGCGGCTCGTCCCGTTCCCGCGAAACCTCGGGTTCGCCGGAGCCGTCAACGAAGGTATCGCGCGGACGCGCTCTCCTTTCGTGCTGCTGCTCAACAACGACGCGACTCTGGATCCGGACTACACGGCGCGGCTGGCGGCCCGCCTGGTGCTCGATGAACGGCTCGCGGCGGCCCAGGGCCTCGTCCTGACCGCCGACGGCGCCCGGGTGGACACGGCGGGCATCGCGTGGACGGATCGGGGCGAGGCGGTTCCCGCCTTCGCCGGATTGCTTCCGTCCGCCGTGCCCCTCGAGCCCTTCGAGGTCGCGGGGGTTTCCGCGACCGCGGCGCTCTATCGCCGCGAGGCGCTCGCCTCGGTCGGCGCGCCGGGCCAGGTCTTCGACGACTCCTACTTCGCGTACTACGAGGACGCGGACCTGTCGCTCCGGCTCGCGCGGGCCGGCTGGCGTTTCGCGTGCGACCCGGCGGCTCGTGCGCGACATCAGGGCGGGGCGACCGGCAGCCGAACGCCGTTCCGGCGGGCGCTCTGGACCGCCCGCAACCGCTGGCGCACCCTCTTCCGAAACGTGGAGCCGCGGCGGATTCGCGCGAGCCTCGGCCATCTCCTGCGCGCCGATCTCGCCCACGCCCGAAGCCTCGGCTGGCGCGGACCGATGCTGCCGCTGCTCGTCTGGCCGCGGCTCCCGCTCGAGGCGCTGCGATATCGCGAGGAATCCGGGAAGCTCCCGGAGTGGCCCGGGCCGGCGGTCTCGCGCGCGAAGCCTTAGACGAATTGAGCGAGATCGCCGTCATCGTCGTTTCCTGGAACGACGCGGCCGACCTCTACGAGGCGGTCGCCTCGCTCGCCCGCGCCCGCACCCGGATTCCGCCGGGCGGACCGTCCGTCTCTCTCACCGTGGTCGTCAACGGACCGTCCGGGGTTCGCCGCGAGGAGGTCCTCGCCCGGTGGCCCGACGCCACCGTCGTCTTCAACGAGGAGAACCGGGGTTTCGGTCCGGCGGTCAACCAGGCGGCCCTCCACGCGTCCGCCCCCGCCCTCCTCCTCGTGAATCCCGACGCGCGCGCCGAAGGAGACGCCTTCTCCGAAATCGCGCGCGGGCTCCGCGAGCATCCCGAGGCCGCGGCGCTGGCGCCGCGGCTTCTCGACGCCGAAGGCACGCCTTCGAACGCGGGACACGGCTCACGGCTCGCGCCGCCCGACCGCGAAGACCAGTTCACGTTTCAGCTGCGGGGCCTTCCGAGGCTCTCCGCCGACGCGCGGGAGCTGCTTCTCTTCGACCACGTCTTCCCGAACAACCCCGGAAGAAGGCGCTACCGATACGCCGACCGCGATCGATCCCGCCCCTTCGAAGTCGAGCAGGCGGCGGCGGCCGCTTTCGCGATCCGCTCCGACGTCTTCCACGAGCTCGGTGGCTTCGACGAGCGATTCGTACCCGCCTGGTTCGAGGACGTGGACCTCTGCGCGCGGCTTTCCGGGCGAGGAAAGATCCTCTACTGGCCCGACGCCCGATTCCGCCACCGCGGCGGCGGCGCTTCGCAGGAGCTCGGCTACAGCCGATTCCTCCCGATCTATTACCGAAACGCCCTGACTTACCGCTCGCTCCGCTACGGCCTCGCCGCGCGGGGGATCTACCGGCTTCTCCTTCCGGCGGGCATGTTCCTTCGCCTCGCGGCGCTTCCCTTCCGAGGCGCGTCTCCTCGCCCGCGTCGCGAGTCGGCGCGCGCCTACCTCGGCGTGTTGAAGATGGCGCTCGGGCTCGCTCCGGACGGCGGCACGCGATCGGCTGCCGCGCCATGACAGACGTCTCGATCGTCGTCGTCACGCACGACTCGGCCGCGGATCTTCCGGCGTCGCTGCCGAGCGCCGTCGCGCAGCGGGGGGTCGAGGTCGAGATCCTCGTCGTGGACACCGCTTCCCGCGACGGCTCGGCCGACGCCGCGCGCCGCGTCGCGCCGAGCGCGAGAGTGATCGCGCTCCCGCGGAACGTCGGTTTCTCCGGCGCGATGAACGCGGGAATCGAGGCGTCGAACGGCCGCTACGTCCTCGCGTTGAACCCCGATTGCCGCCTCGAGCCGGCCTTCTGCGCGATTCTCGCGCGCCGCCTCGACGCGCGGCCCGAGGCGGGATCGGCCTCGGGAAGGATCCTCCGGGCGGAGGGGCGGCAGCTCGCAGCCACCCCGCTTCTCGACTCGACGGGCATCGTGTTCCACGCCTCCGGGCGGCACTTCGACCGCGGCTCGGAGGAGACGGCGGCCGGCCGCTATCTCGTCGAGGAGGAGGTCGCCGGCACCACCGGCGCGGCGGGCTTCTACCGGCGGGAGGCGCTCGAGAGTGCCCGGATCTCGACGGGCTATTTCGACGAGGACTTCTTCCTCTACCGCGAGGACGCGGACCTCGCCTGGCGGCTGCGAAACCTCGGGTGGAAGTGCTTCTACGTGCCCGAAGCGGTCGCCTACCACCGCCGCCGCAACCTCCCGTCCCGGCGCCGGAGCATGACGGCCGATGCCAACTACCACTCGGTCAAGAACCGTTTCCTGCTGCGGATCAACAACCAGTCGGCGGGGGAGATGCTCGCGACGTTCGTTCCGACGGTCGCGCGGGATCTCGTCGTGCTCGCCGCCTGCCTGACGGTCGAACGTTCGTCC
>JBKPSZ010000260.1:0-4349 GCA_046735265.1 Acidobacteriota bacterium | reverse complement strand
AGGCGATGCTCGGCCTCGCCCGACTCACGGACGGGGAACAGGGGATCGCGCTGATCAAGCGGGCCGCCAAGGAGAAAGCGCGCCTGACCGAGCGGGAGCAGCTCCACGTGGAGATGGATCTCGCGACGCGGCAGGGGAAGTGGGACGAGACGGTCCAGATCGCCCGGCGAGTCCACGAGAAGTATCCGAACGACATTCGCGCGGCCACGATGCTCGCCCGCCGCGAGATCCAGAACGGGAATTCGGAACGCGCGATCGCGATCTTTTCGGAGCTCCTGGCGGTCGAGCCGAACAACGCCGAGGCGTATAACCAGATCGGGTACTTCTACGCCTACCGCGGGGACTACGACCGGGCGCTCGAGAACCTGCGCAAGTATCAGTTCATGGCGCCCGACCAGGCCAACCCGTACGACAGCCTGGGAGAGATCCAGGCCTACTCGGGACACTACGACGAGGCGATCGAGAACCTGAACCAGGCACTCAAGCGCAAACCCGACTTCTTCCATGCGTACCTGACCCTCGGGGTCGCGTACATGGGGAAGGGAGAGTACACGCGCGCGATCGAGGTGCTCCGCAAGGGGGCGCACGAGGCGACCGAGAACGAAGCGCGGCGCGAGCACATCCGTCAGGCGCTGCGGGTCGCGTTCGTCGCGGGCGACGTCGGGGTGGCCCGGCAGCTCATCGCGGAGTATCAAGCCATCCCCGGCGACCGGCATCCCGAAGTGGCGCGTCTCCTCACGGACGGGGTCCTGGACCTGATGGAGGGACGACCCGCCCAGGCCGAGAAGAAGCTTCGCGAGGTGCAGCCGAAGATCCGCGCGGCCTACGCCGCGGAGACGCACGGCAAGGAGTGGGACGAGTCCATGGAAGACCCGGGCACGCAGTTCCTGCTCGCGCAGGCGCTCGCCCGCCAGGGGAAGTCGGACGAGGCGATCGTCATCTGCGAAAAGATGGCGGCGCCCAAGAAAGTCGAGGACTTCGCGAAACGCCACTGGGCATTCGCATCGCGCGCGCTCCTGGCCGAGCTCGTCGCGCGCCAGGGCGATCTCGACCGCGCCGAAAAGCTCCTCGCCGAGAACCGCAAGTGGAATCCGAGTTGGGCGCCGACGCGCTCCTCCGAGCAGGTCGTGGCGCAGCTGCGGCGCGAAAAGGTGCTCGAGGCCTCCAAGTAAGCCGACCGTCCTCCGGCTCATGGATCCCTCCGGCCGCGACTTCGAGACCCAACACAAGCTCCTCCTTCTCGAGACCCTCTACGACGCGGGCCTGTCGCTCGGCTCCCTGCCGAGCGAGGAAGCTCTCGCGGAGGATGTTCTCGGGCGCGCCGTCGGCGTCCTCGACGCCTCGCGGGGGTATCTCGCGACCTTCGGCGAAGGGGGTGCCGTTCGCGCCGAGGCCCGCGTCGGCTTTCCGCGCCGGGTCTCCGAGTCGGTCGCGGCGGCGGACGAGTTCTTGCGCGATCTACTCGCCTCCGAGACGGCGCTGCGCCGCGAGCGTTTTCGCTTTCTGCGTACGGCGGTGTCCGCCGCCATCGGCGTTCCGATCCGGGGCGGCGCCCGGGCCGTCGGGGTGCTCGTCCTCGCGGAGAAGGAGGTCCGCCGTGGGGAAAAGGCTTCCTTCGACGAGGAGGATGCCCGGTTCCTGTCGTCGCTCGCGGGCCTCTGTGGGATGGCGATCGAGAACCGCAGACATCTCGAGCGCCTGACGCGCGAGCGCGAGCGCCTCGAAGAGGAGAACCGGCGGCTGCTCGACGAGACCGGGAGATCCGCGGCCGGCCGCCTGTTCATCGGCGATTCTCCCGCGGCGCGGCGCGTGCTCGACCTCGTGGGCCGGGTCGCCTCGTCGCGGATCTCCGTTCTGATCACCGGCGAGAGCGGAACCGGCAAGGAGCTCGTCGCCCGGATGGTCCACGCGCGCAGCGATCGGGCCGAGAAGCCCTTCGTCGCCATCAACTGCGCCGCGCTGCCCGAAACCCTTCTCGAGTCGGAGCTCTTCGGGATCGAGCGAGGCGTCGCCACGGGTGTCGAGGCGCGTCCCGGGCGGTTCGAGGTCGCGAGCGGAGGCACACTCTTCCTGGACGAGGTCGGCGACATGCCGGTGTCGCTCCAGGCCAAGCTGCTGCGCGTCCTCCAGGAGCGGGAGATCGAAAAAGTCGGCGGACGCCGTCGGATTCCGATCGACGTGCGGGTGCTCGCTGCCACGCATGCCCAACTGCCGACTCGAATCGCGCGCGGCGAGTTCCGGGAGGACCTCTACTACCGCCTTCGCGTCGTCGAGATCGCGCTGCCGCCCTTGCGCGAGCGCCGCGAGGACATCCCGAAGCTCGTCCGCCACTTCCTCGAGCGCTTCGCCGCCCGGGAGGGACGCGAGGTGCCCACGCTCGACCGGGACGCCTACTCGGCGCTCCTGACCCACGAGTTCTCGGGCAACATCCGCGAGCTCGAGAACCTGCTGGAAGGAGCGGCGGCGCTCTCGCAGGGGGGAGTCATCCGGCGCGAAGATCTCCAGTGGCTTCCCCCGGCCCGGCCGACCGCCGCCGGCTTCGCTCCGGCCGGGGCCACGGGAGGGGAGGAGCCCGCGAGCCTGCGCGCCCTGGAGGACCGCCACATCGAGCAGGTGCTCCGCATGGCCGGCGGAAACAAGACCCGCGCCGCGAGGCTTCTCGGGATCAGTCGCAGAACGCTCTACAGGCGGAGGTCTTTGGGACAATAGGGCACCATGACATAATGTCACGTTTGTAGTTAAATCGCTTACTTTAAGGTATTTAGAATTGTACAAGCGCATGATGTAATCATAGCGTGACAATTAGATACATTAATCGTATCATCGGCCCGTGTCGCCGATACGGACCGAACTCTTTCTCTCGAAAAGACTTAACGCCGCTTCCGCCTCCGGTGCTCCTCTGGCAGGCCTCTTGCCCTTACCGGATGCCGAGAATCTGTGAAGAGAGCGCTGACATCGGCCGCCGCAGACTTCGGGACGCCCGCCGCCCTGTGGTCTCTGATCGTGGGAGAGCTCGCCATCGGATCGCTCCTGGTGGTCTCCGATAGACTCCCGCTGATCCTCGTCCGGTCGCTTCAGCTCTTTCTCCGATTCTGACGCCCGAGGGTCCGACCGAAAATCGAATGGCCCATCGGAAGACTGCTCCTCCCACGCCCCAGGCCACAGGCTCGCGCGACATCTCCCTCACGATCCCGGTCGCGCCCGAGATGGAGATCGTGGCGACCGCCCAGGCCGCGGCCCTGGGAGAGCACATCGGGATGTCCCGCGATAAGATCGACGAGGTCAAGCTCGCGCTCGTCGAAGCGTGTATCAACGCCTTCGAGCACGCGCACACGCGTGACGAGCGTTTGCATCTGACGTTTCGGATAGGCCGTGAGGAGGACGGGGCCGATTGGCTGGAGGTCGAGGTCTTTGACCAGGGGCAGGGCTTCGACCACCTGCGCCTCGAGCCGCCCACTCCGGAACAGACCTTTCAAGGAAAGCGAAAGCGCGGGTGGGGACTGCAAATCATCCGCAGCCTGATGGATGGTGTTCAAATCAGCTCGGGGGACTGGGGCACTCGGATCGTGATGAGGAAGTACAAGTGAGCGACGCTTGCAAGGTGTCCGTCGAGCGACGCGGTGAGGTGGCGGTCCTCTGGACCGACGGCTACATCAACAACCAGGGGGGCGAAGAGATCGCGCGGGAATCGTACCGGCAGCTGGAGTCGGGCGCGCGCGCCCTCGTCATGAACCTCGAGAAGACGCGGATCGTCAACTCGATCGGCATCTCGATCCTGATCGAGGTGCTCGAGCGGGTGATGGACAAGAAAGGCGTTCTCGCGTTCTGCAACCTGACGCCGACGATCGACAAGACTTTCCGGATCATGGGTCTCGCCCAGTACGCCTCGATCTATCCCACCGAGGAGGAGGCGTTTCAGGCGGTCTCCGCCAGGGTCTAGCCCCGCGATGAGCTCCGCGCCGGACAGCGCCCCCGCCCGCCTGCGAGAGGCGTGGAGAGAGGTGGGGAGCGCCCTCCGGGTCGGCCGGGATCGGCCGCTTCCCGCGCGGATCGCCGGCACGGCGGCGCTTCTGACGGGCGCGGAGCGGGCGGTCCTCTACCTCCGCGAGAAGGGGGGCTGGACCTCCGCCGCGACGCTCGGGTCGGACTCGCCGGTCCTGTCGCTTCCCGAGCCCTGCCCCGAACAGAGCGGCGTGTTCGACGGGCGCCTCTGGGTCCGCCTCGAGGCGGAAGGGGAGCTGCACGGGATCCTGGGGCTCGAGGGCGTCGGCCCCGACGAGGCGGTGGAGCTCGCCGAGCTCCTGGCCTCCTTCCTCGGACCGGCTCTCGGCGCGCACCGCCTCTCGCGG
>JBKPSZ010000259.1:0-3134 GCA_046735265.1 Acidobacteriota bacterium | reverse complement strand
AGGTGGACTCGATCCTGATCGACGAGGCCCGGACCCCCCTCATCATCTCCGGCCCCTCCGAAGAGAACACCGAGATCTACTACCGCTGCAACCGGGTCATCCCCCACCTCACCAAGGGATCCGAGGAGAAAGACAAGTACGGCAACAAAGTGACGACCGGCGACTACCTCGTGGACGAGAAGTCCCGGACGGCGGTCCTGACCGAGGAAGGCGTTGCGAAGGCCGAGCGCCTCTTGAAGGTCGAGAACCTCTACGAGCTGACGAACATCGATCAGCTCCACGGCGTCGAGCAGGCCCTGCGCGCGCACGCCCTCTACAAGAAGGACGTGGACTACATGATCCGGGACGGCCAGGTCCTGATCGTGGACGAGTTCACCGGTCGCGTGCTCCCCGGGCGGCGCTGGTCCGACGGGCTCCATCAGGCCGTCGAAGCGAAGGAGAACGTCAAGATCGAGCGGGAGAACCAGACGCTCGCGACAATCACCCTCCAGAACTACTTCCGTCTCTACGAGAAACTCTCGGGCATGACGGGCACCGCCGACACGGAGGCGTCCGAGTTCCACCAGATCTACAAGCTCGACGTCGTGGTCGTCCCGACCAACATGCCGATGATCCGCGCCGATCACCAGGACGTCGTCTACGCCTCGGAACGGGAGAAGTACGAAGCCGTCGCCGACGAGATCGTGGGCCTCCGCGAAAAGGGGCAGCCGGTCCTGGTCGGCACCGTTTCGATCGAGAAGTCCGAGCGGCTCTCGGCCCTGCTCAAGGGCAAGAAAGTCCCGCACGTGGTTTTGAACGCCAAGTTCCACGAGAAAGAGGCCGAGATCGTCGCCCAGGCCGGAAAGTCGGGCTCCGTCACCATCGCGACCAATATGGCGGGCCGCGGGACCGACATCGTCCTCGGCGGCAATCCGGACGCCTTCGCCGACCAGCAACGCCGCGCGGGCGGGACCGAAGAGGAGTTCCAGACGCTGCTCGCCCGCCTGCGAGCCGAGGCGGCCGAAGACAAGAAGAAAGTCCTCGCCGCCGGAGGACTCTTCATCGTGGGCACGGAGCGGCACGAGTCGCGGCGCGTCGACAACCAGCTGCGCGGTCGCAGCGGCCGGCAGGGAGATCCCGGCGCGTCCCGCTTCTACCTCTCGCTCGAAGACGACCTGATGCGTATCTTCGGCTCCGACCGACTCCAGAACATCATGCGGCGCCTCGGTATGGAGGAAGGCGTGCCGATCGAGCACGGGATGGTGACCCGCTCGATCGAACGCGCGCAGAAGCAGGTCGAAGCGCGCAACTTCGAGACCCGTAAGCACCTCCTCGAGTACGACGACGTCATGAATCGGCAGCGGGAGGAGATCTACCGCCAGCGCCGCGAGATCCTGGCCGGCCAGCGCGGCAAGGAGGAGGTCCTCGGGCTGGCCGAGATGATCGTCGACTACCTCCTCGGCCGCCATCTCTCCGAAGACAAGAGCCCCGCGGAGTGGGACCTTCCGGCGCTCGAAGTGGACCTGAAGGAGTACTACGGATTCGAGCCCGGTCGCTTCCAGTTCGGCGGCAAGACCCGCGAGGAAGTGCGGGAGATCCTGGTCGCGCAGCTCAACGAGGCGTACGAGGCGAAGGAGAAGCTTCTCGGCGCCGACACGATGCGGTTGCACGAGCGTTTCGTGATGCTCCAGGTCGTCGACCAGCAGTGGAAGGACCATCTCCTCGCGATCGACCACTTGAAGGAAGGCATCGGCCTGCGCGGCTACGGCCAGCGCGACCCGCTCGTCGAGTACAAGAAGGAGTCCTTCGAGCTCTTCACCCTCATGAAGGAGCGGATTGAGGACCAGTCGGTGCAGTACCTCTTCCGGCTGCAGCCCGTGGTTCGCGAGGTCGCGCAGGAGGAGGCGGCTCCGATCGCCGTCGGCGAGGGGCGTCCCCGTCCGGCGGGCCTCCCCTCTCGACGCAACCCCAGCTACAACTACTCCTACGGTGCCGCCGCGTCGGGAGGGCAGGACGCGAAGGTCGAGACCGTGCAGCGCCAGGCGCCAAAGGTCGGGCGCAACGATCCGTGTCCGTGCGGCTCGGGAAAGAAGTACAAGAAGTGCCACGGAGCGGGCGGGGCGTAATGCCGAAGTCCTCCAAAGGCGCGCCCGTGGCCGAGCGCGATATCCCCGTCGCCCTGACTTTCGACGACGTCCTCCTTCTGCCCGCGCACTCGGAGGTGCATCCCCGGGACGTGGACCTGCGGACGAAGTTGACCGATTCGATCGGACTGAACATCCCGATCGTTTCCGCGGCGATGGACACGGTCACGGAGTCCCGCCTCGCGATTGCGATGGCGCAGCAGGGGGGGCTCGGCGTCATCCACAAGAACCTGACGATCGCCGCGCAGGCCGACGAGGTGGACAAGGTCAAGCGCTCCGAGTCCGGCATGATCGTGGACCCCGTCACCTGCCGCCCCGAGCAGAAGATCTCCGAGGCGCTCGACGTCATGGCGCGCTACAAGATCTCCGGCGTGCCGGTCGTGGACGATCGCGGCAAGCTCGTCGGGATCCTCACGAACCGCGACCTGCGATTCGAGACCCGCCTCGACCGCCCGATCTCGACGCGGATGACGAAGGATCATCTGATCACGACGCCCGTCGGCACGACCCTCGAACAGGCCAAGGAGCTCCTGCACGAGCACCGCATCGAGAAGCTCCTCGTCGTGGACAAAGCCGGAAACCTGAAGGGCCTGATCACGGTCAAGGACATTCAGAAGGCGATCAAGTACCCGAACGCGGCGAAAGACGGCCTGGGGCGTCTGCGGGTCGGCGCGGCGGTCGGGGTCTCGAAGGACCTGCTCGACCGCGCGCGCGAGCTCGTCCGGGCCAAGGTGGACGTGCTCGTCCTCGACTCCTCTCACGGCCACAGCGAAGGGGTGCTCGAGTCGCTCGTCCTCTTGAAGAAGCGGTTCGGTTCGACGCCGATCGTCGCGGGCAACGTCGCGACCGAAGAGGGCGCCCGCGATTTGTTGAAGCGCGGCGCCGATGCGATCAAGGTGGGGATCGGTCCCGGCTCGATTTGCACGACGCGCGTGGTGACCGGGGCTGGCGTGCCGCAGATCCACGCCATTCGGGAGTGCGCCCGCGCCACTCGCGGAACGGGCGTTCCGC
>JBKPSZ010000258.1:0-51527 GCA_046735265.1 Acidobacteriota bacterium | reverse complement strand
GCCGCGGCGACCTTCCTTCCGGGCGGCGAGGCTCCCCGCGTGGGCTCCGTCTTCCGACAGCCGGGGCTCGCCGCGACTCTCGACGCGATCGCCGACCGCGGCGAGGCCGGGTTCTACCGGGGGCGTGTCGCGCGCGAGATCGAAGAGGGTCAGAAGCGAGCGGGAGGCCTGATCACGCGCGGGGACCTCGCGCTGTACGCGTCGCGGATCCGCAAGCCCGTCCTCTTCCAGCTCGGAGACGCCGAGGTCTTCACGACCGGCGCGCCCTCTTCCGGGCCCGCGCTCGCGCAGATGGCCCTCCTCGTCGGTGCCGTCGGGAGCTCGCGTTTCGAGCCGCGCGACGCCGCCTCGGCGCACCTCGTGGCCGAGATCGAGAAGCGCGCCTTCTCCGACCGAAACCGGTACCTCGGAGATCCCGATTTCTCCGGGGTCCGCCAGGGACTCTTCCTCTCCGCCCAGCGCGCGCGGCGCCTCGCCGCGACGATCGATCCCGCGCGCGCGACGCCGCTCGAGTCGGTGCGTTCCCTCTCGGACGGCGATCCGTCGACCACCCACTTCTCCGTCGTCGACGGCAAGGGGGCGATCGTGTCCGTCACGACGACCTTGAACGACTCGTTCGGCAACGGCCGCATGGCGCCGGGCCTCGGGTTCCTCTGGAACAACGAGATGGACGACTTTACGACGCGCCCGGGACAGGCGAATCTGTACGGCCTCGTGCAGAGCGACGCGAATGCGGTGGCCCCCGGCAAGAGGATGCTGTCGTCGATCTGCCCGATCATCGCGGTCCTCCCCGGTCGCGGCGTCTACGGCTGGGGCAGTCCCGGCGGGGCGACGATTCTGACGACGAACTTCCAGGTGCTGCTCGAGCTCGCGCTGCGGGGCGCTTCGCTCGAGGCGGCGGTCGCGGCCCCGCGGTTTCATCAGCAGGACTCGCCCGACCTCGAAGTCGAGAAGGACGCGTTCGATCCGGCCTGGATCGCCGCTCTCGAAGCGAAGGGGCACACGGTCAAGGTCAGCACGCGGGACCCGGTGCCGGGGAAGATCGGACGGGTCCACGCCGTGGCGAGCCTCCCGCGTGGAATCACCGAGGCGGTCGCGGATCCTCGCCGGCAGGGCGCGGCCCTGGCGGTCACTCCCGCCCCGTGACCGCGTGACCGAGGTCTTCCGCCCGCTCTACCGCGAGGGACGACGCCTTCGCCTTCTCGACCAGCGGCGTCTTCCCTCCGAGGAGATCTGGCTCGAGCTCGAGACGGCGCCGGAGATCGCTCTGGCGATCCGCCAGATGGCGGTCCGCGGAGCCCCGGCCATCGGGGTCGCGGCCGCGTACGGCGCCGCGTTCTCGCAGCGAAGCGGAAGCTCGACGCCGCCGGCCGAGCGCTTCGAGACCGCTCGGCGCCTGCTCGCCTCGACGCGTCCGACGGCGGTGAACCTCTTCGCGGCACTCGACCGGGTGGCGAGGCGCTTCGAGGCCTGCCGCGAAGAGGCTCCCGAGCGCATCGAGCGCGAGCTCGTGGACGAAGCCGATCGGATCGCCGCGGAGGACATCGCCGCTTGCCGCCGGATCGGCGAGCTCGGGGCCTCGCTCCTCCCGCGCGAGGTCACGCTCCTGACGCACTGCAACGCGGGGGCCCTCGCCACGGCGGGGTACGGGACGGCGCTCGGCGTCGTTCGCGGCGCGGTCGAGGCGGGCAAGGCGGTTCGCGTGCTGGCGGGAGAGACGCGCCCGTATCTGCAGGGCGCGCGGCTGACCGCGTGGGAGCTCGCGCGCGACGGAATCCCCGTCGAGGTCATCACCGACGGAATGGGAGGCCACTTTCTCGCGCGCGGTGGCGTACAGGCCGTCGTCGTCGGAGCGGATCGCATCGCGGCCAACGGAGACACGGCGAACAAGATCGGAACGTATCCGCTCGCGGTTCTCGCGAAGGAGAACGGAGTCCCCTTCTATGTGGCCGCGCCGACGACGACGGTCGATCTCGACTGCCCCGGCGGCGACGCGATCCCGATCGAAGAACGCGACGCCGCCGAAGTCCTGACCTTCGCCGGACGGCCGGTCGCACCCACGGGCGTGGGCGGGAGATACGTGGCGTTCGACGTGACGCCGGCGCGCTACGTCACCGCGATCGTGACCGAGCAGGGGATCTGCCGACCGCCCTACGCCGAGAGCCTTCGGCGGGCGGTCGAGCTCGCGCGGCGGGCGTGACGATGCTCCTCGGCGTCGAGACGTCCTGCGACGAAACCTCGGTCGCCCTCCTCGAAGAGAACGGCGCGATCCGGGCAAACGTCGTCGCCTCGCAGCTGCGGACGCATGCTCCGTATGGCGGCGTCGTGCCGGAGCTCGCGGCCCGGGCGCACCTGACGAATCTTCCGACGGTGTTCGAGGAGGCGCTCGCACAGGCCGGCGCGCGTCTGGAGGACGTCGGGCTCGTCGCCGCGACCGCGGGACCCGGTCTGATCGGCCCTCTCCTCGTCGGCCTTTCGGCGGCGAAGGCCGTGGCGTACGCGCGCGGGGTCCCGATCGTCGGCGTCAACCATCTCGAGGGGCATCTCTACTCTCCTTTCCTCCTCGCCTCCGGCGAACCGGCGCGTCCGGTCGAGCACCCGTTCCACGGGCTCGTCGTCTCGGGCGGCCACGCGGAGCTCGTCCGAGTCGAAACGGACCGGATCGTCCCGATCGCCCGCACGCGCGACGACGCTCCGGGCGAGGCGTTCGACAAAGTCGCGCGCCGCGCGGGCCTCCCCTATCCCGGCGGTCCTCCGATCGATCGCATCGCCTCGCGCGGCGACGGCGGCCGGTTCCTGCTACCGATCGGAAGGCCGGGCGACGGATCGCTCGACTTCTCATTCTCGGGCCTGAAGACCGCGATGCTCCGCGAGTTCGAACGCCTCGGCGTGGACGGCGCGCCGCTCGACCCCGACAGAGTCGGCCGGGAGCTGACGGATCTTTTCGCCTCTTTCCAGCGCGCCGTCGTCTCGGCGCTCGTCGACCGGCTCGAGGCGGTCCGGCGGCGCGAGCGCTTGACCCTCCTGGCGGTCTCGGGAGGAGTCGCCGCCAATTCCGAGCTGCGGGCGACGCTGTCGTCCTGGGGGGAATCGCGCGGCGTCCGCGTCCTCCTTCCGGACCGATCGCTGACGACCGACAACGCGGCGATGATCGCGTGGGCGGGATTCCTGCGACACCGGCGAGAAGGCGCCCGGGAGTCGGCCATCGTGGCGCGATCCCGCTGGCCGCTGGGAGCCGCGAGCCCCTAGCCCCCGAGGACCGATTCCATCTCGAATATCATCTCCGGTTCGCCCATGAAGGACCCGCGCTTCATCCGCAACTTCGCGATCGTCGCCCACATCGATCACGGCAAGACGACGCTCTCGGACCGGATCCTCCAGGTCTGCGGCGCCGTCTCCGCGCGCGAGATGCACGAGCAGATGCTCGACGACATGGAGCTCGAGAAGGAGCGCGGAATCACGATCAAGGCGCGCGCGGTGACGCTTCACTATCGGGCGCGCAACGGCCAGGAGTACGTCCTGAACCTCATCGACACGCCCGGACACGTGGACTTTTCGTACGAGGTGTCGCGGTCGCTTTCGGCGTGCGAAGGAGCGGTCCTCGTCGTGGACGCGACCCAGGGCGTCGAGGCGCAGACGCTCGCCAACGCGTATCTCGCCGTGCACAACAACCTGACGATCGTGCCGGTCATCAACAAGATCGACCTCCCTTCGGCGGAACCGGAACGCGCCCGCGAGCAGATCGAGCAGGTGGTCGGGATTCCGGCCGATCACGCGGTGCTGACCTCGGCCAAGCAGGGGATCGGCATCGAGGACTTGCTCGAACGGATCGTCCAGGACGTCCCTCCTCCGAAAGGGGATCCGGAGGCGCCGCTCCAGGCGCTCCTCTTCGACTCCTGGTACGACCCGTATCGCGGCGTCACGTCCCTGGTTCGGATCCTCGACGGCCGCGTCGAGCCGCGGATGAAGATTCGTGCCATGGGTACGGGGCTCGAAGCGGAAGTCGAGGAAGTCGGGGTCTTTCGTCCCCAGCGGGAAGCGGTCGCCGAGCTCAGCGTGGGAGAAGTCGGCTTCCTCTGGGCCAACATCAAAGACCTGCATTCGACGCGCATCGGCGACACGATCACGGAAGTCGGACGGCCCACGGCGGAGCCGCTGCCCGGATTCGCGGAGGCGAAGCCCATGGTCTTCGCCGGCCTCTTCCCGACGAACGCCGACGACTACTCCAATCTCCGCGACGCGATGGAGAAGCTCCGCTTGAACGACGCCTCGTTCACCTTCGAGCCGGAGAACTCGACAGCACTCGGCTTCGGATTCCGGTGCGGCTTCCTCGGGCTGCTCCACATGGAGATCGTCCAGGAGCGTCTCGAGCGGGAATTCGATCTGGACCTGATCACGACGGCTCCGGGGGTGAGCTACCGGGTGACGACGACGTCGGGAGAGGTCCGCGACATCGTCAACCCGAACCACCTCCCCTCACCGAACCACATCGAGCGGATCGAGGAGCCCTACATTTCCGCCACGATCATCACGCGGGACGATTTTCTCGGGGGCCTTCTCAAGCTCTGCGAGGAGCGGCGCGGCGTCCAGAAGGCGCTCGAGTACCTCTCGTCGAACCGCGTCGTCCTGACCTACGACTTCCCGTTGAACGAGGTCGTCCTCGACTTCTACGACAAGCTGAAGTCGATCTCCAAGGGTTACGCCTCCTTCGACTATGAGTTCGCCGGTTACCGCGAGGGGGACCTCGTCAAGCTCGACATCCTGGTCAACGGCGAGCCGGTGGACGCGCTTTCGCTCATCGTCCACCGGGAGGAGGCGGCGGCCAAGGGGAGGCTGCTCGCGTCGAAGATGAAAGAAATCATCCCCCGCCAGATGTTCGAAGTGGCGATCCAGGCGGCGATCGGTTCGAAGATCATTGCCCGGGAGACGGTCTCGGCGATGCGCAAGAACGTTTTGGCGAAATGCTACGGCGGCGACATCACGCGGAAACGGAAGCTCCTCGAGAAGCAGAAGGAAGGAAAGAAGAGGATGAAGCGCGTCGGGAGGGTGGACATCCCGCAGGAAGCCTTCCTCGCCGTGCTGAAAGTGGAATGACGACCCAAAAGACACCCTCGCCTCCCCCGGCCGAAGAGTCCGCTCCCGCCGGGCCCCGGCACTCCTCCTCGAGGGAGTGGTACGAGTCGCTCCTCGTCGCAGGAATCTTCGTTCTCTTCGTCCGAACCTTCGTCGTCCAGACCTACCAGGTGCCGACCGGCTCGATGGAGCGGACGATCCTCGTCGGGGACCATCTCCTCGTCAACAAGTTCGCGTACGCCCCGCGCCTTCCCGCCTTCGCGAAGCTCTTTCCGTATCGCGACGTCCGCCGCGGCGACATCGTCGTTTTCAAGAAGCCGGGGGACGACGTGAATCCGGGCAACGTGCTCGTGAAGCGCGCCGTAGCGGGGCCCGGCGACACCGTACAGTTGAAGGACAAGAAGCTCTACGTGAATGATCAGGCCGCCGACGGCCCTTACGTCCAGCACATCTACCCCGATCTCTACCGGAAGAACGATCCGCAGGCCAACGAGATGGGCCTGCTGCGCGATCAGTACGGGCCGTTCTCCGTCCCCCCCGGCAACCTCTTCGGGATGGGAGACAACCGCGACAACTCGCTCGACAGCCGGTTCTGGGGCCCGATCCCGCGCGCCAACGTCTTCGGGCGCCCGTTCCTGATCTACTGGTCGTACGAGGCCGAGCCCAACTCGCACATCTGGCGCGGCGCCCTCGCCAAGATCCGGCAGCTCCTGGGGGTCGCGATCCATTTCTTCTCGCGCACGCGATGGGACCGGATGTTCACGCTCGTTCGCTGACAGCTCCCGCGCGGCGGCCCCGCTCGAGGGAGTACGTCGAGGCGATCCTGGTCGCCGTCGTGCTCGCGCTCTTCGTCCGGACGTTCCTCCTCCAGGCCTACGCGGTTCCGACGGCCTCGATGGAAGACAACATCCTCGTGGGCGATCACCTCGTGGTCAACAAGTTCGTGTACGGCCCTCGCGGCTTCCCTTTCCTCGACCCGGTTCTTCCGCGGCGGCCGCTCAAGAACGGGGACGTCTTCGTCTTCAAGTTCCCCGACGACCCGAGGCGCGACTTCGTCAAGCGCGTCGTCGCCCTGCCGGGCGACGTCGTCGAGATTCACGACAAGGTCGTCTCGATCAACGGCGCCTCGACGTCCGAGCCGGAAGTCACGCACGCGGACGCGAGCATCTTCGCCGCCGGGCGCCGGGATCAGTTCGGTCCGCTCCGCGTCCCGGCCGGACAGGTCTTCGCACTCGGCGACAATCGCGATCGCTCCAACGACAGCCGATTCTGGGGAACGGTGCCTCTCTCCCACGTCAAAGGGCGGGCGCTCTTGATCTACTGGTCCGCGAGCCCGGAGCCGGAGGGGAAAAGCTTCGGCCGCCGCATCGTCGATCTCTTCCGGAGGACACGCTGGGAGCGCACGTTCCGCCTGGTCCACTGATCGTTCCGCGCCGATTCGGGTTACAATTCCAAAAACTTTCGGAGCTCAACGATGACGAAGCGCGCAAGCGCCATGCGCGGAAAAGCCAATATCGGATGCATCATCTGGCTCGGCATCGTCGTCCTCGTCGGATATGTCCTGTTCAAAGTCGTGCCGGTCAAGATCGCCACGTCCACCTTCTACGACACCATGCAGGAGCAGGCCTCGTTCGGCTCGATCAAGAGCCTTCCCCAGATCGAATATGCGGTCCTGCAGAAGGCTCGGGAGCTGCAGCTTCCGATCGGGAAGGAAAACCTGATCATCAAACGGGACAAGGTGGCGATCACGATCGAGGCGCACTACGAGATGACGATCGACTTCTTCAACGGCCTGTACAAGTACGTGTGGAAGCTCGACCCGGTCGTGAGCCGTCCGCTGTTCGCCGTCTAGTCTCGAGCGGTCCGCCGACGGTTTTCCGCGATCCGCCCGAGACCGAACGCTTCGCCGGGAATTCCGGCGGCAGGCGGACCGCGGATGGCTGACCGCTACTCGATCGGCGCCGTCTCCCGGCGGACCGGGATCCCCGTCACGACGCTGCGCTTCTACGAACGAGAGCTTCCGCGGCTCTTTCCGATCCGGAAGACGGCCGGCGGCCACCGGCGCTACGACAACCGCGACGTCTCGCGGTTTGCGACTCTGCGCGCCCTGACCGCCGAGGGCCTCCCCCTGGCGGAAGTCAAACGCGTCCTGCGCACACGCGGCGAGGACGAGGGGCTCGCCGAAGCGATCGAAAGGATCTCGGAGCGGCTGGAGGCGGGAGAGCGCGCCGCCGAGGATCTCGCCCGGAGGGTCGCGGCGCTCGAAGCGCGGCTGGCCGGGCGGGACGAGCCGCCCCCACGCCGGGGCTGGTTCGGAAAGCGCTAGCCGGCTGCAAAAACGGCGTGAGTCGGTCGAAGCGGGGAATATCTCCCCTCCCCGTCCGTATTCGAAGTCTTTGATTCAAAGGAGGTCTTCGATGCGACTCGCAGCCACTGCCCTTTCCGGCGTCCTCTTCGCCGCCGCCGCCGGCGCCGCCCTGGCCGAGAGCCCGGCGATCGGGTCGGCAGCCCCGGACTTCAAGCTCGACACGATCGACGGCAAATCGTTCGCGCTCGGCGACGCCGCGAAGAGCCACAAGGCGGTCGTCGTGATGTTCATCGCGACGAAGTGCCCGTACTCCAACGCCTACAACGACCGGATGAAGGACATGGCGGCCGCGTACTCGAAGCAGGGGGTGCTCTTCCTCGGAATCAACAGCAACAAGACCGAGCCGCAGTCCGAGGTCGTCGCGCACGCCAAGGAGCACGGCCATACGTTTCCGATCGCAAAGGATCCGGACAACAAAGTGGCCGACCTCTACGACGCCAAGCGGACTCCGGAAGTCTTCGTCGTGGACCCGAGCGGCAAGCTCGTCTACCACGGCCGGATCGACGAGAACTACGAGCAGCCTTCGAAGGTCGCCGAGCCGGATCTGAAGAACGCGCTCGACGCGCTGCTCGCGAACAAGCCGATCGCGAAGGCCGAGACCAAGGCGTTCGGGTGCACGATCAAGAGGGTATGACCGCGAAACCCGCCCGCTCTCCCGGTCGAAGCGGCCGGCTTCGCCTCGTCGGCCGGACGCTGGTCCTCGCCGCGGCCGTCGTGGCCGCGGCGCCGTCCGGGTCCCGACTGGCCGGGGACCTCGACGCCCCGGGTCTCGAGAAGCGCCTCGCGGCCGAAAAGGGGCGCGTCGTGCTCCTGAACTTCTGGGCGACCTGGTGCGAGCCGTGCCGGGAGGAATACCCCGCGCTCGTCCGACTCGACCGCGAATACCGGGGAAAGGGCCTGACCGTCGTCGGGATCACGACCGATCTCACTTCCCAGCTTCCCGTAGTCGAGAAGTTCCTCGCCGAGCAGAAGCCCGGATTCCCCAACTACCGAAAGAAGCCGGGCGGCGACGATCAGGACTTCATCGAGGCCGTCGATCCCAAGTGGGGCGGCGAGCTGCCCTTCACGGTTCTCTACGGGCGAGACGGGCGCAAAGCGCGGGTCCTCTCCGGCAAGAGCTCCTACGCCGACTTCGAGAAGGAAGTCCGCGGACTCCTGCGTTGAGTCTCGCCGCGGACAGTTCGTCCCAGAATGGAGACGCTCGAACCCGTCCTTCGGGACAGGATTCCTGTCTCTCCGGCCGGGAAGGCAGTTGGCCCAGGATCTGCTAAAGTCTTCGACGAAACGTGCCAGCCGGGCTCGAGAGCCCCCGAGGAGACAGGATGAAATTGTCGCGCCTCTTTGTCGCCTGCTCGTTTGCCGCCGCCCTCACCCCGGTCGTTTTCGCTCAGACTTCAGGCCGCGCTCCCGTCATTCGAGCGGGGGGACCCTCGGCTTCGGGCGGGATGCTTCCCGCCTCGACGGAGGCCGCCGCCGCCACCTATTCGACGGAACTGCCGTTCGTCCAGCGTTTTGCGCCTGCGGACAACGGGGAGAGCAACACGCTGGTGCTCAACGCGGCTCACAGCTTCAGCGTGACGCTCGCGGCCCGAGACCCGCGCAGCGGGAATACGGGGCCCGGCGTCGCCCTGAAGCAGAGCGACGTCTTCGGCTACTTCTCGATACCCGCTCTCACGCAGAACCCGAGCAACCCCGAGGTCTTCGTCAAGGTGCTCGATGCGACGGCGATCCCCGGCCAGGGCTACTGGATCTTCGGCGGCTTCCTGACGGACCTGATCTTCGACCTGACGGTCACCGAGGACGGGACCGGCCGCTCGCGCACGTTCCACAAGGACGCCGGGCAGCAGCTGAACTTCTTCGACACGACGACCTTCACGCCGACCGCCGGCGTGACCGCCCGCCACACCAGCGCGATCCAGGAGACGCCCAACGCTTTCGTCCGCACCGCCGTCGACATCTCGAATCACACACCGGCCTCGATCACGGCGGACATCCAGTACACCTACAAGTGCACCTCGGCAGCCTGCTCGCCGGTCGGCGGCTTCTACAACACCGCCGTGCGGCGGATCAATCTGGGAGCCTTCGGGAACTTCCACGACGACGACATCGTCGATCTTCTCGACAGCCAGGGGGTCCTGCAGCCCGGCGCCAACCAGGGCTCGATCGGGACGCTCTTGATCACGTTCAACGGCCTGCCCGGCAACGTCGGCTGGGAGGCGACCGCGCAGGCGAATACGTACAACCGGATCTCCGAGCCGGACGAGCTGCGCGGCACCGTCGGCTATGGCATGAACGGCTCGCTCTTCTTCGAATCCACGAACACGTCCGTGACGGCGACGGTGAGGGACACGCGGGTCACGCCCGGGCTCGAAGGGGACCTCCTGACCAACGTCGGAATCCGGAACACCGACATCGTCGGCACCAACGCCAACGTGAACGTGGACCTGTCGCTCTACGACCCCGACAGCGGCGCGCGCATCGGCAACGTCGTGCAGCTGAACGGCATCGCGCCGGGCGAAGTGCGGGTGGTGGAAGATCTCTACACGGCGGCCGGCGTCGGCAACGCGAACAAATCCCTGATCCTCTTCGCCGACGTTCGCAACCGCACGCCGTCCTCGCCGACGATCGAAGGGTTCGTCCTCATCCAGGACTTCCGCTCGCTCGACTCCCGCTTCCACGAGATGAAGTGCGGGGACCCGACGGGCCACTGCGGCGGGCTGTAACCTCTCGCGATCTCCGGCTGCCCGGCGGCGGGCAGCCGGAACCTCCTCGATCTCGATCCGGCGCCGCCGGCCGCCTCGCGCTAGAGGCGGCTCGCGCGAAAGCCGGTCTGTCCGATGTCGCGGCGGAGGTGCTTGCCTTCGAACTCGATCCGGTCCGCTGCCGCGTAAGCGGTCGCCGCGGCGTCGGTGATCGAGGGGGCCATCGCGGTGACGACGAGAACGCGTCCTCCCGCGGTCACCAGCCGGTCTCCTTCGCGCGCGGTGCCGGCGTGGAAGATCTCGACACCCGGCATTCGCGCCGCGTCGTTCAACCCCGAGATGACTTTCCCCTTGCCGTGGGGTCCGGGATAGCCGGCCGAGCAGAGAACGACCCCGACGCAAACCTCCGGCTTGACCTCGATCGGAGAGTGCTTCTCCACGTCTCCGCGCACTCCCGCGAAGAGGAGCGCCGCAAAGTCCGATTGGATCCGCGGGACGATGACCTCGGTCTCGGGGTCTCCGAAGCGGGCGTTGAACTCGAGCACCTTCGGGCCCGACTCGGTCAGCATCAGGCCCGCGTAGAGGACGCCCCGGAACGGGCGCCCTTCGGCGGCAAGGCCGCGAAGCGTCGGCCAGATGATCTCCTTCAAGACCTGCGTCGAAGTGGCGGCGTCCATGACGCCCGCCGGTGAGTGGCCGCCCATCCCGCCGGTGTTCGGGCCGCGATCGCCGTCGTAGACCTTCTTGTAGTCGCGAGCGGTCGGAAGCGGCACGGCGGTGTGCTCGTCGCAGATCGCGAGGAACGAGGCTTCGCTCCCGTGGAGGAACTCTTCCACGAGGACGCGGTCGCCCGCGGAGCCGAAGACGCGCTCCTCGAAGAAGAGCACGAGGGCCCGGCGGGCCTCCTCCTCGGTATCGAGGATCAGGACGCCTTTGCCGCCCGCCAGGCCGTCCGCCTTGATCACGACGGGAAACCCGAGGTCCTTCATCGCCCGGCGCGCCTCGTCCACCGAAGAGCAGATGCGCGCCTCGGCGGTTGGGATGCGGTGCCGCGCGAAGAACTCCTTGGCGAAAACCTTGGACGACTCGATCTGTGTCGCGAGACGAGTCGGTCCGAAGATCGGCAGGTCGCGCTTCGCGAACTCGTCGGCGACGCCGAGCGACAGGGGGAGCTCGGGCCCCACCACGGTCAGGTCGAGCGCGAGCTTCTCCGCGAGGTCCGCGATTTCGACGATGTCTCCCGGCGTCACCGGGAGGCAGTCGGCCATCTCGGCGATGCCCGGGTTGCCCGGCGCGCAGTAGAGCTCTTTGACCGAGGGGCTCCGGCGAAGACCGGAGCAGAGCGCATGCTCGCGCCCTCCCCCGCCGACCACGAGCACTTTCATGTGCGCGCATTGTAACTGCTGGCGCGGGGCTCACCGCGTACGGTGCCGGGAAGTCCGCGGCTTCTTTCCCCCCTTCTTTCCGCCCGTTTTCCCCCCCGCTCCGCGGTGACCGCTCTTCTCGGAGGACGCGGCGGGCGAGACTTCGAAACGGCGGTACGGCGCGGAAAACGAAATCAGAGTCTCCAGAGTGCCGTGAGGCGGGAGGGACAGTCCGAACCGCCCTCTCGCGCGCTCGACCACCGCGCCGCCGTCCAAGGCGCGCGCTTCGAAGTGGAGCGTGCGACCGGGCCACGTGCGCGAGCCGTGGTTGATCACGCGGACGCGGCAGATCGCGACCTGATCGCTCGAGTAGCCGGTTTCCGGCTCGATCGTCAGCGACAGCTCGGACCAGGGAGGCTCTTCGGAGGGGGACGCGAGGAGCAGGAGAATCAGTGGGAGCAGTCTCATCGGGGTCTCCTTCTCGTGATCGAGAAAGGCGCCGCGGGCCCTCGCGGGACTCGCCGATGAAGACCGCGCCAGTTTAACAGGCTGTCGGCCGGTTCGCGCGGCATTGACACCCCTTCCGCCCGCGGGGTACCGTGAAGCCGCGTTCTTTGAGCCCGTCGGGACGGCGACGCCGTCCCGACGCATCCAGAGTGGGCGAGGGACCGGCCCGACGACCCCACGGCAACCGGAGTCCGCGTCGCGGCGGACCCGCCCGGTGCCAAGTCCGGAGTCCCCGGGGCGCGCAGGAGCTCCGAGCCGGGGAACGAAGATGAGGGGCGCCGCGACCGCGTTTTCTCGCGCGCCTCTCGAGCCCGGGAGGCCGCTTCGATGAAGAAAAATTTCCGAGAAGCCATCGCCCGCGAGGTGCTGCTCGCCGACGGCGCCATGGGGACGCTTCTCGTCTCGCGCGGCGCCGCGCCGGACCAGGCCAAGTCTCCGTTGAATCTGACGGATCCCGACTCGGTGCGCGAAGCGCACGAGGACTATCTCGAGGCCGGTGCGCGGATCCTGACTACGAACACCTGGGACGGAAACCGCGTCAAGCTGTCGGCGCACGAGTGGGGCGACTCGCTCGACAAGGTCAACCGGGAGGGGGTCCGACTCGCCCGCGAGGCCTCGGCCGGGGAGCTCGCGTTCGTCGCCGGCTCGATCGGGCCGCTCGGCGCGCTCGTCAAGCCGTACGGCGCTCTGACTCTCGCGCAAGTGCGGGAGATCTTCGAAGAGCAGGCGCGGATCCTGATCGAAGCCGGGGTGGACCTGATCCTTCTGGAGACGTTCGGGAGCCTCCTCGAAGCCGCCGAAGCCGTGCGCGCCGTGCGCGGGCTGTCGGCCGAGATCCCGGTCGTCGCTCAGATGACTTTTCTCGCCGACGGTCGGACCGCCTTCGGCGAGAGCGCCGTTCACGCGCTTCCGACGCTTCAGCTTGCCGGCGCCGACGTCGTCGGCGTCAACTGCACACTCGGCCCGCAGGAGACGCACGACATCTTCGCGCGGCTGCCCGCGACCATCGCCGCGCCGCTCTCCGTGATGCCCAACGCGGGTTACCCCACGCTGGCGCACGGCCGGAACGTCTATCTCTCGTCTCCCGACTACCTGCGCGAATTCGCGCGGGCTTTCCTCGACGCGGGCGCCGCGATCATCGGCGGCTGCTGCGGAACGACACCCGAGCACATCCGCGCGATGGCGCGCGAAGTCGCCGGTCGCAAGCGCGCCGCCGGCGCGCGCGTCTCCCTCGCGGTCGAGGCTCCCCCTCCGAAACCGCCTGAGCCGGCTCTTGAGACCTCCCGCTTCAAGCGGCTCCTCGCCGACCCGGAAGCCTTCGTCGTGACCTCCGAGGTCGAGCCTCCGCGCGGCGTCGATCCTTCCGCGGCGATCGAAGGGGCGCGCCGGATCCGGGCCGCCGGCGCGCACGCCGTGAACGTGACCGACAACCCGATGGCGCGGCTGCGGATGTCCTCGATCGCGGTGGCGACGCTGATCCAGCGCGAGACCGGGCTCGAGGCGGTCGTTCAGATCACGACGCGGGACCGCAACGTCCTCGGGCTCCAGTCGGACCTGCTCGGGGCCGCGGGCCTCGGGGTGAAGGCCATCCTCTGTCTCGGCGGCGATCCCTTGAAGATCGGGGACTATCCGCAGGGCCGCCAGGTCTCCGAAGTGGACGTCCTCGGCCTCCTGCGCATGGCGAAGGGCTTGAACGAGGGAGCCGACCTCGCCGGCAACGCGATCGGAGCACCCACGTCCTTCGCGATCGGCTGCGCCGCCAATCCGGCCGCCCCGGACCGGGACCTCGAGCTCGCGAAGCTGCGCGCCAAGGTGGAGGCGGGCGCCGCCTTCGCGCAGACGCAGCCGGTCTTCGACCTCTCGGTCCTCGAGGGTTTTCTCTCGAGCGAGGAGGCGCGGACGCTGCCCGTTCTCGTCGGCCTCCTGCCGCTGCGCTCCTGGAGGCAGACGCTCTTCTTCGCCAACGAGGTCCCGGGGATCGTCGTGCCGGAGTCGGTCCAGGATCGGATGAAGACAGCCTCCGCGCGCGGCGTCGAAGCAGAAAGGGAGGAAGGCCTCGCGATCGCCCGGGAGCTCGCCGCGGGCATCGCCGGGCTCGCCCGCGGCATCCACGTCCTCCCGATGGGGCGCTACGACGCGGTCGCGGAGATTCTGCCGGCGCTCCCCGCTCGAGAGCGGCGGGCCGCGCGGGCTTGAAGCCCCGCGCCGCAATAGAATCGCGGCTGGGAGCGCCGGCGCCCCGCGGGCCGGGCTCCGAGGGAGGAAACATGAGAAAGATCGCAATCGCCCTGACGGCGCTCGCGATGGCCGGCGCCGCGATCGCCGGCATGCAGGGGCGGCTGACAGGAAAGGTGACCGGACCGGACGGCGCGCCCATCGAAGGTGTCGTCATCACGCTGACGACGCCGAGCATCTCGACGTTCAAGTTGTCGACCAAAACCGACAAGAAAGGGCAATACGCGCTGATCGTGAACGATGCGACGATCAACTACCGCATTCGCTACGAGAAAGAGGGATTCGCGCCGCACGAAGAGCAGAAGAAGCTCTCGACGGCCGACGTCACCGCCGTGGACGTCAAACTCGACAAGCCCGTTGCGGCGGCGCCGGCGGCCGCGGCGATGTCCACCGCGGACCAGGCGGCGGTCGCCTACAACTCGGGCGTCGAGCTCTTGAATGCCGGCGACAAGGCGGGCGCGGCGGCGAAGTTCCAGGAGGCGGCGACGAAGAATCCCGATCTCCCGCAGGCGTGGCAGGCGATCGCGGTCCTCGCTTATCAGAACAAGGAGTGGGCGAAGGTCCTCGACGCGGGCCAGAAGGCGACGGACCTCGATCCGACGCTCACGTCCCTCTACCAGATGATGGCGGTCGCCGCCGAGCAGACGGGCGACAAGAAGGCGGCGGCCGAGTGGCAGGCCAAACACGCCGAATCCCATCCCGATACGCCCGAGGTCATCTACAACAAGGGGGTCGAGGCGTTCAACGCGAAGAAATACCAGGACGCCGCCGGCTTCTTCCAGAAAGCCATCGAAGTGAAACCGGACTTCGCGATGGCGCACTATCAGCTCGGAATCGTCTTGTTCAACTTGAAGAAGAACGCCGACGCCAGGGAGCATCTGCAGAAGTACCTCGAGCTCGACCCCAACGGCAAGGAGGCCGAGACCGCGAAGGAGCTGCTCGACGCCTTGAAGTGAAGCGGCCGGCGAAGTTATTGGCCGGTTCGTCCCGAGTCTAGAGCGGCAGATTCGCGGCCTGCGCGCGCGCCCAGCTGCGCCGCGGCCCGGGCAAGTCGTCGTCGTTGGATAGAAGGATCCCGACGACCATCAGGATGAACATCAGGGCAAGCGGCAGGTCGGCGGATCCGCCGATCGGGCCGTTCACGACCGGCTCCGTCGGCGGGCGCTCGGGCGCGTGTCGTCGCCGTCGTCCGGGGACGGGGCCGGGGAGCGACGGACGATGGATTCCAGTCTCGAGAGGAGCCCGTCGAGCATCTCCCCTTCGAGAAGGCCGATGTCGGTCGAGGTAGCGGACCCGTCGGAGCGGGTCCCCGCGGGAAAAGCGTCCGACCGCGTCGGAATCTGCACGTTCGAGGAACTAGCAAGCCCGAGGCCAGACCTCCCGAAGCACTCAACACATTCCACCGCCGTCGGTTGCCGTCGAGCGGCTTCTCGGAGGCGACCTCGATTGACGCGCGGCGTCGCCTGGAAGCGACACTTTCTGGCTTCGGATTCGGCGTGACACAATCGCTTTCGTGGGTCGGAAAGGCGCCTTCAAGGACCGTCCGCTCTGGCGGCGGCTCCAGACCATTCATCACCAGATCAAGGAAGGCCGGCGTCCCAACGCCTCCTCGCTCGCGCGCGAGCTCAAGGTCTCGACGAAGACCGTCCAGCGCGACCTCGACTACCTTCGCGACGAGCTCGAGGCCCCGATCGAGTTCGACCGCGGCGAGAACGGCTACCGCTACGCGCGCGCCGACTACGTCCTGCCGTTTCTGCCGGTCGACGGCAAGGACCTCTTCTCGATCGGCGTGGCCGCGCAGGTCATGGAGCTCTTCGGAGGAACCCCGCTCGGCCGAGATCTGGAATCCTGCTACGAACGGCTGGCCGAGCTGATGCCCCCCGCGGTGCGACTGCGTCCGGAGATCGTGCGCGACAAGATCACGGTCCGAAGCCTCGCGCCTCAGCGATTCGTCAAGGAGGAGACGTGGCAGGCGGTGTCCGAGTCGATGCAGCGCGGTGTCTGCCTGTCGATCCGCTACCGCCATCCGGGAGAGCCGCCGGGAGAACCGCGCGTCCTTCGCCCCTATGCCATCGTGCTCTCCGGGCGTGACTGGCTGGCCGTGGCCGAGGACGCCGGCCAGATCAAGACGTTCTATCTGTCGCGAATGGAAGAGGCGCGGCCCACCGATGAGCGATACGCCATCCCGAAAGACTTCGACGTCGCCCGCTTCTACCGCAACACGTTCGGGCTCTACGTCGGCGGAGAAAAGCCTTTCCGGTTTCGGGTGCGGTTCTCCCGGGAAGTCGCCGACGAGATCCGGGAACAGCGCTGGCACCCGCGACAGACGCTCGAGGAGCTGCCCGGCGGGGAGGTCGTGTTGGAGCTCCCGGCCGTCTCGATCCGCGAAGCGCGCGAGCTCGTCTTGAAGTACGGAGGCAGCGCGCGGGTCCTCTCTCCTCCGGAGCTCGTCGCGGACCTGCGCGAGCAGGCGGACACTCTCGCGCGCGCCTACAGGGACTCGCAGAACGAACGGGCGCGGGAGACGACCTCCCGGACGAGGGCACGCCGATGAGAGACGCATCCTGCCGGGGGTGGCTGGCCGCGGCCGCAGCGCTCATGCTCGCCGCCGCTTGCGGGCCGCCCAAGATCCAGCCGGTCGGAGCGAACGACCCGGAGGCCGGCTGCCCGGGCGGCCGGAAGGAGTGGTCACTCGAGGTCCTCGATCGGCGCGCCGACCGGGAGGCCTCCGAGCGGGTCATCGCCCTCGTCCACGACTCGATCACGAAGTCGCTGCCCGGCTGCACCTGGAGCGCTCCCGGCACACCGAACGTGCCGTCCCTCTCGATCGAGATCAATCGGTTCAGCGCGCCCTTCGAGGAGGGAGCCTGGGAAGGGCGGGCGGACTGGAACGTCTTCGCGCGGGATGCGGCCGGAGGGACTCTCACGGATTTCGACGCGACGTCGGAGGTCTCGCGGCCAAACTACATGGGATCGAACAACGAAAAAGAGGCGCTCAAACAGGTCCTCGCCGAAGCGCTGAAGAAGACGCTCGCGGGCCTGCAAGCTGTCCCGCCGGTACAATAGGCGTCCTCGGAAGGAGACACATCCCGGAGCACGGGCTCCGAGGAGTTCCTTCTGCGCCAGACAGTTAGGTCTGGCGGCGCACCGGAACGAATCTCGCAGATTGCGGGGTGGAGGTTCTATGAGGAAGCGTTCGATTCTCGTCCTCGCGGCCGCGGTGCTTCTTTCCGCGACTGCGGCGTCGGCCGCGGAGAATCAGGCTTATCGACTGGCCGCGATTCTGTCGGGCAACTGGCAGGGATCCACGCCCGGCAACAACCTGCAGCTTCGCGCGACGTCCCTGACGACCGATCCAAGTCATCCCTACGATCTCTTCATCGAGGTGGCGGGCAAGTATCAGGAGGACAACATCCGTCTGCAGGGTGTCATGCGCTTCGACATCGAGGGCCGGGACGTCCTGGTGACCTACGTGCCGCACTTCGACCCGTCCGTGACGGCGCTTTCGCAGAACGCCACCGTGTTCACCGACCGCGAAGCCACGGCCGCCTGCGGCTGCAACTTCAAGCAGCGTGGCGACGGATTCATCGGCGAAACGCTCGGGTCTTCCTGCGCGGTCGCGATCCGCGGAGCGAACTCGAAGTGGACGGTGGAGGCCGAGCCCGGATCGCTCCGGCTCCGCGAGGCGACGAGCGGAGAGACCCTGCGTTTCAAGCGCGTCGGCAAGTGAAGCCTCGGGCGCGACGCCGCGACGTAGCCCTCGTCGTCCCAGTTTGAGGCCCGAACTTCGGTCGATTGCGAGCCGCCGCGCCGACTCCGCGGAGTCCCGGCGCGTCACATTTCCGGCGGCAGGTAGCGCCTCGCGATCTCCTTGACCGGCTCGGAGAAGTCTCCATTCAGGATCCATCGCAGGAAGCCGGGCTCGTCCCGGCTCATCTCCTTCAAGCTGCGTCCGCGATACCGTCCGAAATTCACCGTCGGCTCGCCGCTCACCACGCGGAACCGGCCCTCCGGGTCGAGATCCTGGTCGAGCCCCGAGCAGAAGAGATCGTGCAGCTCTTCGACGGAGCGGGGGATGTCGTCGTAGTGCGCGAGCTGCCCCTCGAGAACGCGCAGCGTCATCTCCGCGTCGGCGAGCGCGCCGTGCGCACCTTGATGGTCGGCGCCGCAGTAGTAGCGGGCGGCGGCCGAGAGGTGCCGGGGCTCGCGCGCGAAGAAGATACGCTGGGCATCGACGAGCCGCCGGCCGGCCACGTCGAACGACACCCCCGCACGAAAGAACTCGACCCTCAGAGCGGGCAGATCGAATCCGGAGATGTTGTACCCGGCGAGGTCGCAGCCCTCCAGGTAGACGGCGAGCTCGAGCGCCACGTCGCGGAAGGTCGGCAGACCCGCGACATCTTCGTTCCGGATGCCGTGGATGGCGGTCGCCGCGGCAGGAATCGGAATCCGGGGATCGAGGCGACGCACCCACCTCTCGCGCTCGCCGTTCGGATGCACCTTCACGCAGGCGATCTCGACGATGCGATCCATGCGCGGGTTGACACCCGTCGTTTCGGTGTCGATGAAGACGACCGGCCGTTCGAGGCGCAGCGTCTCGTGAATCACGAAGACAGAGTACGAGGCGCCACGGTCAATTGATGTCCAACCGTCGCGGAGCCGAATCGCGTGAAACGTCGCCGCGGCTGATGTCGGGGCGGCCGTTAGCGCCGGGCGAACCCGGCGCTTGTCGCGCCCTTCGGGCGCTCGGTACGCGGTCGCCCGCATCGCCGGAGCCGGCGGACTCAGCGTCTCTTCTTCGCTCAGCGCGGGCGGGGACGAGCCCCGCCCCGACACCCGGAGACGATTGGTCGCCGGTGGCCCGCAGGCCTAGTAATTCTCCGAGAACAGCCAGAAGAACAACTCGCCGAACCGGGCGGGCAGACCGCGCTTCTTCCACTTCTCCTTCGTGAAGCGCTCGCAGGCGAGAAGATCCTCTTGGATCATTTCTTCCAGCAGGCGCGCGTACTCGCGATCGTAGACCGCCACGTTCGCCTCGGCGTTCTTGCGCATCGAGCGGTTGTCGAAATTGATCGACCCCACCGTCGACCAGATGCCGTCCACGACCATGATCTTGTTGTGCATCATCGTCGGAAGGTATTCGTAGATCTCCACACCTCCATCCAGGAGCTCGCCGTAGTGGTACCGCGAGGCCATCCGGATCGCCGGGATGTCGATGTGCTCTCCCGGCACCACGATCTTGACCTCCACGCCTCGCGCGACCGCCTGTACGAGACCCTTGCGGATCTGTCGATCCGGCACGAAATAAGCGTTTTCGATCCAGATGCGGCGCCGCGCCGCCTGGATCGCCATGTAGTAGAGCAGCTTCGCCATCGAGCTCTGATCGGCCCGCGACGCGGCGACCGCCTGCGCCTGCATGTCGCCGATCGGCACGAGCGGCGGAAACTGACCGTCTCCGGAGAGGACCTCGCCGGTCGTATGGAGCCAGTCCTCGAGGAAGATGCTCTGGAGCTGCGACACGACCGGCCCCTCGACGCGGATCATCACGTCGCGCCACTCGCGCGGGTTTCGCGCGTCGCCGGCCCAGCGCTCGTCGATGCCGACCCCGCCGCAGAACCCGATCGTCCCGTCCACGGTCATGATCTTTCGATGCGTGCGATTCCCGATGCGGGTGATGGAGTAGATCCGCAGCGGCCGGTAGATCCGGACCTTGACGCCCGCCTTCTCCATCAGGTCCTGAAGAAATCCGAGGCGCGCGCCGACGCCATCGATCAGGAGACGGACCTCCACTCCTTCCCGGGCTTTCTGAGCGAGGGCCTCGGCGAAGCTCGTCGCGGTCTTGCCGTCGTCGAACAGATAGATCTCGATGTTGACGCTCGACTTCGCCTCGCGGATCGCCTGGAGCATCGACGGGAAGATCCCGGCGCCGTTCGAGAGGAGCTCCGCCCGATTGCCGGGCACCATCTCCGTTCCGAGCGCGTCGAGAGACCGGCGGAATTCCGGGCTGTCGACGCCGTAGGGAGGGTCGTAGTGGTACTCGGTGCGCTTGTCGGAAAAGATCGTGCAGGCCGAGACCGACACGGCGCAGAGAAGGAGAAGCGCGAGACGGGCGCGGCCTCGCGGCGACGGGTCATTCAGCAAGGGCACGCAGTGTATCGGCGGCCGGCGAGGTTGCGGCCGAGAGGAACGCAAATCTCGGGCGCCCTCTGACACACCGGGCAAAGGTTGTTACAAATTGTGCAGAAAGATGACAAACAACGTCAGATTGGACAGACACCTTCAGACTTAAGTGATTTATTTACAGTCACTTGTCGATAACAGCTGAGGTGGCCGCGCGCTTGCTATCCAGAGAGATCGAGGATCAAAACCTCACCTCCTCCTTTCGCCCCCCGGGCGGACCCACCCCGACCCGGGGCTTTTTTTTGCCTCGCGGGCTCCCCGCCCCGGGGCGCCTTTTTGGAATCGGATCATCGGTTGATCGGATCATCGGACCATCTTGGATCGGATCATCGGGTCATCGGTTCAGCGGGGGATCGGTGGGTCGATGATGGCTTCCCGATCGCCCGATCCCCCGATCATCCGATGGCCCGATGGACCACCCGTCTATCGAGGAGATAAGTTCGTTCCGTGAGGGTGCTCGCGGCCGATGTCGGCGGGACGAAGACCGTGGCCGCGATCGTCGACATCGAAGCGGGCTCGCTCTCGCTCGTCCGGCACCGCCGTTTTTCGAGCGGCGAGCACCGCTCCTTCGGCGACCTCCTCGAAGACTTTCTCGACGGCGCGGGGCCGGCGCCGCGGTTCGCCGGCGCCGGGGTGGCCGGACCGGTCCGCCAGCGCCGCGTGCGCGTCACCAAGCTCCCCTGGTCGATCGACGAGCGGGTCCTCGAACGGCGCTTCCCGAAGACTTCGTTTCGCCTGGTCAACGACTTCGTCGCCAACGCGCTCGGCCTGCCGTATCTCCGGCCGCGCCAGGTCCGCACGCTCACTCGCGGAAATCCGGAACGGGGGGGACCGATCGCCCTGATCGGCGCCGGCACCGGGCTCGGGGAGGGGGCGCTTCTCTTTGTCGCCGGGCGCTACGAGCCCTTCGCCTCCGAGGGGGGCCACAAGGACTTCTCCCCTCGCGACGACCGCGAGGACCGATTCGCGCGGTTCCTTCGGGAACGGATCGGCCGCGCCGAGTGGGACCGCGTCCTCTCGGGAGAAGGCATCGGGTGGATCTACGACTTTCTCGCCGCCGAAGGACAGGTTGCGGAAAGCGAAGAGGTCGCGCGGGCGCTGGCAGGCGAGCCGGACAGGGCGGCCGTCATCTCCCGGTTCGGCCTCGAGAACGCCGACCGTCTCTGCCGGGAGACCCTCGACCTCTTCGTGTCCCTCTACGGCTCCGAGGCGGGGAACCTGGCGCTCCAGTACCGCGCGACGGGCGGCGACTTCGTCGCGGGAGGGATTGCGCCGAAAATCCTTCCCGCGATCGAGCGGGGCGCGTTCCTCGCGTCGTCTCGGGAGAAGCCGCCGCTCTCCGAGTTTCTCCGCGGCATTCCCGTCCGGATCGTCGTCGAGCCGCTCCTCGGTCTCTTCGGCGCGGCCGCGGCCGCCTACCGGATGGCGATCGACGCGACCCGGCCGTTTTCGAAGAAGACGCTCCGCTTGACGACGCGGTAATCCCAGCGCACCTTGACCGGATCGTTCTGTGTCAGCACCTCGATCTTGTCCGGGCTGCCGAGCAGATCGCGGACGTCGGACATCGACATCCCCAGGCGCAGCATGCCGACGTTTTCGTCGGTCTGCTGGGTGATCACCGTGGAGGCATCGTCGATCACGCGCTTGCGCTCCGACTCCTTCACGGCCGCCCGCGATCCGAAGAGCGGCTCGGTGATGCCGTCGATGAATCCGCCGAGGGTGGGCCGCTCCTTGTAGTACCAGTAGCCGACGCCGACGACGAGCGCCAGGAGGATCAGGTTGCGGATCCGGCGGCCGCTCATCCGAGCGTCCCCCGAAACGTCCCCCTCACCGCTCCCGGGAAGGGATCTGGGCGAGCGCGCGGTTTGCGCGCGCTTCGAGCTCGGCCACCTTTTCGAGGCAGCGTTCCACGTGCGTCAGAGGAACCGTCCATACGATCTCGGACGAGGAGAATTCCGCGGTCTGCAGCGTCGGCGTACCGGGCTCCGCGCCGAGCGTCCACTCCTCGCGGAGGATCGAACGCCGCGCGTGCTTGAGCGCCTCGAGGCCGGACAGCCCCGGGGCCTCGATCGAGATGCGGAGCGTGATCCGGGCGTCGGGAGCGGCGGCGAGCGCCACCGAGCCCCGCGACGCGACCGCGTCCGGTGAAACTTCGCCGGCGATCTCCAGTCGAATCTTCGAGTCCATGCGTGTCGATTTTGCGAAGGACGTGCCGTCCTCGGCAAAGTGTGCTAAGTCTTCGCCGCAAAAGGCTTGGAAGAGAGACCGAATCGTCGGAGCGGGCCGGATCCCGCGAGAACCCGTTACGGAAGGTAACGGTTAGTCGGCGAAATTGGCCGAGGTCTCCCGCAGATCCTCCACCGCGCGATTGGCTCGGTCCACCAGCTCGGAGATCTTCTGACGGCACCAGGCCGCCTGCGAAGTCAGCGCGAACCATCGCACCTCATTCGCCGTGAACGTGGGATCCTCCATCGAGGGCTCCTCCCACTCGAGTCCGCGGGTCCGCTCCTCACGGATCATGGCCCGCCGCGCGTACCGTAAGGCTTCCAGGTCTTCGGGAGTGGAGGCCTGCAGCCGGAAACGCAGCATGACCCGGCGCGACGGATCGTACCGGAGCGCGAGCGCTTCGCTGCCGGGCATGGAGCGCTCGGTCGACTCGATGAAGGAAATCGAGGATCTCACGTCCGCGAGATTATAAAGCCTTCGATAAGTCCTTTCGGAGCCGGCACGTAGGTGCCGGCTCGTTGCATAATGCACGCCATTTTTGACCGGGAGTTCCGGAGGAGGAGACGTCCATGAGCGCCAAGACGCCGATCACGGTCGCCTACGGCGACGGAATCGGGCCCGAGATCATGTCCGCGACCCTCTCGATCCTCGAGGCCGCGGGCGCTCGCATCGAGCCCGAAGTGATCGAGATCGGCGAGAAGGTTTACCAGCGAGGCAACACCGCCGGCATCGAGGGGTCTTCGTGGGACTCACTGCGGCGGACGAAAGTCTTCCTGAAGGCACCGATCACCACCCCCCAGGGCGGCGGCTTCAAGAGCCTGAACGTCACGACCCGCAAGACGCTCGGTCTCTACGCCAACGTCCGGCCCTGCGTGTCCTACCACCCCTTCGTCGCGACGAAGCATCCCTCGATGGACGTCGTGATCGTCCGCGAGAACGAAGAGGACCTGTACGCCGGGATCGAGTACCGCTTGACCGACGAGGTCTACGAGTGTCTGAAGCTCATCACGCGCCCGGGCTCGGAAAAGATCGTCCGCTACGCCTTCGAGTACGCGCGGCGCAACAGGCGCAAGAAGGTGACGTGCTTCACGAAGGACAACATCATGAAGCTGACCGATGGCCTCTTCCATCGCGTCTTCGACGAGATCGGAGCGCAGTATCCGGACCTCGAGAAGGAGCACTGGATCGTGGACATCGGCGCCGCGAAGCTCGCCGATACGCCCGAAGCCTTCGACGTCATCGTGATGCCGAATCTCTACGGGGATGTCCTCTCCGACGTCGCGGCGCAGATCGCGGGCTCCGTCGGGCTCGCGGGCTCGGCCAACATCGGCTCGGGCTGCGCCATGTTCGAAGCGATCCACGGCTCGGCGCCGCGCCGCGCGGGGCAGAACGTGGCGAACCCCTCGGGCCTCCTGCTCGGGGGCGTGATGATGCTCGTCCATATCGGCCAGGGCGACGTCGCCGAACGCGTGCACAACGCCTGGCTTTCGACCCTCGAGGACGGCGTCCACACCTACGACGTCTTCAAGCCGGGCGTCAGCCAGCAGAAGGTCGGCACGAGCGAGTTCGCGAAGGCGGTCGTCGAGCGGCTCGGAAAGAAACCGCAGCAGCTGAAAGCCGTCGAGTACGGAGCCGCCCCCGTGAAGAGCGCGGAGACGAAGGAGGCGTCGCGGCCTGCCGCCCGGCGCGAGACGGTCGGCGTGGACGTCTACGTCGGCTGGAAGAGCCGCGACACCGATGCGCTCGCGGAGAAGCTCGTTCCGCTGGCCGCCCCCGGTTTCCGGCTGACGATGATGACCTGTCGCGGCGTCAAGGTCTGGCCCGGCGGCATGCCGGAGACGCTGCGCGTGGACGAGGCACGCTGCCGCTTCGTCGCGGACGGCGGGGGCGCCGTCTCACAGGGCGGGATCGTCGAGCTCCTCGGCCGGATCACGGGAGCGGGCCTCGAATTCGTCAAGACCGAGACGCTCCAGACGTTCGACGGAGAGAAGGGGTTTTCGCTGGGCCAAGGGGAGTAGGAGAGGTACCGACGATCGGCAATCCGCAATCGCCAATCACCAATCGGCAGTCGCCAATCGAAAATCGGCACCTAGGTCGCCGGATCCTCCCCAATGTCCTCGTTCCACAGCTCGGGTCGCGTCCGGATGAATTCGCGCATCATCTCGATGCATTCTCCTGAGGCGAGGTCGAGGACGCGCACGCCGTTCTCCCGGAGCCAGTCGAGGCCGCCGAAGAAGCTGACCGAGTCGCCGACGACGACCGTCCCGATCCCGAACTGGCGCACGAGGCCGCTGCAGTACCAGCACGGGGCGAGGGTCGTCGCGAGGAACTTGTCGCGGTAGGTCTTCTGGCGTCCCGCCTTCCGGAAGGCGTCGGTCTCGCCGTGCACGGAAGGATCGGCCTCCTGCACGCGGCGGTTCCTCCCGCGTCCGAGGAGCCGTCCCTCCGCGTCGAAGAGCGCGGCTCCGACCGGCACTCCGCCTTCGGAGAGCCCGAGCCGCGCCTCGCCGAGCGCCACGGCGAGCATCGCGGCGGGATCGGGCGGAGTGCTCACGGCGCGAGACGGCCGTACTTCTGGAGCGCCGCGCGCAGGCGGTCGTGGGGAAGCCGGTCGGCCCGATGCCCATCGACGCCCGTCATCGTCTCCGCGGCGACCATCGCGTTGACGATCGCCTCCTCGACCGACTGAACCGTCGCCTCGAAGAGCCCGTTCATCTCCTCGTTGGGCAGCATCTTCACCGGGACCGGCGACTCGGCCGTCCAGGCCTTCGGGTTCGCCGTCGAAAACGCGATGAAGATGTCTCCCGAGCCGTTGCCCGACGTCGAGCCGGTCCGCGCGAGCCCCATCGTCGCGCGGCGCGCCACGCGCTTCAACTGGTGCGGTAGGAGCGGCGCATCCGTCGCCACGGCGATGATGATCGAGCCCGTGTCCTCCCCGTAGACCGTCCCCGGGATCTCGCGTCCGACCGGAACGCCCGCCACGGTCAGTTGCGACCGCCTCCCGCAGTTGCACTGGACGAGCGCGCCGACGGTGTAGCCGCCGCGCTTGGAGGAAAGACGCCGCGAGCTCGTGCCGATGCCGCCCTTGAACTCGTAGCAGATCATCCCGGTCCCGCCGCCGACGTTTCCTTCCGCGACGCGGCCGCCGGCGGAGGAAGAGAGCGCCGAGAAGACGTGCTCGGGCTTGACGTGGAATCCGTTGATGTCGTTCAAGTATCCGTCCCACGTCTCTGCGACGACCGGCAGAGACCACCAGTAGCCGGAGGCGTCGGCCTTGCCGTGCTTCACCCGCCACGCGATGGCGGCATCCCGCACGACGCCGACGCTGTGGGTGTTGGTGATGAGCAGCGGCCCTTCCAGGAACCCGGACTCCTCGACCCACGTCGTGCCGGTCATCTCCCCATTCCCGTTCTGCGAGAACCAGCCGGCGAAGACGGCGTCGTCGTTCGAGGATTTGCCGCGCGGCAGGATCGCCGTGACGCCGGTGCGGACGGGCCCCTGCCCGACGACGAGCTTTCCGTCTCCGGAAATGAGCGTCGTCTGGCCGACTTCGACGCCGGCGACGTCGGTGATCGCGTTGGAGGGTCCCGGCGTCCCTTCGAAGGGGACACCGAGGTCACGCGCCCGCGGCGGGTTCTCGGCAAAGGTCGCCCAGGAAAGCGCCAGACCCAGGAGCATCCCGACCACGCGTCGCGCGACTCTTCTCATCGCCGTCCCTCCCGCAAACGCGAGAGAATCTACACGATGCCTTCCGCCGCTCGGGAAGCGTTATTCTGCGGCGGTCTCGTGGCGCTGACCCTGTTCCCGAGTTGCACCCCCGTCTGGAACGGAGACCCGACCGATCACTTCGACGGCGCGCGATTCCACTCGATCGAGCCGGTACGGCACTCGCTCGGAGACTGGTTCCGCCGCGAGGCGACGCGGCACCAGGGGCCGTGGAGGCCTTTCACCGATACGCCTCCGGGTCCTGCGCCGGCCGAGCGCGTCGCGGACGGCGTTCTGCGGGTCACCCTCGTCAACCACTCCACGGTCCTGATCCAGATGGATGGGGTCAACGTCCTCCTCGATCCGACGTGGGCGAACCGCGCCGTCCCGGTTCTCGGGGCGCGACGGCGGCGGCCGCCCGGGCTTCGCTTCCAGGATCTCCCGCCGATCGACGCGGTCTTCCTGTCGCACGACCACCACGACCACATGGACCTGCCGACGCTGCACCGCCTCGTCCAGACGCGCGAACCGCTCTTCGTGGCCGGCCTCGGCGCCGCCGCGTACCTCCGAAGCAAGGGGATCGCGGGCGGGAAAGACCTCGACTGGTGGCAGTCGGTGGAACTCGCTCCCGGCGTGCGCGTGACCGCCGTTCCCGCCCGGCACTCTTCAGGCCGCAGCATGTTCGACCGGAACCGCCGCCTCTGGTGCGGTTTCGTTCTGGCGGGGCCGTCCGGCTCCGTCTACTACTCGGGCGACACCGGCTGGGGCTCGCACTTCGCGATGATCGCCGAACGCTTTCCGCACCTGCGGCTCGCGCTCCTGCCGATCGGCGGCTTCGTCCCCGTCTGGTACATGCACCAGCAGCACATGAGCCCGCGGGACGCGGTCCGGGCGGCCGCGGTGCTCCATCCCGAGACCGCGATCCCGGTGCATTTCGGGACGTTCCCCCAGTCCGACGACGCGGAGGACGAGCCTCTCCGCGATCTCAGAGCCGCCCTGATCGAGGCGGGCGAGCCCGGCCCGACGTTCGCGGTTCTCGACAACGGACAGTCGCTCGACGTCCCGTTCCTCGAGCCCGCTCCCGCGTTCGAGACCGCGCTCTGTCTTCAGTCGGAATAAACGCGACGTCGCGCACGCTGCGAAGCGGAGCATGACGGGGAAATCTCGCTTCGGTCTCGCCTCGGCGGGTATCGCAGCGGCGCTCGGCGCCGCCGCGGTGGCGACAGGATGCGCGCTGTCCGTCTCCCGGTGGAAGGGGCCGCGAACGGATCACTTCGACGGGAAGCGCTTCAACAACCTCGAGCCGCGCGCCAGGGCCTCCGGCAGCTTCTGGAAGTGGATGCTGAACCGCGAGCGCGGCCCCTGGCGCGACTTCACGAACACTTCGCCCGCCTCCCCGCCGCCGCAGCGCGTCGGCGACGGCCGACTGCGCGCGACGTTCGTCAACCACGCGACCGTGCTTCTTCAGATGGACGGCGTCAACGTCCTGACCGATCCGGTCTGGTCGGATCGCGTCTCCCCCTTCTCTTTCGTCGGACCCCGGCGGCATCGCCCGCCCGGCGTTCGGTTCGAGGATCTGCCGCCGATCGACGTCGTGCTCGTCTCGCACAATCACTACGATCACATGGATCTGGACACGCTGCGCCGCGTCGCCCGGCGCGACTCGCCTCCGATCTTCGTCGGCTTGAACAACGCGGCCTTCCTCGCGGACCACGGCGTCCCGGGCGCGCGCGAGCTCGACTGGTGGGACGCCGTGGCGCTCCCGTCGGGCCTGACCGTCACCGCCGTGCCGACGCGCCACTTCTCCTCGCGGGGACCGTTCGACGACAATCGTGCGCTCTGGTGCGGTTTCGTCGTATCCGGCCCGTCGGGCGATTACTTCTTCGCCGGCGACACGGGGTGGGGATCCCACTTCTCGTGGATCGGCCGACGCTTCCCGCGCCTGCGCCTCGCGCTCCTCCCGATCGGGGCGTACCGGCCGCGCTGGTTCATGTCGCCGGTGCACATCGACCCCGAGGAGGCCGTCTGCGCCCACGGCGAGCTCGGCGCCGCGACCTCGCTCGCGATCCACTTCGGGACGTTCGCCCAGGCGGACGACGGCGAGTTCGAGCCGCAGGAGGCGCTGCGCGCCGCGCTCGCGGAGCGCCCCGAGCCCCGCCCGCGGTTCCTCCTGCTCGACAACGGCGAGGCCGCCGAGATTCCGCCGGTGGACTAAACTCTCCCTTTCTCATCCACGGGGAGGGGGCCATGGTGGAAAGCGCGGTGGATGCCGGCAGCGTCGCGGGGCGTGCGGGAGCGGCGGAGGCCCCGATCCTCGAAAACTTCTTCGGCGGAAAGTGGGTCCGATCGCGAGCCGCCGAGACGCTCGACGTCCACAATCCCGCGACGGGAGCGACGATCGCGCGGACTCCCCTCTCGACCGTGGAGGACCTGGCGGCCGCCGTCGCCGCGGCGAAGAAGGCGTTCCCCGCCTGGCGCGATACGCCTCCCGTTCTGCGCGCGCGGGCGATGTTCCGCTTCCGGCAGCTTCTCGAGGACCACTTCGAGGAGCTCGCGCGGATCGTCACGACCGAGCACGGCAAGACGCTCGACGAGTCGCGCGGGAGCGTGCGCCGCGGCATCGAGTGCGTGGAGGTCGCCTGCGGGACGCCCTCGCTCGCCGCCGGCTACAGCCTCGAGCAGATCGCCTCGGGAATCGACTGTAACGTCTTCCGGCAGCCCGTCGGAGTCTGCGCGGCGATCGCTCCGTTCAACTTCCCGGCGATGGTGCCGCTCTGGTTCCTCCCTTTCGCCGTCGCCACGGGGAACACGTTCATCGTGAAGCCGTCCGAGCAGGTTCCGCTCTCGCAGAAGCGGATCTTCGAGCTCCTCGAGCGCTGCGAACTGCCTGCGGGCGTCGTCAACCTCGTCAACGGCGGGCGCGAGGTCGTTGAGGCGATCTGCGACCATCCGGACATCCGGGCCGTCTCCTTCGTCGGTTCGACCGCCGTCGCGCGAGCCGTGTATCAGCGCGCGACGCACGCGGGAAAGCGCGTCCAGGCGCTCGGTGGAGCGAAGAACTTCGTCGTCGTCATGCCGGACGCCGACCTCGATCGCGCGATGCCGGTGATCACCGAGTCGTTCTACGGCTGCGCCGGCGAGCGCTGCCTCGCGGGCAGCGTGCTCGTTCCGGTCGGAGACGCGCACGGGAAGGCGCGCGAGCGCATGGTCGAGTCGGCGAAGGCCCTCAAAGTCGGAGACGGGATGGAGCCCGGCGTCTCGATGGGCCCCGTCATCAGCGCGCGCCACAAGGAGCGCGTCGCGGGCTACATCCAGAAGGGAGCGTCGGAAGGGGCGAAGCTCCTCCTCGACGGGCGCGACCTCCGCGTCCCGGGGCGCGAGAACGGGTTCTTCCTCGGCCCCTCGGTCTTCGACGGCGTGGCTCCGTCTATGGCGATCGGGCGAGAAGAGATCTTCGGCCCGGTGGCTTCCATCACCCCCGTGCGCTCGCTCGAGGAAGCGATCGAGGTGATGCACGCGCACCCCAACGCCAACGCAACGTCCATCTTCACGTCGAGCGGAAAAGCCGCGCGCGAGTTCGCGCGGCACGCCACCGCATCCATGGTTGGCGTCAACATCGGCGTCGCGGCGCCGATGGCGTACTTCCCCTTCGGCGGCGCGAAGGACAGCTTCTTCGGGGACTTGAAAGTCCACGGACGGGACGCGTTCGAGTTCTACACGGATAAGAAGGTCGTCATATCGAGGTGGTTCTGAAGGAATCGGCCCATCGGGCGATCGGGCGATCGGATCATCGCCAACGGACATCCCCGATCTCCCGATTCCCCGATGGTCCGCTGATCCGATTCCCCCGGAGGCCGTGATGCCCCGAAAAGTCCTGGGCGGTCTCATCCAGTGCGCCACTCCCTTGACCGACGCCTCGCTTCCGATCGAAAAGGTCCGTGAGGCGGCGATCGAGCGGCACCTCCCGTTCATCGAAGAGGCGGGCAAGCGCGGCGTGCAGATTCTCGGCCTCCAGGAGGTCTTCAACGGCCCCTACTTCTGCCCGTCGCAGGACCCGCACTGGTACGACATGGCGGAGCCCGTGCCCGGCCCGACGACCGAGCGGATGGCCGAGTACGCGAAGAAGTACCGGATGGCGATGGTCGTGCCCGTGTACGAGCGCGAGCAGGCGGGCGTCTACTACAACACGGCGGCCGTCTACGACGCCGACGGGAGCTACCTCGGCAAGTACCGCAAGAACCACATCCCCCACACAGCCGGCTTCTGGGAGAAGTACTTCTTCAAGCCGGGCAACCTCGGCTATCCGGTCTTCCAGACGCGCTTCGCGAAAGTCGGCGTCTACATCTGCTACGACCGCCACTTTCCCGAGGGCGCGCGGCTCCTCGGCCTGAACGGCGCGGAGATCGTCTTCAATCCGTCGGCGACGGTGGCGGGTCTCTCGCAGTACCTCTGGAAGCTCGAGCAGCCGGCGCACGCCGTCGCCAACGGCTACTTCATGGCATGCTCGAACCGCGTCGGGACGGAATCGCCCTGGAACGTCGGGCGCTTCTACGGCTCCTCCTATTTCGTCGATCCGCGCGGCAACTTCCTCGCGCAGGGCACGGAGGACAGGGACGAGCTCGTCACCGCGGAGATGGACCTCGACATGATCGAGGAGGTCCGCCGGATCTGGCAGTTCTTCCGAGACCGGCGCCCCGAGACCTACCAGAAGATGGCGGAACACCTGCCTTGAGGACGCTGATCCGCGGCGGAACGGTCGTCACCGCCGCCGACTTCTACCGCGGCGACGTCCTCATCGTGGACGAGAAGATCGCCGCCGTCGGGACGAGCCTCGAAGGCCCCGTGGACCGCACGATCGACGCCGCCGGCAAGTACGTGATCCCCGGCGGCATCGACGTCCACACGCATCTCGACATGCCGTTCGGGGGCACGACGTCGGCCGACGACTTCGAGTCGGGCACGATCGCGGCCGCGCACGGCGGCACCACGTCGATCGTGGACTTCGCGATCCAGTACAAGGGCCAGACGCTCGGCCAGGCCTGGGAGGCCTGGATGAAGAAGGCGGAGGGGAAGGCCGCGATCGATTACGGCTTCCACATGATCATCACGGACCTGCCCGAGAGCGTCGAGACGGAGATGGACGCCATGGTCGCGGAGGGTGTCACGTCCTTCAAGCTCTTCATGGCATACCGCGGCGTCCTGATGCTCGACGACGGCTCGATCTTCCGCGCATTCCTGCGCACGGCGGACAACGGCGGCACGATCTGCATGCACGCCGAAAACGGGGACGTGATCGATGTGCTGGTCAAGAGGGCGCTCGCCGAGGGGAAGACGGCCCCGAAACATCACGCGCTCACGCGGCCGGCCCGGGCCGAAGCGGAGGCCACGCACCGCGCGATCTGCCTCGCCGAGATGGCCGGCGTTCCGCTCTACGTCGTCCACCTCTCGGCGGCCGAGGCGCTCGAGCAGATCACCGTGGCGCGCGACCGCGGGCTTCCCGCTTACGCCGAGACCTGCCCGCAGTACCTGTTCCTCTCGTACGCCAACTACGAGGAGCCGGGGTTCGAGGGCGCGAAGTACGTCATGTCGCCGCCGCTTCGCGCGAAAGGGAACGAGGAGAAGCTCTGGCGCGGGCTCGCGGGAAACGACTTGCAGGCGGTCTCGACCGATCACTGCCCCTTCTGCATGAAGGAGCAGAAGGAGCTCGGCAAGGGAGACTTCTCGAAGATCCCCAACGGCGCGCCCGGGATCGAGACGCGGATGAGCCTTCTCTTCGATGGGGGCGTCGTCGGCAAGCGGATCTCGCTCAATCGCTTCGTCGAGCTGACGTCCACGTCGCCCGCGAAAATCTTCGGCCTCTTTCCCAGGAAGGGGACGATCGCTCCGGGCTCCGACGCCGACGTCGTCGTCTTCGATCCGGAGAAGAAGCACACGCTTTCGGCCAAGACGCACCACATGAAGGTGGACTACAACCCGTACGAAGGCCGGCAGGTCACGGGAGCGGCGGAGACGGTGTTGTCGCGCGGCAGGGTGATCGTCGAAGGTGGAAAGTTCACCGGGAAGCCGGGCTCGGGAGCCTTCCTGAAACGTCGGCCTCGGTCGTAGCGGGCGGGCCGTCCCCGCCCGGGTTTGCAGGGGCGGGGTCGTCCCCGCTCAGGTTTGTAGGTGCGGGGCTCGTCCCCGCCCGCGGGAGGAGCCATGAGCACGACAAAAACTCAAGAGCCGACAACCGACCGGACACGCGACGTCCGCGCGAAGCACAAGGAGTACCTCTTCCCCGCCACGATCCAGTACTACCAGGACCCGGTCGTTCTGACCGAGGGGAAGGGCCTGCGGATCCGCGACGCCGACGGCAACGAGTACCTCGACTTCTTCGGCGGGATCCTGACCGTCTCGATCGGACACGCCGACGACCGAGTCAATGCGGCGATCGTCCTGCAGCTCGAGCGTTTCTCCCACGTCTCGACGCTCTATCCGACGCTTCCCATCGTGGAGCTCGCCGAGCGGCTCGCGCGTCTCGCGCCGGGGGACCTCAAGCAGTCGTACTTCACCGCGTCGGGCACCGAAGCGGATGAGACCGCCGTCATGATGGCGCAGCTCTCGACCGGCTCGACCGAGATCGTGGCGCTGCGACACGGCTACTCGGGGCGGTCGATGCTCGCTCAGTCGCTGACCGCGCAGTCGACCTGGCGGGCGCTGCCGACCCAGGTCGCCGGCGTCAAGCACGCCGTCTCGCCCTACTGCTACCGCTGCCCGCTCCACCTGACGTATCCGTCCTGCGGGATCGCGTGCGCCAAGGACATCGAGGAGCTGATCCGGACGACGACGACCGGGCGGATCGCCGGATTCCTGGCCGAGCCGATCCAGGGAGTCGGTGGCTTCATCACGCCTCCCCCCGAGTACTTCGAGATCGCGGTCGGCATCGTGAAGAAGTACGGAGGGCTCTTCCTCTGCGACGAGGTGCAGACCGGCTTCGGCCGGACGGGCGGGAGGATGTGGGGCATCCAGCACTGGGGCGTTCAACCCGACATCATGACGATGGCGAAGGGGATCGCCAACGGCCTGCCGCTCGGCGTCACGATCGCGACCCCGGCGATCGCGGCGTCGTTGAAGGCGCTCACGATCTCGACTTTCGGCGGCAACCCGGTCTCCTGCGCCGCCGCCAACGCCACGATCCGGATCATCGAAGAAGAAAATCTCGCCGGCAACGCCGAGAAGATGGGACGCCTGCTGCGCGCCGGCCTCGAAGATCTCCAGCGCCGCTTCCCGAAAAACGTTGGGGACGTCCGCGGGATGGGGCTCATGCAAGCGGTCGAGCTGGTGGAAGACGAGACCGCGAGGGATCGCACGCCGAACAAGCCGCTGACCAACCGAGTCTTCGAGGAGGCGAAGAAACGCGGGCTCCTGATCGGAAAGGGCGGGCTCGAGGGCAATGCCTTCCGAATCGCGCCGGCCCTGACCGTCGGCTCCTCCGAGATCGAAGAGGCGCTCGGGATCCTGCGGGAGTCTTTCGAAGCGGCCGGGGCGAGGTAGGTCTCCGCGCCCGGCCCGACAATTGGGGGATACGGGAAATTCGACAGCTCGAAGTGTCTTTGGGCCCTGGCCCTCGCTGCGCGGCAGGCGCCCATCACCCGTTGGCAGAAACGCAAGACCCGAGGAGAGAAGCATGGACAACGTAAGCCTTGTGAAGAATCTCTACGATGCGTTTGGCCGTGGAGACATCCCGGCCGTTCTTGGTGCAATGAGCCCGGACATCCACTGGTATCAGGCGGAGAGCAACCCGTACATGCCCAGCGGCGAGGCCTGGGTCGGACCGGACGCCGTCCTGAACAATCTGTTCATGAGATTGGGCGCGGAGTGGGACGGCTTCTCCGTCCATCCGAAGTCATTTCACAATGCGGGCGGCAGCGTCATCCGTTGAGGGCCGCTACACCGGGAAGTACAAGCCGACCGCGAAGACCATGGACACACAGGTCTGCCACGTCTTCGACATCCGAGACGGCAAGGTGACCAGGTTCCAGCAGTACGTGGACACGGCGAAGCTGCAGAACGTCATGAGAGTCGGGTAAGAGCGGACGGCGCGACGCACCGCCGCTGAACCGGGGATTCGGCTTCATTCTTCGCACTTCGTCCTATGTCGCCAATTCGATGCGCTTGCCTCGTGGATACGCGGGGCAGCAAGCTGCTGCTGGTTCGCGTTCGGCAGAATGAGCACTGGTATCTGCCAGGGGGCAAGATCGGGCAGCATGAGTCCGCAGAATCAGCGCTCCAGCGTGAACTCACGGAAGAGCTCGGCATCGATCTGTCGCCACAGTCGATCCGCTACCTCTATTCCGTTGTCGGCCCCGCGTACGGTCATCCGGGCGACGTCGAGCTCATTTGTTTCTCTGCGCAATGGGCGGGTGATCCTCGTGCACACGGCGAGATCAGCGAGGTCCGATGGCTCGACTACCGCGACGACAGCAAACTCGCACCGGCGGTCAAACTGCTGTGTCGACGGTATCTCCTGGTCGAACGCGCTTCCGCTCAGGCGCCACGCGGCAACGAGGCCTAACCCCTCGCTCCCGCCGACCCGGTACGGCTGGCTTCGCCAACCTTCGCAGGCGGCTGAGTTCAAACCTCAGACCGTAACAGCTGTCCGCGATGCCGCGCGGTTCGAACTTCGAGCGAGATTTGCAGAAGGATGTCGATTTCCGACAAGCTCGTTCGTCGTCCCGATGAGAGGCCAAAAGGGCCGGCTCAAACAAGGAGGTTGACGATGCGGGTTATGGTGTTCGCGAAAGCCACTGAGAGCAGCGAAAAGGCGGCGCCCCCCACGGCCGAGGCGTTCGCGGCGATGGACCGGTTCACCGAGGAGCTGGTCAAGGCCGGGGTCTTCGTGGCCGCCGCCGGCCTGAAAAACAGCGCCCAGGCCAAGCGCGTCGTTTGTGACGGTCCCGGCCGCACGGTCATCGACGGGCCGTTCGCCGAGACCCGCGAACTGATCGCCGGCTTCTCGATCTGGGAGGTCAAGGACATGGACGAGGCGCTGGCCTGGGCGAAGCGCTCCCCCAATCCGATGCCGGGCCGGAGCGAGATCGAGATCCGGCCGTTCTACGAGGCGGCGGATCTGGCCGAGTTCATGACGCCCGAGGAGCTCGCGGCGCCCCGTGAAGGGGAGCGCGGGAAGCTCGGCGTCGCCTGATTGACTGTCGGCTGGCTACTGCGACGACTTCCGAGCGTGGGGGAGGCGCAGCGGCCGAGCCCCTCATGATTCACCTCACAGATCCTCCGTGGCTTCAGGCGGTGGCCTTGTTCCTGGCCCTGGTCGGGCTGATGATCTGGGTTCCAATTCACGACCGGCGCAAAGACCGGCAGCGGCGCGCGACGACTCGAGGCGAGAACGGTAGTAGACCAGGTGCCGTCTAATATGCCGTTGCAGCGGACTCGCTCCCGCGCTTCGCTTGGTCGCCCGCCGCTGAACGGCAGCTCGTTGGGCTGCCCTCTGGCGATCGGTATTCTTACGTAATGCGACCGCTTCGGTATTCCATCAACGTCACGTTGGACGGGTGCTGCGATCATCGTCTGAATTTCGCAGACGAAGAGATACATCGCCACGCGGTTGAGAACATCGAACGGGCCGATGCCCTCCTCTTTGGCCGGGTGACCTACGAAATGATGGAGGCGGGGTGGCGGCGGCCGGCGCCGGAGGGAGTGAGGCCCGATTGGACGGAACCGTTCGCCCGGACGATCGATGCGAAAAAGAAGTACGTCGTGTCGAGCACCCTGGACCGGGTCGATTGGAACGCGGAGCTCGTGCGCGGGGACCTGGGGAGAGCCGTTCAGAAGCTCAAACAAGAGCCGGGGAAAGGATTGTTTACGGGAGGCGTGAAGCTCCCCCTGGCTTTGGCGGAGCTGGGATTGATCGACGAATACGAGTTCGTGGTGCAGCCCAGGATCGTGGGCCACGGGCCGACGTTGTTCGCGGGGCTGTCGAAGCATGTCGACTTGAAGCTCGTGGGTCGGCTGGAGTTCGGCTCGGGGGCGGTGGCAATGCGGTACGAGCCGAGAAGGTAGCCATCGGGCTCGTTAGCCGATTCGGCCGCTCGGGCTAGCTGGCGCACCGCTTGAACCGCACCGCTCGCCAAGACGACAACGAGAACGTGTCGGATCAGAAGCGGGCGGCTCGTCCTGGTTTCGAACAAGGAGTGACCCATGCGGAAGATCATCGTCGGCGCCCAGGTTTCGATCGATGGCGTCATGCAAGCGCCCGGGGGGCCGACCGAGGATCCGACCAAGGGCTTCAGGTTCGGCGGCTGGGCGATGCCCTATTTCGATCCAGCGTTCGGCGAAGAGATCGATCGCGTTTTCAAGGAGAAGTTCGATCTGCTGCTCGGCCGCAAGACCTACGAGATTTTTGCCGGGTACTGGCCCTACTACGACGAAGACGCTGACTATGGCGGCATCGCCAGGCTGTTCAACGACATCAAGAAGTACGCGGTTTCGCGCTCGGGCCAGGTCGATACGAGCTGGGCGGGTTCCGTGCTCCTGCGCGACATCGCCGACGTGAAGCGCCTGAAGCAGGAAGACGGCCCGAACCTCGTCACCCAGGGCAGCACCGAACTCGTCCACGCGTTGCTCGCCAATGATCTGGTCGACGCGATGAGCATCTTCACCGTGCCGGTCCTGCTGGGCAGCGGCAAGAAGCTCTTCGCCGACGGATCGGCGCCGCATTCGTTCAAGCTGACGAGGTCCCGCGTCTCTCCAAATGGCCTGATCGTCGGCCATTACGAGCGAGAGGGTGCTATCAAGATTGGCGACACCGCCCTCGATTCACCGAGCGATCGCGAGGTCGCCCGCCGGGAGCGGATGAAGCGCGAGGGCTAGGGGTTTGACGACGCCGTCGCCGGTCCCATCGGGGAGTCCTCCGCTGAGGCGCCCTCCCAACCGTCGATCCTGAGCGACCGTGGCGGTCGGACTAGCTCTTGCGCCGGGAAGCTGCTCGCCGCGCGCGGCAGCCAGCAGGTCCGCGATGTACCCCTCAACACGATCGCGGCGCGTCTCACATGGGATTCGATTCGTTCGCGGCGGAACGCGAACGTCAGGCGGCTGAGCGGCGGAAATGGTACGGATCTTGCCCCGGTTAACGCGGAAATGTTGGCAGAGCCAGTGCCTTCGACTGTGACCTACGGCGTTACTCCGGTTCCAGGCGGCTCACAACGATGGAGAAGTGACATGACGAAGCCAGCGAAGAACACGATTTGCCTCTGGTACGACCGCGACGCCGAGGACGCGGCGCGCTTTTACGCCCGGACGTTTCCGGATTCATCCGTCGGCGCCGTGCATCGCGCCCCGGGCGACTTTCCGTCCGGGAAGAAAGGAGATGTGCTGACGGTCGATTTCTCCGTCATGGGCGTTTCTTGCCTCGGGCTCAATGGTGGACCCACGTTCAAGCACAACGAAGCGTTCTCGTTTCAGGTCGCAACCGCCGACCAAGCCGAAACGGATCGCTACTGGAACGCAATCGTCGGCAACGGCGGCGAGGAGAGTGCTTGCGGCTGGTGCAAAGATAAATGGGGCGTGTCGTGGCAGATTACGCCTCTGGCTCTGACGAAAGCGATCACCGATCCCGATCCTGCAGCCGCCAAGCGCGCCTTCGATGCGATGATGCAGATGAAGAAGATCGACATCGCTGCGATCGAGGCGGCGCGCCGGGGTTGAGGTTGCGTCTTCACAGGCGTGCATCCTGGTAGCGCAAGGGGAACATGATGGGCGTACCCGAACCCGAGTTCGGCAGTCCTGTGGCTCCCCGAGGGAGCGTGACGGACCCGGTCTAACATTTGGCGGGAACAACTCGTCGGCCGCCGAACACGCGCGTGTAGCGGACTCGCTCCGGGAGCGTCGGCTAAACCGCCAGGAGGTGTCTCATGGCTTCGATCACCGCTGCGGTTCCTCAATTCCTCGTCGACAAACTGGATGACTCCCTGGCCTTCTACGAACAGCGCCTCGGTTTCTCGCGCGACTTCGTCTACGAAAGCTTCTACGCCAGCGTCTCCCGCGATCGCGCCGTCATCCACTTGAAGTGCGCGCCCAAGCTCGACGCCGAGCGCGCCCACCGCAGGTCGGGCGAGCATCTCGACGCGTATCTGGCCGTCTCCGGGGTCGGGGAGTTGCACGACGAGCTCGTCGGCCGCGGAGCGCCCATCACGAGACCGCTCAAGCAGAGGCCCTGGGGCACGCGCGATTTCTACGTCGAGGATCCCGACGGCTACATCCTGTGTTTCTCCGAAGCCGCCCCGTGAAACGGACGCATCTCAATCCGCCGGAGCTTCCGGACTGGAGCACTCTGTTTTCGCAGGTCGTCGCGACGGAGGGGTCGCCGCTTCGGATCGTGGTCACGTCGGGCCAGGTCGGCGTGGACGCGCATGAGGCCCTGGTGGGCGACGGCAGCTTCGAAGCGCAAGTCGAGCAGGCGTTTGTCAACCTGATCCGGGCGATTTCCGCCGCAGACTGCTCGGCGAGAGACGTGGCGAAGCTCACGATTTACGTGGTCGGTTACGAGCAGGGAAAAATCGGTGCGATCCGGAGCGCCGTGCAGCGCCATTTCGACGGTCCATCTCTGCCGGCATGTACGCTCGTCGGCGTCCAGGCGCTCGGAAGGCCCGAATTTCTGGTGGAAGTGGAAGCGCTCGCCATTGCGACACCGGTGACGGGCGCTGACGCTCGCGAAAAATGATGTTCGTGATCAAAGCCGAGGTTCGCGACCCGCGCGCGAAGACGTTCGCGTTCCCCGCGCAGAAGACGATGTACGGCGGCAGGCGCATCACCAAGGGCGACACGATCTTCGTCTTGGCGAGCGAGAACGAAGGAGGACCGGGACTCATTGCGAGCGGCGTCGTCACGACGGCCAGAGCGACCCCAAAGAAGAGCGGGATTGCCCGGCAGACGCCGCGCGTCAGCATCACCGTCCGACGCACGGGGGCCGCGAAGCGGCGCCTCGGGCGCACGGAGCTCAAGCCCTTTTCCGACTGGAACGACGGCCGACCCGAGACCGAGCTCAACTTCAAGTTCTATCGTCAGGCGACGAACAAGATCGCCGGCATCTCGGAGAAAGCGGCAGCCTTCCTCCGCGGATTCTTCTGACGCGCCGGCATCCATCCGAATGGAGGGACCTTCCGTGACTTCTCTCGTCAATCGCGATCTGCTCGCGGACAACACCTGCTTCGGATGCGGCCTGGAGAACTCTCACGGGCTTCGGATCGAGATCCACCGTGACTCGAACGACGACTCCTATCTCCGTGCCCGCTTCGTACCGACCGACCACATGGCCGGATTTCCCGGCATCACCCACGGCGGCGCGATCTACACCGCCATGGACTGCCTCTCCACGTGGGTTGCGACGCTGCTCGGCCCGAATCGCGGCGCGGCGTGGCTGCTCCGTTCGGCGACCGCGACGTACCACAAGCCTGCGCCGACGGATCTGCCGATCACTCTCCTCGGCCGTGTGAAGCAGCGGGGCGGCGCTTCGGATCCGCTCGTCGTTCACATCGAAGCGCGGCGGACGGATGGGGCCCTCTGCGTGGACGCCGAGTTCAAGGTCGTTCCCCTCACGTCCGATCGGCTGCGAGAGGTCGCCGGAATCTCCCGCCTTCCCGACAACTGGGCCGCCTTTCTTTCGGACACCGCCTGAGCGGCCGATTCGGAGGGGTCCGAGACCGCGGAGAGCGCCGCACGAGCGTAGAATCGTGCCGGGCCGCCAACGGGAACTGAACCATGAGCACCGACCTCTCGACCGTCTTCACCGGGCTCCGATTCGAGAACCCGTTTCTCCTCTCGTCGGCTCCCCCGACGGAGTCGGAATCGAACATCCTGCGGGCCTTCGAAGCGGGCTGGGGTGGGGTCGTCACGAAGACGATCGGTCTCCACCCGGTCGTCAACGTCAAGGGGCCGAAGACGAACTTCCTTCGGGCCGATGCGGACTCGCCGCAACTCTCCATGAAGAAGCGGCCGGGCGCCGCGCTCCATTCCTCGTGGAACTGGGAGCTCATCTCGGACAAGCCCCTCGACTGGTGGATCGGCCGTCTCTCGCGTATCAAGAAGGCTCACCCGACGAAGAGGCTCGTCGCCTCGATCATGGCGGGTTCGGGGTCCGACGAAGAAATGCGCCACTGGCAGACGCTGGCGAAGGCCTGTCAGGACGAGGGCGTGGACGCGCTCGAATTGAACCTCTCCTGCCCACACATGGACCGCAAGGACATGGGGTCGAACATCGGGAAGGACCAGCAGCAGATCTCGATCGTGACGAACGTCGTGCGCGAGGTTTCGCGGATCCCGATCTGGGCGAAGCTGACGCCTTCCACGACGGACATCGTCGTCGAGGCGCGCGGCGCGTTCCTCGGCGGGGCGGACGCGATCTCCTCCTCGAACACCTTCACGTCGCTCACGCTCATCGACGCCGAGACGCTCGAGTTCGAGATGAACGTCGAGGGCCTGACGGCGATGGGCGGCCTCGGCGGACCCGCGATCCTCCCGCTCTCGCTCGCCAAGATGTCGCAGATGACCGCGGCTCTTCCGGACCGCAGCTTCTCGGGCATCGGAGGCATCTCGAATTTCGCCCACGCCCTGAATTACTTCCTGCTCGGCTGCGGCACCGTCCAGGTCTGCACCGCGGCCATGCTCGATCACGCGGTCGGACCGAACGTCGTCCGCGAGCTTCGAAACGGAATGACCGAGTTCCTCGAGAAGAACGCCCACCGCGGCTGGAAGACCCTCGACGACTTCCGGGGACTGCGCCGCGACCGGATCGTGCCGCACTCGCAGATCAAGCGCCCCGAGGCGTCCGGCTACCACGGCGGCTACGAGTCGGAAGCGGTAGGCTCCAAGTCCTCGTGACGTCGAGAGGACCGAGGAAAACTCCCCCCCGAACCCGTTTCGTCGGCCGCAACGTCCCCCGCAAGGAGGGGGCGGCGAAAGTCACCGGCGCGGCCAGGTACATCGACGACATCTCCTTCCCGGGAATGCTCTGGGGACGCACCGTGCGATCGACGATTCCGCGCGGGCGCATCCGCGGCATCCGCCTCGGCTTCGACCCCGCAGGATTCGTCGTCGCGGACCACCGCGACGTGCCGGGCCGCAACTTCGTCGCGCTCATCGAAGAGGACCAGCCGTGCCTCGCGGAGCGCGAGATCCGGCATTTCGCCGAGCCGATCCTGCTCCTCGCCCACGCGGACCGAGAGCGACTCGAGGCGGCCGAGGTGGCGATCGACTACGAAGTCGCCGACCCGATCCTCGACCCGGAACGCGCGACCGAGACGTTCAAGGACATCACCATCGCCAAAGGCGATCTCGAGCGCGGATTCCGGGAGGCGGACGTCGTCGTCGAAGGGGAATACCGGACGGGCCACCAGGAGCAGCTCTACATCGAGCCCAACGGTGTCATCGCGCTCCCCGAGAACGGCGGCATCACCGTGTACGGGTCGCTCCAGTGCCCCTACTACGTGCACCGGGCACTGAAGATCCTTCTCGGCCTGCCCGACGAGAAGGTCCGCGTCGTCCAGACCGAGACGGGCGGCGCCTTCGGCGGCAAGGAGGAGTACCCCTCGATGATCGCGGGACACGCGGCGCTCCTCGCGCGCAAGGCGAACCGCCCGGTCAAGATCGTCTACGACCGCGGCGAGGACATGGTCGCGACGACGAAGCGGCACCCGGCGATCCTCCGCCACCGCACCGGCGTCAAGCGCGACGGCCGCCTGACGGCGATCGACGCGGACATCCTGATGGACGGCGGCGCCTACGCGACCCTGTCGGCGGTCGTGCTCTCCCGCGCCGCGATTCACGCGACCGGCCCGTATCGCTGCGAGAACGTCCGCCTGCGCGCCCGCTCGGTCAAGACGAACACGCCACCGAACGGCGCCTTCCGCGGCTTCGGCGCGCCGCAGTCGGAGTTCGCGGCCGAAGTCCACATGGAGCGGATCGCGGAAACTCTCGGAATGGACCCGGTCCGCCTCCGGGAGATCAACGCGCTGCGTCCCGGGGACGAGACGGCCACCGGCCAGAAGCTCGGCGCGGACACGAGCGCGCTCGCGGTTCTACGCGAGGCCGTCCGCCGGAGCGACTTCCGCCGCAAGCGGCGCGCCTGGGCGGGAACCGATCGCGGCATCGGCCTCGCGCTCTTCTTCCACGGCTCGGGGTTCACCGGCGGAGGCGAGGTCAAGCTCGCCTCGAAGGCCTCGCTCGAGCTGACCGAGACCGGCGCGCGAATCCTCGTCGCTTCGACGGAAATGGGACAGGGCACGCGGACGATGCACGCGCAGATCGTGGCCGAGGCGCTCGGTCTCCCCTACGATCGGATCGAAGTCGGCGACGCCGACACCGCGCGCGTGCCCGACAGCGGCCCGACCGTTGCTTCTCGGACGTGCATGATCGTCGGGAAGATCCTCGAGGAGTCCGCGCGGGAGATGAAGTCGCGCCTCGGCGGGCTCTCCCCCCGCGCGTACCTGCGGCGCCACGGTCCGCTTCGCATCACGAAGGAGTACTCGAAGCCCCCCGAGATCCGGTGGAGCGACGAAACCTATCGGGGTGACGCGTACGGCGCGTACGGCTGGGGCTGCGACGTCGCGGAGGTCGAGCGGGATCCCGACACCGGAGAGATCCGACCGACGCGCGTCACCGCCGTGCAGGAGTTCGGCCGCGCGATCCACCCGATCCTCGCGAAGGGGCAGATCGAAGGCGGAACGGCGCAGGGCCTCGGCTGGGCGCTCTTGGAAGAGGTCGCGATGCGGGACGGCCGCATGGCGAACGCCCAGCTCACGAACTACCTGATCCCGACCACGATGGACACGCCCGAGATCGACGTCGAGATCCTCGAGAACCCGTACCCGCGCGGCCCGTTCGGCGCGAAAGGCGTCGGAGAGCTGCCCATCGACGGCCCCGCGCCCGCCGTCGTCAACGCGATCCGCCATCTCGGCGTGGACGTGCGTTCGATTCCGGCGACGCCGGAGCGGATTCTCGAGGCGATGCGGAAGTGAAGCTCACGGTCAACGGCCGCAGCCGTGAGGTCGCGGCGCACCCGATGAAGCGCCTCCTGGACGTCCTGCGCGAGGACTGCGGGCTCACCGGGACGAAGGAGGGGTGCGGCGAGGGGGAGTGCGGCGCGTGCACCGTTCTCTTGGACGGCGAGCCGGTCAACTCCTGCCTCGTTCCCTTCGCCCAGGCGCGCAACTCCCGCGTGACGACGATCGAAGGGCTCCAGGGGAAGGGGGCGCTCCAGAAAGCCTTCGTCACGGAGGGCGGCGCCCAGTGCGGCATCTGCACGCCCGGGATGATTCTCGCCGCGGCGGCGCTTCCGCGGAAGGCGACCCTCGAGGACATCCGATTCGGGCTGGCCGGCAATCTGTGCCGATGCACCGGATACGAAGGGATCTATCGCGCGATCCGGAAGGCGCGCGGGTCGAGGGCGAGGGCATGAAGGGCGCCATCTCTCCCTTGACACTTCTCGAGCCGCGCTCGCTCCCCGAGGCCCTTCGGATGCTCCGCGACGAAGGCCCGCTCACGCCGCTCGCGGGATGCACGGATCTCTACGTGAATCTGAACTTCGGAACGCTGAAGGACAAGCGCTTCCTGAACCTCTGGCCGCTCGAAGCGCTGCGCGGAATCCGTCTCCGCGGAGAAACGCTCTCGATCGGCGCGCTGACGACCTACACGGAGCTCCAGCGCTCCGCGCTCGTCCGTCGTCGAATCCCGATGCTCGCCGCGGCGGCCCGCGAAGTCGGCGGCGTCCAGATCCAGAACCGGGGGACGATCGGCGGAAACGTCGTGAACGCGTCTCCGGCGGGCGACACGCTCCCCGTGCTCGTCGCGGCGGAGGCGAGGCTCGTCCTGGCGAGCGCCGGCGGACGCCGCCGCATCGCCTTCGCGGACTTCTACACCGGATATCGAAAGAGCGTGATGCGGCCGGACGAGCTTCTCCTCGCGATCGAGATCCCGCCCCTCCGCGGCCGCCAGCTCTTCCGCAAAGTCGGGACCCGCACGGCTCAAGCCATCTCCAAAGTCGTCATGGCGGCGGTCATCGGTCCCTCGGTGCGGATCGCGGTCGGGAGCGTCGCGCCCACGGTGATCCGCGCGCGTCGAACCGAGAGCCTTCTCTCCTCGGGCGGCTCGCTCGCGGAAGCGCGCGAGGCACTCCTCTCCGAGATCGCGCCGATCGACGACCTGCGGTCCACGGCGGACTACCGGCGCCGCGTCTGCGGCAATCTTCTCGAGCGCTTCTGGCGCGAGGCGCGCGCGTGAAGGCGACCCTTTCCGACGCGGTGCTGGCGCCGGTCCTCGGCGAGCTCAAGAAGGGGAACGAGGCCTTGGCCGCCCGCTATCCGGGGGACTCCGCGCGGCGGCAGCCGGTCCACACGGTCTACGGAGGCGCGCAGGTCTTCAAGGCCGACACGGCCCCGCGGCTGGGCGCGCTGGCTCTGCGGTCGCTCGAGGAGTACGCGCCGGACGCCGCCGCTTTCGGCGCAGCGCTCGGGCTGCCGTCGGGATCCGCGCCGAAGATCTTCGAGCGCGTCGTCGAGAAGCTCCGCCGCGAGCCGGTCGAGGACTTCCGGATCGACTTCGAAGACGGCTACGGGAACCGGCCCGACGCGGAGGAGGACGGCCACGCCGCGGGCGCCGCGCGCGAGACCGCGGCCGGGCTCTCGGCGGGGACGCTGCCTCCTTCGATCGGCATCCGGATCAAGCCGTTCACCGAGGAGTTGAAGCGGCGCAGCCTCCGGACGCTCGATCTCTTCCTGACGGAGCTGCTCGAGCGGGCCGGCCGCTTCCCCGAGAACTTCGTCGTCACGCTCCCGAAGGTAACGATCCCCGAGCAGGTTTGGGCGCTCGCGGACGTCTTCGATCGCTTCGAGCGGAGTCGAAAGCTGCCGGCGGGGACGCTCCGGCTCGAGATCATGATCGAGACGCCGCAGGCGATCCTGGGCGAGCGCGGCCAGGTCCAGGTCCTGCGCCTGGCCGAGGCCGCCCGGGGGCGCTGCGCCGCGGCGCACTTCGGGACGTACGACTACACGGCCTCGCTCCAGATCACCGCCGCGCACCAGCACATGGCGCACCCGGCCTGCGACTTCGCCAAGCACGCGATGCAGGTCGCGCTCGCCGGCACCGGCGTCTGGATTTCCGACGGCGCCACGAACGTCCTGCCGGTGCCGCGGCATCGGGCCGCCGAAGGCCGGAAGCTGACGGACGCGCAGATCCGGGAGAATCGGGAAGCGGTGCACGCGGCCTGGCGGCTCCACTACGGCCACGTCCGGCACTCGCTCGAGGGGGGGTACTACCAGGGGTGGGACCTGCACCCCGCGCAGCTGCCAACCCGTTACGCCGCTCTTGCCGCCTTCTTCCTCGAAGGGCTCGACGCCGCCTCGGCGAGGCTCAAGAACTTCGTCGAGAAGGCGGGACAGGCGACCCTCGTCGGCGAGGTCTTCGACGACGCGGCGACAGGCCAGGGGCTTCTCAACTACTTCCTGCGCGCCTGGAGCTGCGGCGCCATCACGGAGAGCGAAGCCGTCGAGAAGAGCGGTCTGACTCTCGACGAGCTCCGCAGCCGTTCCTTCGTGAAGATCCTGGCGGCGCGACGCCGCCGGTAGGCGTCAGCTGTACAGGCAGGAGTTCTCGATCGCGAACGCCGAGGACGTCGCCCAGGTCGTGTCGATCTCGTACGCGTTCGGCAAGGATCGGGATCTCGACACGCTGGTGCCTCGAAAGCTGGCGGAGCTGCTCTGCTCCGCGGGGGACTGCATCGTGACGCTCGAGTTCACCCCGCTCGATCCGGGAAGTGTCGAGCGCAACTACTACGCACAAGGGATCGGCTTTTTCCTCGAGACGGTGCCCGAAACGGGCGAAGTCCTGCAGCTCATCCACTGCAACTAAGACTCGCGTTGCGCGGCGCTTCCGGCTCCATGAACCGCAGATTTCCGGCCCGGCCGGCGGGCCCCGATCGAAGAAATGTAGGGGCCGGGCTCGACCCGCCCGCAGCCGAGCCGCCTTTATGCTTCGACGACCCGCGTTCCGGCCAGGTAGTCGTGAATGCAGCGTCGCTCGGGCCCGAAGATGAAGAGCGCGTCGGCGAGCGAAAACAACCCTCCCAGGAAGGGAATCTGCGCGATCAGGATCGGAAGGACGTAGCGAAGGGCCACGAGCTTTCCGAAGGGGGGAAGGGCGCCCGAGAGGTCCACGATTTTCATCCCGAGGGCTTTCTTCCCGATCGTCTGCCCGCTCCGCTCGAGCAGGCGCCAGTTGAGCACGAGCCAGATTCCGCAGCCGAGAAGGCCGTATCCGGCCTGACGGCCGAAGGAGTAGCCCCCTCCGAACATCATGCGGAAGGCGCCGGTGACGAACATGATGGGAACGAGGATCACGGCCACGATCAGCGCGTCGATGATGATGCCGCCGAGACGCTTGCCCCGTCCCGCAAGAGCCGCCGGTGGCTGGTCGCTCATGTGACTCCTCCCCTCGTCAAGGTCGATGGCTCGTCCGCTCGGCGGCGGACGGCCGTCTCACTTTCGCTTCGATCAAGCCGTACGGCTCTTCGGTCGCGACGAAGATCGCGTTGCGGTTCTCCAATCCGAAGGGCGCGAGGTCGACCGGCAGGTGGTGCTTGTTCGGCATCGAAAGCCGGATCTCGGCGACGTCCGGGTATCTCTCGAGAACCGTCTCCCCCATCGCGTACAGGGTGTGCTGGACCGAGCGGCTCTCGTGCTCGGCGAGCGTTTCGAGGAGCGTCTGCCGGATTCCCATTCGGAGGACGGCGAACGAGAGATCCGCGGACGCGTAGGTCCAGGCGGCCTCCAGGGCGGTGGCGAGCAGACGGTCGTCCGTTTCACGCAGAGTCGTGAAGCGGTCCCGCGCGAAGCCGGCGAAACCGGACCGCGCCGTCTTCATCAGGACGAGTCCCGCGAGGCCCGACTCCACGACCTCTCCTCCGCCTCGTTCGACTCGGGCTCGGGTCACGCGTGTCTCCCCTCCGGGACGCCGGAAAGCCGTGCCGTGCGGTTGTCCGGACACGTCGAGCCGTTCCCAGGGGTGCTCCGAGATCTCGACGCTTGCGCGCTCGGCGGGCGCATGCGTCTCGACGAAGTGCCGGGCCAGGGCGAGCGCGAAGCCCTCGATCGGCTCGAGCGGCGTCCTGGCCGCGAAGGCATACACCGTGTTCTTCATCGTGTCGGTCGGGAGCACCGCGGAGTTGTCCCCCGTCACGTGTGCGGCCTCGAAGTCTCCTTCGAGGCTCACGGCGACCGTGAGGTCCACGATGTCGTGGCGATTCGGTCCGCGAGAGACCCGCACTACGCGGATGCCCGACTTGCCGTAGGAGTTGGGACCGAGCATCGAGGGATCCGTCCTCAGCTCCCCCGGTAGGTCGAGTACCCGTACGGCGAGAGGAGCAACGGAACGTGGTGGTGAGGCGAGAGCTCGCGGACCTCGAAGACGACCCGCACCTCGGGATAGAACGCCTCGACGTTCGAGGCGAGGAAGTAGGCGCCGGTGTCGAAGGAGAGCCGATACACGCCGCGGGGAACCTGAGATTTCGCCGCGAGGAGGCTCGCGCGGCCCTCTCCGTCGGTCGCGCTCCGCGCGATCTCCCGCCAGCTCCCCTCTTCGGACCGGACCTCGAGCGCGACCGGGACTCCGCTCGCGGGCCGGCCGCTCGACGTGTCGAGCACGTGGGTCGTGATTCCGCTCACTTTCCGAGAGCTCCTTCCAGGCGTCGTCGCGTGATCTTACGCTGCTCGCCGGCGGCGATGCGCAGCTCCTCGTCCGGCTCCGTTCCGATGCGCTGCCGGAGAAGCTCCAGCATCTCCGCGCCGGTCTTGCCCGTCGCGTCGACGAGAAAGACGTGGCCGAATCGCTCCTCGTAGAGTCGGTTCGCTTCGGAAAGATGCGCCCGCACCTCCGCCGTGGCCGCGTGCGCTCCGGCCTGTTCCCGGGCTTCGCGGCCGGAGGCGGCGCGATCGCCGATCCGCGGATGCGCGCGGAACGCCTCGAGCCAGTCTTCCTTTTCGAGCGATGCCCAGATCCGCTCCGCCGCTTCGAGAGCCCGCGACACGTCGGGAAACGGACGGGCGCGCGCCATCCGGCGCGCCCACTCTATCGAGCCGCAGAATCGACGGAGCTCCTCCTGCGCTTCTGCGTCGCCGAGGGCGTTCAGCCGCTCGAGCGCCGCGGTCATGCTCCGGTCGGCTGGAGACGGCCCCAGAGGCGGAGGCGCGCGACGCCCCCGTCCGGGAAGATGTTCAGCCTCGCGTGCGTGATCGGCGCGACGGGGCTCACTTCGCGGTCGAAGACCCGGACCGAGTCCGGCTCCAGAGAGGATTTCGCCAGGATCTCGTTCCAGGGTGCCGTCGAGGACGGAAGCTCCCCCTCCCGGAGCTCCGGCGCATCGAGCCCTTCGACCGAACAGCTCCCCGGCGCATTACCCTTGAAGAAACGCGTGTCCACCTCGATCCGTGAAACGCGCCCCTTGCCGGCGAGCCGAACGATCGCCCAGTCGTGGCCCGGACCGCGGCGCCGGCGGGTCTCCCACCCGTCGTGCATCCCGAGGGGGGCGCCCGGGAGGATCAGGCTGTGCCGGTTTCCGAAGAACATGTCGCTCGCCGCGAGCACCATGCCGCCGTGCTCGACGGCGGCGAGATCGATCGGCTCTTGGCGTGACAGAGTCCGCGGGTCCGGCGCGACGAGCCCGTAGATCCGGAGCCGCGCCACGCCGCCGTCGGGAAAGATGTGGAAGCGCGCGTGCGTCGCCCGGCGCGACGATCGGACTTCGAAGGGATTCTCGCAGTCTCCTCGAAGCGCGGAGCGAGGAAGGACTTCGTTCCAGCTCGCCGATTCGAGCTCCGCGGGCGAGGAATCGGCCGGCGCCTCGCACGTCTCGAGAGCGCAGGCGTCCGGGTAGTTCCCGCGGAAGAACGCGGTGTCCACGACGACGCCTCGCAGGAGGCCGGGCAACCCGAGTCGGATCAGGCACCAGTCGTGGCCCGGGGTGCGGCGGCGACGCGTCTCCCAGCCGTCCATCCACTTCCCGCGATCGGTGTACTCGCCCTCGCGGAACAGGGGCTTGCTCGCCTTCACGAGATTCTCCTTCGGCGCGAAGAAATCGTCGTTGGCGGCGAGGACGACGCCGCCGACGCGCTCCGAAGCGAGGTCGATCAGCTCTCGAAAGTCCAGTCGTGCGCCCCTTTCCGTGGGCCGGGATCCCCTGGCGGCACCAGAAGGGCCTCTCCCCGCGGCCGGCCGACGAAATTCCCCCTGTCGAAGATCTTCTTCCCGCGCAGGTGCGTCTCTTCCACCACGCCGAAGAGCGCTCTTCCGGCGTAAGGAGTGAGCTTGTGACGATGTTGGAGCTTCTCGGGAACCACTTCGAACGACGCCTCCGGACGCCACACGACGAAGTCCGCGTCGAACCCGGGAGCGAGCTTTCCCTTGCGCGACTCGAGGCCGGCGAGCCGCGCGGGCGCGGAGCACATCCAGTCCGCGATCGCTTCGAGGCCCACTCCGCGCCGCCGCGCCGCGCTCCAGAGCGCCGGAAGTGCGAGCTCGAGCGACGAGATCCCTCCCCAGGCCCGCGAGAAGTCGCCGGTGTCGCGGCACTTCCCTTCGGGCGGGGACGGAGAGTGATCCGAGACGACCATTCCGATCACGCCATCTCCGAGCGCCTGCCAGAGGCGCTCGCGGTTTTCCCGTCCCCGGATGGGCGGAGCGCACTTGAACTCGGTCGACCCCGGCGGAATGGCTTCGGCCTCGAAGAAGAGGTAGTGCGGACACGTCTCTGCGGTCAGCGGCACGCCGGCCTCGCGGGCGCGGGACAGAGCCGGCAGCGCTTCGGCGGAGGAGAGGTGCACGACGTGGATCGGAGAGCGGAATTCCTCGGCGAGGCGGGCGAGGAGCTCGACGGCTGCGCTCTCGGCGCGGGGCGGCCGCGACGCAACGTACGCGGCGTAATCCCGAGCGCCCGGACGGACTTCGGCGAGGTCTTCGGCGCGCTCCGCGTGCACGAGGAGAACGGCCCCGGCATCGGCGATCGCGGGAAGGGCCTCGCGCAGCTCCGCCTCGCCGACCGCGGGGAACTCCTCGACTCCCGAAGGCGCGAGAAAGCACTTGAAGCCTGGCACGCCGCGGAGGCGGAGCGGCACGATCTCTCGGACGTTCCCGGGCACGACGCCGCCCCAGAATCCGACGTCGACGTGCGAGCGACCGGCCGCGGCTTCGAGCTTCGCTTCGAAGGCGGCGACGTCGGTCGTCGCGGGAATGCTGTTCAACGGCATGTCGAAGAGCGTCGTGACGCCGCCCGCCGCGGCGGCGCGAGTGGCGGACTCGAAGCCCTCCCAGTCCGCGCGACCCGGATCGTTGACGTGCACGTGCGTGTCCACGACTCCCGGCATCACGACGGCGTCGCCGAAGTCGAGGACCTCCGCGCGGGACGGGACCTCGTCCGGCCCCTCGACCGCAACGATGCGGCCGTCCCGGACGAGAAACGACGCGGGGCGCACCCCTCCGGGCGTCACGACGCGACGGCTGCGGACGAAGTACTCTGGGAGGCTCAAGGACTCGCGTCCATCTTAGACGGACGGCGCGCTAAACTCACCGCACATTCCAGGCGCCCCGACGACCAGGAGGCTCGATGGCAGGCTCGATCGCAGACCGTCCCGCCCCGAACCAGAGGTCGCACGCCGACGGCCGCGTGGAGCTCATCGACGTCGCGCGGATCGAGAAGAGTCCGCTCTTCAACGTCGACCTCGCGCCGGTGCCCATCGCCCGCCGCACGTGGACGACCTACAACTACGCGGCGCTCTGGATCTCCATGGCCCACTGCATCCCGACCTACAACCTCGCCTCGGGCCTCATCTCGGTCGGCATGAACTGGTGGCAGGCGCTGCTGACGATCCTCCTCGGAAACACGATCGTGCTCGCTCCCATCCTCTTGAACTCGCACCCGGGCACGAAATATGGCATTCCCTTTCCGGTCTTCGCGCGCGCCGCCTACGGCACGATCGGGTCGAACCTGCCGGCGATTCTGAGAGCGCTCGTGGCCTGCGGCTGGTTCGGCATCCAGGCCTGGATCGGCGGAGAGGCGCTCGAGACGCTTTTCGAGGCGGTGCTTCCGGGCTGGAAGACGCTCCTGGGCGGCGGCCTCTTCCAGGGGCACACGCC
>JBKPSZ010000257.1:0-7940 GCA_046735265.1 Acidobacteriota bacterium | reverse complement strand
TTCGCCCCGGTCGCGGACTTCGACGTGCTCGGCTTCTCGCTCCAGGCGGAGCTGAACTACTCGAACATCCTGAACATGCTCGAACTCGCGGGCCTGCCGGTCTGGCAGCGCGATCGCCGCGAGACCGATCCGATTGTGCTCGGCGGCGGACCCTGCACGGCGAACCCCGAGCCGATCGCGGACTTCTTCGACGCCTTCCTGATCGGCGACGCGGAAGAGGCTCTTCCGACGGTGCTCGAGGCGGTCGCGAAAGGGCGGCGGGAGAAGGAAGCGAGGCGAGAGGTTCTCGCGCGCCTCGCCGCGATCGACGGGATCTACATCCCGTCTTTCTACGACGTGACGCATCACGAGGACGGGCGCATCGCCGCGATTACGCGCAACGACCCGCGCGCTCCCGAGCGGGCGCGGCGCACCTGGGTGCCGGTCTTGAAGCCCGACTACTACCCGGACAAGCCCATGGTGCCCTCGGTCGAGATCGTCCAGGACCGCCTCGGCCTCGAGGTCATGCGCGGCTGCACGCAGGGCTGCCGCTTCTGCCAGGCCGGCTACTGGTACCGGCCGGTGCGCGAGCTCGACCCCTCGGACGTCGCGTCCATGACGACGAAGTTCATCGCGGAGTCGGGGTGGAGCGAGGTGGGGCTGCTGTCGCTCTCGACGGCCGACTACTCGCAGATCGAGCCGCTCGTGAAGTGTCTCGCGCCGCAGCTCTCGGACCGCCGCGTCTCGATCTCGCTGCCTTCGCTGCGCGCCGAGGCTTTCTCCGTCGGCCTCGCCGACGCCGTCTCGGAGGTTCGCAAGTCCGGCTTCACTTTCGCGCCGGAGACCGGATCGGACCGGCTGCGCCGGGTCATCAACAAGACCTTCACCAACGTCGACATGATCGCGGCGGCCGACGTCGCCTTCGCGCGCGGCTGGGACTTGATCAAGGTGTACACGATGATCGGGCTCCCGACGGAGACCGAATCGGACCTCGATGAGCTCGTGACGCTCGTCGAAGGGATCCTCGCCCAGGGTCGGAAGCACGGCCGCAAGCAGGTGAACGTCTCGGTCGGATCGTTCGTGCCGAAATCGTGGACGCCGTTCCAGTGGGCCCCGTTCGACGGCGTCGAGACGCTCGAGCGCAAGCTCGCGTACTTGAAGGAGAAGTTCCGACGCGTGCGCGGCGCGAGGATGAAGTGGCATGAGCCGCGCGAAGCCGAGATCGAGTGCGCGCTCTCTCGCGGGGACCGTCGGATGGGAAGCGTGCTCCACACGGCCTGGAAATCGGGCGTCCGCTTCGACGGATGGACCGAGCACTTCCGCCACGACCTCTGGATGCGCGCCTTCGAGGCGCAAGGAATTCCGAAGGAGTTGTACCTGCGCGAGTACGCGCTGGACGAGGTCCTACCCTGGGACGTCCTCGACGTCTCGATCGTGAAGCGCTGGCTCGGCATCGAGCTCATCAAGGCGAAGAAGGAGATGCGGACCGAGGACTGCAAGTGGGGGCACTGCTACGCCTGCGGCGTGCCGGGAAACGGCGAGGACACGGTGCTCGCGCGACCGATGGCGGGATCGTTGCCCACGATCGACGCCGCTGTCGCCGCTCCGAACGATCCCGCGGCCTACCGCGAGCCGGCCAAGGGCGCCGCCTATCGCCAGAAGGCGATGCCGGACCTTCCTTCGGCGGCGCGGCGCCTCCCGGCGCAGGGCGACCGCGTCTTCCGCCACCGGATCACCTTCGAAAAGCGGGGGGACGCGCGCTTCCTCTCGCACCGAAACACGATGGACGTCCTCGAGCGTGCGATTCGGGCCGCGGGTTTGCCGGCGCGGTATTCGGAGGGCTTCAACCCGCACATGAAGCTCTCGATGGGCCCGGCGCTCGCGCTCGGGATCGAGAGCCGCGAGGAAGTCTTCGAGGCGGAGGGCACGGCGCCCTTCGGCGACGACGCCTCGGAACGGATCAACTCGAAGCTGCCGCCCGGAGTCGCGGTGCTCGACGTGCGCCTCCTCCCGGCGGGAGAAGCGCCTCTCTCGCGAGCCGTGAAGGGCGCCCGTTACTCCGTTCGTCTCGACGACGCGGAGCAGATCGGACGAGCCACCGAGGCGATCGCCGGGCAGTGGCGCGACCGCGTTCCCGCCCTCCAGGCCCTGTCGCTCGACACGGACGCCTCCGGCGCGCGTCTGCGTTTCGAGGTCAACCTCGACGCCTCCGCCGGCGAGACGTCGACGCCGAAGAAGGTCCTCGAAAAGCTCCTGGCGATTCCGCCCGAGGCTCAGGCCTCGCTCTCGGTGACGCGGGAGGGAACGCTCCTCTCGTAAGACCCGCCCGGGCTCGCTCTAGCGACTCCGGCTCCCGGCCGCCGCGGCGTACTCCTTCTCCCAGGCGGAGCCCGCCCGCATCTGGCTCCAACGCCGGTACTGCTCCGACTTCCCCTCCCCTGAGCGCTCGTCGCCCTTCAGCCAGAAGGCGAACCGGTCGAGGTTCCGAAGGAGAGCTGGTCGGAGTAATACGTGAGCATCGCTCCGGCATGAACGACGTACGCGACGCGCCGGCCATCGGGTGACACGGCGACCTGCGTGATCTTCTTCAAGCGGAAGTAATCGTCGACCCCGAGGGTCGGCGATCCGTCCGCGGCCCGGGCCGCCGGCGCCGCGAGGGCCAACGCCCCGAGCGCAATCCGGACTCGAAGAAACATTCGCGCGATTCGGCGGCTTCTCATGGAATCTCCTTCGCTGGGAAGTGCGGCGATCGCACTGTAGCGAGAAGGTCCCGCGGCCTCAAGCCGGCGAGGACGCCGCGCCGCCTCCGATAACATGCACGCATGCCCTACCGCGTCACGGTGTCCGCGCGCTTCGAAGCCGCGCACAATCTGATCGACTACGAGGGCGGCCCCGAGCCCCTGCACGGCCACTCTTACAAGGTCGAGGCGGTCCTCGCATCGGAAAAGCTCCAGCGCTACGACGTCGCCGTGGATTTCGTGCCGGCGAAGAGGGCGCTCGAGGCGATCGCGAAGGAGCTCGACTACACCTATCTGAACGACCACCCGGCGTTCGCCGGCCGCAATACGTCCGCCGAGAACCTCGCAAGGCACTTCGCCGAGAGGCTCGAGGGCGCCGGTGCGCTCGGATGGTCGCGCGTCGAGGAGGTCACGGTTTGGGAAGGCCCGGAAAACCGCGCGTCGTACCGGCCGCCGTCGAAGGGCTGACGCGCCGGCCGTCTGGATAGGGCGATGGACCTGAAGTGGCAGCGTTCATGAAGCGACGAGCGCCACGGCGACCGCTCGTTCTCGCTCTGCGCTCGATCGCGGTGTTGGCGATCTTCGTCTCTTCGGCCTCGGGAATCACGGTCACGAGCATCGCCGACACGACCGCCAACGACGGCGTCTGTACGCTCCGCGAGGCCATCCTCGCCGCCAACAGCAACACGGCGTCCGGGGCGATGGCGGGCGAATGCGCCGCGGGGGCGCCGGGTCTCGACACAATCAGCTTCGACATCGCCGGTGGCTGCGCGGCCGTCTGCACGATCACGCTTCTCACCTCCCCGCTTCCGACGGTCTCCGAGCCCGTGCTCATCGACGGCTACAGCCAGCCCGGCGCGAAGGTGAACACGCTCGCAGCCGGCGAAAACGCCGTCTTGAAGATCCAGATCGACGGAACCGCGGCGGGGAGCGCGGCCGGAGGCCTCATCAACATCAATGCGTCGGGAAGCACGATCCGGGGCCTCGTCATCAATCGCGGAGGCTCGGGCAACTCCGCCATCCGGACGGTCGGCAGCAACACCGTGATCACCGGCAACTTCCTCGGGACCGACCCCACGGGAATGCTCAACCGCGGAAACAACGTACACGGCGTTCTCATCGCGGGAGGCACCGGCAGCACGGTGGGCGGCACCGCCCCCGCGGCGCGCAACGTCATTTCGGGAAACAAGCTCACCGGCGTCGTCATCTCGAGCCCTTCGACGAACAACACCGTCCAGGGCAATTTCATCGGCACCAATGCGGCCGGCACGGCGGCGATCGGGAACGAGGACGACGGCATCGAGCTCGGTAACGCGGCGAACAACCTGATCGGCGGGATCGCGGCCGGCGCGGGCAACGTCATTTCCGGCAACGGCCTGCGTGGGATCTTCATCTCGACCGGCTTCGCCAGCGGAAACACCGTAGCAGGGAACTTCATCGGGACCGACGTCACCGGAACGATCGCTCTCGCCAACACGCTCGGCGGTGTCTCCATCGCAAACAATGCCTCCGACAACGTCATCGGCGGAACGACCGCCGGCGCGCGCAACGTGATCTCGGGCAACACCGGCTTCGGAATCGAGATCCATGGATTTTCGGGGAGCGGGGCAACCGGCAACTTCGTCCAGGGCAACTCCATCGGCACCGATGCCTCCGGGACGGAACCCCTGGGAAACTCGGGAGACGGTGTCCACACGACTCTGCTCGCGAACTCGAACACGATCGGCGGGCCGACCGCGGGAACGGGGAATGTCATCGCGTTCAACGGCGGCGTCGGTGTGGGAATCGGCACCGGCACCGGCAACGCGATCTTCGGCAACTCGATCTTCTCCAATGGCGGCCTCGGGATCGATCTCGGATTCAATGGCGTGACGCCGAACGATGTGGGCGACGGCGATACCGGACCCAACAACCTTCAAAACTCTCCCGTCCTGACCTCCGTGACGGCAAGCAGCGTCGAAGGCACCCTCAACAGCACGCCGAACACCAGCTTCGGGGTCCAGTTCTTCGCGAGCACGGCCTGCGATCCGTCCGGGGCCGGCGAAGGGCAGACTCTCATCCAGAGCGCGGTCGTCGGGACCGACCCGAGCGGAAATGCCTCGTTCGGCGTCAGCCTGACGGTTCCACCCGGGCGGGTGGTCACCGCCACGGCGACCGACCCCAATGGCAACACCTCCGAGTTTTCCGCATGTCTCGCGCTGCCCGCCCAGTACCATACGCTCGCGCCGTGCCGGCTGGCCGACACCCGCTCCACGGCTCCGCCGGCCCTCGCCGCCGGTGCCAGCCGCTCCTTCCCAATCGGAGGCGAGTGCGGCATCCCGGATGACGCCTCGGCCGTCGCCTTCAACTTCACCATCACACAGCCGACCGCCGCCGGTGACCTCCGGATCTTCCCCGGTGATTCCGCGCTCCCGCTCGTCTCGACCATCAACTATCGGAAAAATCAGACTCGGGCCAACAACGCCGTCGTCCCGGTCGGGTCCGGCGGAGACATCACGGTGCGCGTCGATCAGGCCAGCGGCACCGTTCAGTTCGTCATCGACGTCGTCGGGTATTTCCAGTAGGGACCGCGCCGGTCTTTCGTCCAGCCGCTGCGAGAATAGGGGCGTGAGCCGGATCGCGCGTTTTCTCGGGCTCCTCATCGTCTGGGCGCTTCCGACCGTGGCCGCCGCCGCGACGATCGCCGTCAACGACCCCTCCGACGGGCTCCACGACTCGGGCTGCGCGGCGACGGGCACGGGGACCTGCACTCTTCGAGATGCGATCACCTTCGCCAATGCCCGCCGCGGAAAGGACACAGTCGTCTTCGCGCTCGGGTCGGGACCTGCGCGAATCGCGCTTTCCTCTCCGCTGCCGCTGATTACCGATCCGATCCTCCTCGACGGGACGAGCCAGCCCGGCTTCGAGGCTGCGCCGCTCATTCAGCTCGACGGCTCGAGCGCCGGGGAAGACGCCGTCGCATTGCGCATCACCGCGGGGGCGAGCACGGTGCGCGGAATCGTCGTCTCGCGATTCGCTCCGGGCGCGCTCGGGGCGATCGTCCTCGAGGAGAAAGGGGGCAACGTCCTCGAGCGCAACTTCGTCGGCACGGACGCGACGGGCGTGGCCGCGGCCGGAAACCGGGGGCACGGCATCCTGGTCTCGACGGACGGGAACACGATTGGCGGCACCGAGGCGGGCGCGGGCAACCTCGTCTCGGGCAACGCCGGCGACGGCATCCGGATCACCGGCAGCCGCAACCTCGTGGTGGCCAATCGCATCGGCACGGACGCCGCCGGCGTCCGAGCAATTCCGAACCGGGGAGACGGGATCGCATCGGGCGGAGGCAACACGATCGGGAGTCCCGTCTCCGGAGCGGGCAATCTCGTGTCCGGTAATGGAGGCGTCGGCATCTCGGCGGGACCGAACGACGCGATCCTCGGCAACTTCGTCGGCACGGACGAGTCGGGACGGAGCTCCCTCGGCAACGGCCGCGGCGGCATCCGGGGCGGCGGAAAGATCGGCGGCTCCGACCGGACCAGCCCGACCGGGGCGTGCTCGGGCGACTGCAACCTCGTTTCGGGCAACGCGGGACCGGGAATCCTGCCGGGCGACGCGGCGCTCGTTCAAGGGAACTTCGTCGGCACGGACGCGGCCGGAACCGCCGCGCTCGCGAACCGGGGCGCCGGGATCTCGATCCAGAAGTCGGTCCGGGTCACCGTGGGCGGAAACTCGCCCGCCGTCCGCAACCTCGTCTCCGGAAACGCCGGCGCCGGCATCGAGCTCGCGTTCGAGGCGGAAGGGGCTCGGATCCTCGGCAACGCGATCGGTGTCGACGCCGTCGGCGTCGAGCGCCTCGGAAACGCCATCGGAGTTCTGGTGCGCGACGGAGCGCGCCGCAACCAGATCGGCGGCGACTCCGCGACGGAAGGAAACCGGATCGCCTTCAACTCCGGCGCCGGAGTCGAGGTGCAGTTCTCCGCCGGACCGGGCAACACGATTCGCGGCAACGCGATCTTCGAGAACGGCGGCCTCGGAATCGACCTCGGCGGCGACGGGGTCACCGAGGACCCGCCCGGCTCGGCCGCCGGCCTCGGCACGTTCGCCGCGTTCCCCGTCCTGACGCGGGCGACGCCTTACAGCGTCGAGGGGACGCTCGACGCGGCCCCTTCGGCGGACTACACGATCGAGCTCTTCGCGAGCCCACGGTGCGACCCATCCGGGTACGGCGAAGGCGAGGCGATGATCGCGCTGACGACGTTCTCGACGGACCCCGCCGGCCACGCGGAGTTCGGCGTCTCGCTGACGGCGCCCCCCGGCCAGCAGATCACCGCCACGACGACCGACGCCGCAGGCAACACGTCGGAGTTCTCGGGCTGCATCGAGGTCGAAGAGCCGGCCGAGCCTGCGCCGGACTAGGGACGAGGGACCGAGGACTGCTGTGGAGAAAGAATCCCCCAGTCGCGAGTCCTCAGTCCCTGGTCGGCGTGCCGGTTTCGCCTCGTAGAATCCGCCGCATGGACATCCGCGAGCTTCGGACCGACGAAGAGATCCGGGATTCGTTCCCTCTCCTGTCGTCGTTGCGGGACCGCATCCGCGCCGAGTCGTTTCTCCGAGAGGTCAGCCGGCAGCAGATCGAGGGCTACCGCCTCTTCGGCGGCTTCGACGGCGGCCGGCTCGTCTGCCTCGCTGGCGTGCGCCGGAGCCATACCCTCGCCCGCGGCGAGCATCTCTTCGTGGACGATCTCGTGACGCTCGAGGAGGCGCGCGGAAAGGGGCACGGCGCCGAGATGCTGCGATGGCTCGCGGGCCGTTCCCGCGCCGAAGGCATCGAGCGCATCTACCTCGACAGCCGCGCCACGGCGAAGGGCTTCTACGAGAAACAGGGCTACACTATGATGACCTCGGTTCCGTGCTGGCGAGGCACGTCGGGCGATTGAATCTTCCGCGCCGCGCGGCTTTCTGGGCCGTCGCCCTCCTGACTCTCGCCAATCTCCTCAACTATCTCGATCGCTTCGTCGTGCCGGCGCTCGTCGAGAGCCTCAAGCGCTCGGAGATGAAGCCGAACGATGCGCAACTGGGACTGCTCGCGACGGCGTTCCTTATCGTCTACATGCTCGCGTCTCCGGTGTTCGGCCGGCTCGGTGACCGCGGCAACCGCCCGCGTCTGCTCGCCGCCGGCGTCGCGCTGTGGAGCCTGTCTCTTATACACATCTGACGCTGCCGACGATGAGTACAACGTGT
>JBKPSZ010000256.1:0-6893 GCA_046735265.1 Acidobacteriota bacterium | reverse complement strand
CTCGTTCGCCGTCCAGAGAAAGGCGTGGCTGCCGCTCGGTCCCGTCGAATTTCCGACCACCTGTCCGGAGTTGTTGATGCCGACCGCTTCGCTCGACGTGTCTCCGGGAAGAGTTCCGAGGCTCTGCATCCCCCCGCTTCTCGTCCAGAGGAATGCGCGATTGCCCGTGGCGCTGTCGGAGGTTCCGACGATGTCCCCCCCTTCGTTAATCTTCGCGGCCTTGGCGGAGCGACCTCCGGGAAGAATCCCGAGTTCCGTGATGCCCTCCCCTTTCTTCCAGAGCACGGCGCGGATTCCGAGAGGTCCGTTCGAAGCGCCCACGACGTCGCCGCCGTTATTGATGTCGAACGCTTCGCTGCCGGTGTCTCCCGGGAGCGTTCCCAGATCCTGCATTCCGTCGCGACCGGTCCAAAGGAAGGCCCGCACCCCGGTTGCGGTGTTCGACGTTCCGACGATTTCCTTGGAGTTGTTGATCGCGAATGCCGCGCTGTAATCGCCGCCCGGGAGAACTCCCAGGATCTCGACGTCCCCCTTGCTAGTCCAAGCGACCGCGCGCGTGTCACTGCCGGTGGCCTCCCCCGAACGTCCGGCCGCCTCGCCGGAGTCGTTGACCCCGCGCGCGTAGCTGACGCCGTCGACGAGCAGCGTCGCGAGCTCGACAACGGTGTACTTGCCGCCCGCCGCGTCCGTCTCCTGCGCGAAAGATGCAGGGTCGAGGAAGAGAGCCGCGACGACTGCCACGGAGGCCGCGACGAGATGGCGAGCTTTCATTTCGGATCCTCCACTGGAGCAAGAACCGGGCCGCGCGGCGACCTCAGATCGAACGACACAACTCTCTGGAAAGTAAGGGACCGGCTTAACGACGTCATAAGCCGGGTTGGGCGTCGGCGGTGTTCGAGTACCCGGAGCCCCCGGCTCCGTTGAACGCGCGCACGCGATAGGTGTAGGTGGTCAACGGCAAGAGGGGTCCGTCGGTGTAGCCGTTCGCCCCCGCCCCGAGCCGCGCGATCTCCACGAAATCCACACAACCCGAGCCGACACAGCGCTCGACGGCGAAACCGTCCTCGTTGCTCGAGTTGTCGGTCCAGCTGAGCGCGATCGCATCGAGAGTGCCCGGCGATGCGCTGAGCCCGAGCGGCGCATCCGGCGGCGTCGGCTGAGGCGTCTCCGTCGGAGTCGGCACAACGGGGGTCTCCGTCGGGGTCGCCGTCGGAGTGTCCGTCGGACTCGGAGTCGCGGTCGGCGTCTCGCTGGCAGTCGCCGTCGGGCTCGGCGTCGGCGTAGCGGTCGCTGTCGCGGTCGGAGTCTCGGTCGGACTCGGCGTCGGCGTCGGTGTGGCGGTTGGCGTCGCCGTGGCGGTGGCCGTCGGTGTGGACGTGCTCGTCGATGTCGCCGTCGGCGTCGGGCTGGCTGTCGCCGTCGCCGTCGCCGTGGGCGTGCTCGTCGGCGTGGCGGTCGCAGTCGGAGTCGCGGTAGCCGTCGCCGTCGCCGTCGCCGTGAAGGTGCTCGTCGCGGTGGCCGTCGCAGTCGCAGTCGGCGTCCGGGTCGGAGTCGCCGTGCTCGTCCGGGTCGCAGTGGCCGTCTGAGTCGACGTGGGCGTCGCCGTCCGCGTCGGCGTCGCCGTGAACGTGCGCGTGCTCGTCGCCGTAAAGGTGGGTGTGCTCGTCGACGTCCGGGTCGGCGTTCTCGTCGCGGTCGCCGTGGCAGTGGCTGTCCGCGTGGCGGTCGCCGTGGCGGTGGCAGTCCGTGTCGCCGTCCTCGTCGCGGTCGCCGTGGCGGTGGCTGTCCGGGTTGAGGTCCGGGTCGCGGTCGCCGTGGCGGTGCCCGTCCTCGTCGCCGTGCGCGTCGCGGTTGCCGTCGCCGTTCTCGTCGCCGTGCGCGTCGCGGTGCGGGTTGCCGTCGCCGTCCCCGTCCTCGTCGCGGTGCGAGTCGGGGTTCGCGTTGCCGTCGCGACGACCGTGACCGGGGTCGACGTCCTCGTCGGGGTGCGTGTCGGCGTGCGCGTGGCGGTGGCGACCGCGCCCGTCGGTGTCGGCGTCGCCGCGGCCCCGTCGATCCGGACGATTCGAGCGACCGACGGGATTCCGGCGCTGTTGATCAGGAACAACATGTAGTAACCGGGCGGGGAGACATTGCGGGTCGAGGGGGCCGTGACGTTCAAGCCACCCGTGGCCGGAGAGAAGTTGAGCCGGCTGAATCGCTGACCCATGTTGTTGGTATGCGTCACGTTGGCGAGACGCAGCCAGGTGACCTTCGCGATGCTCGCCCCGCTCGGCGTTCCGACGAAGAAGATCTGGCCGTAGGCGACGGTCGTCGGAGCGGAGGAGATCGTCGGCCTCGCTCCCTGAAAAAGATACGGTGGCGAGAAGGTCTCCACCGTCGCTTCGAAGTTCCCGCCACCGGAGAGCACGCGGCCATCGGGCAGGAGAAGCGCGATCGAATGGTAGCCGCGAAACACCGGCTCGGTAGCCAGGGTCGTCCATCGGCCGGTCGCCGGATCCCAGAGCTCCGCCGCCTTCGCGGGACTGCTCGAGACGGCGGTCGCGGTCTCGTTCCCGCTGCTTCCCCCCGTGACGAGAACCTTGCCGTCCGGAAGCAGAGTCGCGTTGTGCTGCTTGCGCGCGAGCGCCATGGACGCGGTGGACCGCCACGCCGGCGTCGCCGACGTCAGATCGATCACCTCCGCAGTGTTCGTCGGGGCCACCGCCGTTCCCGACCCCGCGTAGAACGCACCCTTCGTTCCGCCCACGAGCAGCACCTTGCCGGGCTCGTACATCGCGGCCGATCCCCAGTTTCGCGTTCCGAAGAGGCTGTTTCCGACCACTGTCCACGCGCCGGTCCCGGAAGTATTCAGATAGCGGGTCGTTTGACTCGGGCCGGCGTTGAAGACCTGTCCGCTCGGCGCCACGAGCATGTAGGGGTAATAGGGCAAGGAGAGCTGAGCGCCTGTCAGGTTTCGCCACGTCCCGCTCGCGACCTGCCAGACCTGCGGAAGGAGATCGGCCCCGGTGCTCGTGTCGACCATCCCCGCGACGACGACGACGTCTCCGCTCGGCAGCGTCGTCGCCGTCGGATACCACCGGCCCGCGTTCATGTTCGGCAGGCGGGTCCAGGTATTCGTGGACGGGCTATACGTCGAGGCGATGGCGAGACCGACGTTGTCCGAGACGTGTCCGCCGACGACCATCAGCCGGCCGTCGGCGAGGAGGGAGAACCCGGTGCAGAAGATGTTGAAGCCGGCCGGCGTCAACGCCGTGACGGCGCCCGTCGACGGATCCCAGAGCTGCGGATGGTCCGCGTTCGCGTAGGAGTCCCAGAACATCACCTTTCCGGTCGGGAGGAGCTGCGCATGGATCGGCCGGTAGGGCAAGGTCTGCGACGCGCTCCATTGCCCGACCGTCGAGGTCTGCGCCGACAGGGAGGAAAGTCCGGCGAGGCTCGACGCGATCCAGACCAGGACGGTCGCCCGCCCCGAGGCGATTCGGGACAGGGGTTTGTCGACCGGCCAGGACATGGAGCCCTTCCTGAGAATTTTCGAGGATGCCGGCGCGCCGGTTCATTGGGCCACGCAAGCACTTGTCCCGAGCGCAAAGCACCCGCACACGGCGGTATTGCCCGCGTCAGGTTTCCGTTAAGAAAAGATCCTTGGGGCGCTCCCGCGACCCGCCCATCGGCGCCAATCCTCAAGCACGGGCGAGGAAGCGGCCGTGGGAAAGGAGTCGAGGTCTCTGAGAAAAAGGTCTAGAACCGGCCGAGACGCGAACCTTCTCCCCGGATCCCTGGAGATCCGCCGGCCTACGCTTCCGCGGCGGGCGCCACGAGCTCGACGGCGACGCCGCCGCAGTGCGAACAGACGCGGGCGACCGCGCTGCCGAACTTCTTCTCGGGGGCGCACTCCTCGCAGAGCGGGCGCGCGGTGTCCTGACACTTGTAGAAGGCGACGAGGTCGGTGTGCGTGCGACAGCGCGCAGGTGGCATGACCGTCGAGGTCGCGCGAAGCTTGAAGAGAGACTTCAGGAACGGCAGCTGTCCCGCCGGCACCGGCGCGGCGCCATCCACTCCCACGAAGTCCTCCTCCGTGACTTCCCCGGTGCGGATCAGGTTGCGGATGGCGCGCCGGTCGAAGACGTCCGACTCGAAGCCCTGCTTCTCGACACGGAAGCGCTGGTTCGCGGAGGCCGTTTCCACGCCGTCCGGAGGAAGCGAACCGGCAGCGGGAGGCTTCCAGACCGGCGGCTTCGCCGCGGGCGCCGCCTCCGGAGCGGAGACCGGCTCGGGCGCGAGGCGCGGACGACGGGAGGCGGTCAGGTCGGCCAGATCGGTCGCCGTCGCGGGCTCGGGCGGCGCGGAGGGCGTCGCGCTCGCCGCCTGCAGTCTCGCGTAGACGCGCGCCTCTTCCCGGGACGGAAAATCCATGGGCTTCTCGCAGTGAGGGCAGCGAAAGCGCGCCTGGATCGGCGGAATGCTCTCGAGAGAGATCGAGAAATTGCCGGCGCAGCTCGGGCACGTAAACGTGTACCGGAGGTCGGAATCGGTCACGCCAGTCTCCCTGTGATGAATTGTGCAGATTTTAACATGCGCGCCCCGGCGCCTTCACCCTTCGGGCGCCCGACCCGACTAAGATCGCCGGCATGATGCCGCTCACGTGGGCGCGCCGCATCGCGGCGCGGCTTCGCGGCGCCCCGGCGCGGCCTCGAGGCTCTCGCGGCGCCGGCTACGACTGGGAGCGCGCGGCGGAGAGAGCTCTTCGAGCCGCCGGGTACGAGATCCTCACGCGGAATTTTTCGACGCGTTCGGGCGAGATCGATCTCGTCGCGAGGGAGGGGCCGGTCCTCTGCTTCGTCGAGGTCAAGGGAAGGACCGGAACCGGATTCGGTCTGCCGGCGGAGGCGGTGACTCTCGAGAAACGCCGGAGGATCTTCCGCGCTGCCCAGTCCTACGTCGCTCAGACGCGCGAGCCGGCGCCGGTGTGCCGTTTCGACGTCGTCTCCATCCTGGAATCGGACGACGGAGGCCGGACCATCGAGATCCTGCGCGACGCTTTCCGCGGCCCCTTGCCTCGCCGGATGTAGGGGCGTGGCTCGCCCCTCGGGCGGGATCTCGATCCGGACGCGATGCGGCCGCTACGGCGACGGGCTCTGCTGGCAAAGCCTCGCGTGCCCGCCCATGTCCGTGTGGTACTCGTACGTCGCGGACGAGGCCTTGAGAACGATGCGGTAACCGGGGGTGAGGACCTGCGTGCAGCTCTCCCCCGGCTTGGCGCAGCCGAGACACGAATCGTTCCACGTCTTCTCGTCCTGAGAGACCCCGGAAATCGAATCGCGCGGCACGTTCGCATCGGCCGAGAGCGCAGCGGCCGCCGCTGCGAACGCCTGATCCTTCGATTTCGAGCTCGTCGTGGGAGAGCTCGAGACCGCGGCGGACGGGGGCGGCGTCGCGTGCGAGCCGCATCCGACGAGAGCCGCAACGCCGAGGAGCGGCACGAGATAGCGAATCCGCAGCATGGTGAACCTCCGCGATCGGAGGTGCAAGACGGGTGCCCGGCGGGCTCCGGCTAGGACGCGGTCGGAGCCGCCATCGCGCGGCGAGCGAGCTCGAGGACGTCGAACGGCTGGACCGACGCGCCGATCTCCTCTCTGGCGTTGCCGAGCATGACCATGCAGAAGGGGCAGGAGACCCCGACGGCGCCCGTTCCGGCGTCCGCGATCTCCTTCATGCGCGTCTGGTTGATGCGCGTGCCGAGCTTCTCTTCCATCCACATCCGGCCGCCGCCGGCGCCGCAGCAGAGGCCGCGCTCCCGCGACCGCGGCAGCTCCTGGAACCTCAGTCCGGGGATCGCCTCGAGGATTCGACGCGGCGCGTCGTAAACGCCGTTGTAGCGACCGAGGTAGCACGGGTCGTGGAACGTGATCGACTCCTCGATCCGCTCCGACATCGGAAGCCGACCCTCGGCGATCAGCTTCGCCACGAGCTCGGTCCCGTGCAGGACTTCGTAGTTCCCGCCGAACGCCGGGTACTCATTCCCGATCACGTTGAAGCAGTGCGGGCAGTTCGTCACGATCCGCTTCACGCCGTAGCCGTTCATCGTCTCGACGTTCTGCTGCGCGAGCATCTGAAACAGATATTCGTTGCCCATCCGGCGGGCCGAGTCGCCGTTGCAGGTCTCTTCCGTGCCGAGGATCGCGAAGGAGACGCCGGCCCGCTCGAGGAGCTCGACCAAGGCGCGCGACACTTTCTTCGCGCGATCTTCGTAGGAACCGGCGCAGCCCACCCAGAAGAGGACTTCGACGTCCTTGCCGGCGGCTTCGGCCATCGTCAGGACCGGAAGATCCTTCGCCCAGTCGGCGCGCGTCGCCGCCGCGATGCCCCACGGGTTGCCGTTGGTCTCCATCCCGCGAAACGCCGTCTGCATCTCCTTCGGGAACTCGGCCTTGTCGAGGACGAGATACCGCCGCATCTCGACGATCTTGTCCACGGCGGGGATGATGAACACCGGACAAGCCGTCGTGCAGAAACCGCAAGTCGTGCACGCCCAGATCGTCTCTTCCGAGATCCAGCCGCCGATCAGGTCGCGCCGGCCGCCGCCGTCCGAGCCGTTGCCCCGCCCCGAGGAGGCGGCGAGGATCGACGGCGTCGCTTCGTAGACGGCGTCTCGCACGGAAGCGATGAAGAGGCGCGGGTCGAGCGGCTTGCCCGTCAGGGCGGTGGGGCACACGACCCGGCATCGGCCGCATTCGGTGCAGGTATACCCGTCGAGCATCGACTTCCACGTCAGCTGTTCGACTTTCGAAGCCCCGAAGTGCTCGGCCTTCTCGAGATCCGGTGTGGCGAGCCTTCCCGCCGGTTCGAGCTTCATGAAAAAGATGTTCGGGATCGCCGCGAAGATGTGGAAG
>JBKPSZ010000255.1:0-6236 GCA_046735265.1 Acidobacteriota bacterium | reverse complement strand
GGAGGGGCCGGCGCCGGCGGCGGCGCCGCCGGGGACGCGGCGGGCGCCGGGCGCGGGACCTCGGCTTCTCCGAGCCGCTCACGGAAGAACGCTTGCCACTCTTCGTCGAGGCTCGCCGGGTCGGACCGATACCGCGCGAGGAGCTCCGCCACGTAGGTCGCGTTCTCGCCGAATTCGGCGGCGAGGTCGAGGCCCTGGTCGAGGTCGGTCGCGCGCGTGGCCATGGAAAGTGCCGATTCTAGTCGACCGGCGCGCCGAGCCCCCCTGCTAGGATGCGCCTCCCGAATGGCACGGATGCGCCGAGTCGCTTCCCGGGTCCTCCTCGCCGTTCTCGCGGCGTCCTCCGCCGGCGCGGCGGACGAATCTCTTCCCTCCGAGACGCTTGCGGCGGCCCGCACTCTTCGAGACCGCGCCGTCTCGGGAACCCGCGCCTCCGAGTGGGTCGCCGGCGTGACCGACCGCGCCGGCCCTCGCCTGGCCGGTTCCGACGGCGATCGTCGGGCCGTTGCCTGGGGGCTGGAGACGCTCCGGGCGCTCGGCTTTTCGAACGTCCGCGCGGAACCGGTCACCGTCGAGGTCTGGCAGCGCGACGCCGAGTCGGGGGAAGTCGTGACGCCGCGGCCTCAGAGACTCGCGCTGACGGCGCTCGGCGGAAGCATTGCGACCCCGGAGGCGGGTCTCGACGGGGAGCTCTTCGAGGTCGCTTCGCTCGAAGACCTCGAGACACGGGGGGCGGCCGCGCGCGGAAAGATCGTGTTCTTCAACAAGCGAATGGAGCGGCGCTCGGACATCGGCGGCTACGAAAAAGCCGTGGACGTGCGGAGCAAGGGGGCTTCGCGAGCGGCGCGCTGGGGAGCGATCGGCGTGCTCATCCGCTCGGTCGGCACCGACTCCAACCGCCTTCCGCACACCGGAGGGCTTCGTTACGACGAAGCGCTTCCTCGGATTCCCGCCGCCGCGGTCTCGGGGCCCGACGCGGACCTGCTCGCGCGCATGATCCAGTCGAGCGCGCCCGTACGCGTGCGCTTCCGTCTCGCGTGCGGCCGGCGCGGCACCGCCGAGTCGGCCAACGTCGTCGGGGAGATCCCGGGCCGGACGAAGCCGGAGGAGATCGTCCTCCTCGGTGCGCACCTCGATTCGTGGGACCTCGGAACCGGGGCGCTCGACGACGGCGCCGGATGCGGCGTCGTGATCGAGGCCGGGCGACTGATCGCGCGGATGACTCGGCGGCCGGCCCGGACCATCCGCGTGGTGCTCTTCGCCAACGAGGAGAACGGCCTCGCGGGAGGGAAGACCTACGCGAAGGCGCACGCCGCCGAGCTCGACCGGCATCAGGCGGCGCTCGAGGCCGACTCCGGAACGGGGCGGCCGATGGGGCTCTCCTGGCTGGCGGCTCCCTCCGCCGAGCCGTACCTGCGTCGGATCGCGGAGCTGCTCGAGCCGGTCGGCACGGGACGGCTCTCGGGAGACGGGTCGGGCGGCGCCGACATCTCGCCGCTGCGTCCGGCCGGCGTGCCTCTCTTCGCGGTCCTGCAGGACTTCTCGACGTACTTCGACTTTCACCACACGGCCAACGACACGTTCGACAAGATCGAGCCGGCAAGTCTCGACCGAACGGTGGCCGCGGTCGCGGCGTTCGCCTACGCGGTTGCCGATGCGCCCGCGCGCTTCGAGCGCATCCCCGTCGTGAAGCGCGCGACCCCGACGCCCTGAGCGCGAGGCCTCCGGGGACCGAAGCGCTTCCCTATCGGACTTCGAAGGGGCCGGAAGCTTCGGCGGTCTTCTTCGTGGCGGGGTCGGAGACCGCCACTTTCAAAGCGTAGCGGCCCGGGGCGAGCCCCTCGGCCTGGAAGTCGAGGATCACCTTTCGTCCGCCGCCGCGCTCGACGTCGGAGCGTTGAGAGACCTGGACCTTCGCCGCCTTCGGCTTCCCGTCGGCGCCCACGATCTCGGCGCGCACGTCCAGAGGCTGCGAGCTCGCCTGTCCGCCGAAGTTGTACGCGACGACGGCGATCTTCGACACACCCCGTCCGGGCACTTCGGCCAGCGCCGACGGGATGAAGGACTCGCCGGCGATCGCGAAGGGATAGTCGGCCGGTCGCGCCGGAGCGTCGGCGCGCGGGTTGCCGCGCACCATGAGCCAGCGGCCGGGAGTTTCCTCGAAGAGCGGCGGGAGAACGGTCGGCGCTCCGCCCGGGATCTCCGGCACGGCGACGCTCATCGAATAGACGCCGGAACGTCCCGTCGTGCCGCTGCGCACGAGCGCCCGCAGGCCGTATTGCCCCGGCGGCAGATAGAGCGTGCCGTAGTACTTGAGGCCACCCGCCTCGAGGCCCGCGCGGACCTTGCCCAAGTCGAGCGTCATCTCCGAGGCGAGATAGTCGACGAGCGTTCCGGACGCGTCGTTCGCGTACACGTAGACCTGGAGAGCGATCTGGTTGCCGTTTTCCCCCGCCAGGAGTCCCTTGCCCGGGATCTCGAGGAGGACCGGCACCTGAGGGACGTCCGCCGGTGACGCGAAGGGGACCGCGAGAAGGCTCGCGGGAATCGTGTTCTCGGGCGAACCTCCCGTCACGAGGTCGCCGGCGGCGAGGATCTTCTCGAGCGGCGACAGGTTCTGGTAGGGACGCGGTTCGTAATAGCCCGACCGCGCGAGCACCTTGGCGCCTGGCGTCCGAACCTTGACCTTCAGGGCGTGGAATGCCCCCGGCTTGTTCAACTGCTTCGGCTGATAGATGAGCAGGTACACGAGAGCGGTTCGCTCCTCGAGCTTGGCGAGCTCGGGCCCGAGCGCGTTGGCGTTGCGCACGAGCTCGCCGTCGGTCGCCTCCGCCATCGCGAAGAGCGCGTCGGTCCCGGTGCTCGTGGTCGAGCCGGTCGCGTCCGATTCGTTCCGGAGGCCGCTGATGTCGATCGCGTTCAAGACCGCGTCGGACCGGTTGAACTGCGAGAGCGCGTCGAGCAGGCGCGTCCGCGTCGCGGTGTTCCCGTACCTCGTGTCGCTGTCGATCTTCCAGACCTCGCCGGAGAGCGCGGCGTCCCCCGCTCCCTGCGGCGTCGACGTGTCGAGAGCCGCTGTGTTGATCGGCTGAGAGAGGGAGTTCGCGCGATCGCCGGCCGCCATGTGCCCGGCGAGGAGCCGCGTCTCGAAGCCTTCGGAGAAGTACAGGACGTTCTTCCGGCCGCGCGCGGAATCGAGAACGCGTCCGATTCCGCCGAGCGTGCCCATGAGCTTCGCCACGCGTCCGCGCTGCTGATCGTCGTTGGCCTGCTTCTGCATGCGCTGGAGATCGCGCAGGTTCTCGAGGACGTCGGCGTCGCGGGAGCCGCTGACCGAGGGTCCGCCGGGGCCCTGGGGTCCCGGCGGCGTGAAAGCGAAGGAAAGCGGATCGACTGTCCGCTTGGTCTCCGCGGTCAACCCCAGGGTGTCGATCGCCGCGACGAGCTGCCGCGTGTCTCGCGTGAAATTGACGAGGAGTCTCCAGCCCGTGTCGACCGACAGCGTTCCCACCGCCGCCAGGTCGTTCTCCTTCATGGCACCCGTCACGAAGCGCCGCGCCCCGTCGCGGGCCCGGACGAGGCCGGACGGGCTCGTGTAGGAGAGATCGAAAACGAGCAGCCACAGCCGCCGCGCGGCGGCCGGGACGGTGGCCTCGCCTCCCGACTCGCCGGAGGCGGCGGGCTTCGCGAGGTCGATGATGTCCATTCCCGAGATCGGCTGCTTCTTCCCTTCGTCCAAGAGCTCGAAGTCCTCGACCTTCAACCCGGCGACCGGCTTGCCGTCCTTGCCGACGACGTTCACCGGGATCTCGATCAACGTCACCCCGGCGCTCTCCTGCACGACCGTCCGCTGCGGGTCCTGGTCCTCCGACGCGGATCGAGAGGAGAACGCTGCCGCACCGGCGATCGCCGCCAGGGCGAGACCCAAGCGAAGTCCAACCCGGATCGGAGTCCGTTCGACCATCTCTGGAGCAGTCCATCCTAGCAGCGCCGCGGGAGGAAAGCGGCGGGAAGTCCGGGCTACTGCACCTCGAAGGGACGAGTCGCCTCGGCGTTCCGATTCGAGGCGGGATCCGTCACGGACGCGGCTGGCGTCGCTCCGAGTTTTACTTCACCGTGAAGGGGCTCGATGCGCTTCCCGTCTTCTTCGAAGCCGGGTCCGTGAGCGCCACCCGGAGGGCGTAGCGACCGGGAGAGAGCGAGGGCGTCTTGAAGTCCAACACGACCTTCCGACCGCCGCCCCGCTCGATGTCCGAACGTCGCGTGACGGTGACGGCCGCCGGCGTGGACTGACCGTTGGCCGAGACGATCTCGGCGGTTACCTCGAGCGGCGTCGGCGACGCGCTCGCCCCGAAGTTGTATCCCACGACCGCCACGGGCACGCCGGCGCCCGCGGCGAATACCGGCAGTGCCGAGGGGATGAAAGAGTCTCCCGCGACCGCGAAGGGGTAGTCCGCTGGCCGGGGCGGCGCGTCGGCCCTCGGGTTGCCCCGGACCATGAGCCATTGCCCGGGCGCCTCCTCGAAGAAGGGGGGCAGCACAGTCACCTCGCCTCCCGGCATCTGCGGGACGGTGACGCTCGTCGAGAAGGCTCCCGCGCGTCCCGTCGTCCCGTTGCGAACGAGCGCGCGCAGCCCGTATTGCCCCGCCGGCAGGAAGAGCGTCGCGTAGTACTTCAAGCCGCTCGCTTCCAGGCTCGAGCGCACCTTGGCGAGGTCCAGGCTCATTTCGGAAGTGGCGTAGTCGACGAGAGTGCCCGAGGCGTCGTTGGCGTAGACGTACACCTGCACGGTCGCCGTCGCCGACCCGCCGCTGTCTCCGGCGAGAAGCGGCCCGCCGGGGATCTCCAGGAGAACGGGAACCTGCGCCGCCGTGGTCTGCGACGCGAAGGCGGCCGCGAGGAGATTCGCCGGGATCTCGTTCTCGCGCGCGCCGCCCGTGACCATGTCGCCGGCCGCGAGGACCCGCTCGAGCGGCGAGAGGTTGCGGTACGGGCGCGGCTCGTAGTAGCCGGACCGCGCGAGCACTTTCGCCCCGGGCGCCTTCGCCTTCACTTTCAACGTATGAAACGTCCCCGGCTTGGTCAGCTGTTTCGGCTGGTAGACGAGGAGATAGACGAGCTCCGTCCTCTGCTCCAGTTTCCCGAGCTCTCCGGAAATCTGGTTGGCGTTGCGAATGAGCTCTCCGTCGGTCGCCGCCGCCATCGCGAACAACGCGTCGGTGCCGCTTCCGGCCTTCGAGCCACTCGCGTCCGAGTCGGAGCGCAGCCCGCTGATATCGATCGCATTCAAGACGGCGTCGGACCTGTTGAACTGCGAGAGCGCGTCGAGGAGGCGCGTGCGGGTCGCCGTGTTTCCGTATCTTGTGTCGCTGTCGATCTTGTAGTACTCGCCCGACAGTGCCGCCTCCCCCACTCCCTGCGTGGTTGAGCTGTCCACGGCGGCCGTCGCCAGATTCTGAGACGGGGCGGTGCTCTTGTCCCCCGCCGCCATGTGCCCGGAAAGGAGCTTGGTCTCGAAGCCCTCCGAGAAGTAGAGGACGTTCTTGCGTCCGCGAGCGGAATCGAGCACGCGACCGATGCCGCCGAGATTCCCCATCAGCTTCGCGACCCGGCCGCGCTGCAGGTCGTCGCTCGCCTGCTTCTGCATGTGCTCGAGGTCGCGGAGGTTCTCCAGAATGTCCGCATCGCGCTTCCCAGAACCGGCCGAGGCAGTGCTCTGACCGGCCGAGGGCCCGGGCGGCGTGAACGCGAAAGACAGCGGGTCGGCTGTTCGGCTCGCTTCGGCTGTCAAGCCGAGCGTGTCGATCGCCGACGCGAGCTGGCTGCGATCCTGCGTGAAGTTGACGAGCAGCCTCCAGCCTTGGTCGACCGAAAGCGTCCCGACGGCGGCGAAGTCGTTCGGTTTCATCGCTGCGGACACGAATTGCCGCCCGCCTTCGCGCGCCCGCAAGAGGGAAGACGGGCTCGTGTAGGTCAGATCGAAGACGAGCAGCCACAGCCGCCTCGCCGCCGCCGGCACCGGCGGGGTCGCGCTCCCGGGAGCCGCGGCCGGGGCGGAGAGATCGATCACGTCCACGCTCGTGATCGGCACCTTCTTGCCGTCGTCCTCGAGCTCGAAATCCGCGGCGGTCAGCCCCGACACCGGCTTTCCGTCTTTTCCGATCACGTTGACCGGAATCTCGATCAGCGTGACGCCCGCGCTCTCCTGCACGGCCGTGCCCGCGGCCTTCTGCTG
>JBKPSZ010000254.1:0-15481 GCA_046735265.1 Acidobacteriota bacterium | reverse complement strand
GCATGGACGATGGTTCTCGCCTACGCGATCGTGTGTCCCTGGGAAGCCGTGGCGGTGGGCAATCTGCTCGCGCGCGTCTTTCCCGGGCTCTTCAACGCGATGCCGCTCTACGAGGTCGCGGGGCGCACGATCACGCTGCCGCGACTCGCCGTCGGACTCCTCCTGACGGCGTTCGTCGCGTGGATCAATCATCGCGGGATCCATCCGAGCGCGGCGGCCCAGAAGATCCTGACGTTCGCGCTGCTCGGCCTCTTCGCCGTCTTCACCGCGGCGGGCTTCGCGCGAGGCGACTCCGCCAACCTCGCGCCGCTCTTCGCCCGTCCGGGATCGGCGGGCGCGGCGCTGTCGATCCTTCTCGTCCTCCAGATCGTGCCGTACTTCATGACGGGATTCGAGTCGGTCGGGAAGGAGTCGGAGGAGGCGCGGCCCGGTTTCGACCCGCGCGACTTCGGGCGGGCGATCCTCGCGGCCGCGATGATCGGCTCGCTCTTCTACGTGACGATCGTGCTCGCGGTCTCGGTCGTCTTTCCGTGGAAGACGCTCGTGACGGAGCACCTCGGCACGGAGGCGGCGTTCGACCGCGCCTTCTCGTCGCGGACGGTCTCGCGGCTGATCCTGCTCGCCGCCTTCCTGTCGCTCGTCAAGATCTTCAACGGCAATTTCGTCGCGGCGACGCGGATGCTCTTCGGGATCGGAAAGCGGCGGCTCGTCCACCCGGCGCTCGCTCGCGTCCATCCCCGGTACGGGACGCCGCATCGGGCCGTCGCCCTCATGGCAATCCTGACCGGTGCGGCTTCGTTTCTCGGAGACGCCATCCTCGTGCCGGTCTCGGAAGTCGGATCGCTCGCGGTCGGCGTGGGGTGGCTGACGACGTGTCTCTCCGAGCGCGCTCGCGCGTGGCGCGCCGGGAGGCCTCTCGACCGGGGAGGTGTGCTCGCCTGGCTCGGTGCCGCCGTTTCGCTCGCGGTCATCGCGATGAAGGCGCTCCCGTTCGTCGCCGGGAGCTTCTCCCGGTCCGAGTGGGTCGCGTTCGCGGGGTGGTCCGCGCTGGGAGCGGTGTTCTGGGCGATGAGGACTAAGGACTAGCCGAAGCGACGAACGTCCTCGCTTCCGCCATCAACCGCTCCGTCTCCTCCGGCGTGTAGTCGTATTCCCGATGAACTCCGATGCCGAGCGTGCCTCGGACCGCGCCGGAGCCGTCGCGGATCGGCACGACGATCGCGCCGTTGACGCCGGTCTGCTTCGCGCCCGGCCGGACGTCCCCGCTCGTGTCGGTCTGGATGTTGCACGCCGAGACCGGGGCATTTCGCTCGGCCGCGAGGCCGGCCATGCCCTTTCCGATCGGAACCCGCTTCACGATTTCGATGACGGGAGGCGGCAGGCCCACCTGCCCCTTCAGGACGAGAACGCCATCTTCCACGAGATGGAGCGTCCCCGTATCCGCCCCAAACCGTTGAACGATCTGCTCGAGCCGCTCCTGCACGGTCGGGCAGCGTAGCACGCGCCGGACGTTGCTCGTCCCCTTCGAGCCCTTGACCTGGGGCACGAAGCTTGAAAGGGTTGGAGTCTCATGAGCGGCACCGAAGCCGAATACCTCCCTTCGATCGCGCAGATCCTGAAGCGCGCCGGCGCTCTGGAGGTCGTCGAGGGCATCGACCTCCAGGCGGTCTCGCGCCTGCCGGTCTTTCACAGCCGCGCATGGAAGCGGGCGATCTCGGAGTTCCTCCGCTGGTCCGGAACCACGCCGGATGTCTGGGGCAACTCGTCGGTCTTCCGGATGATCCTCGGGCACGGCCCGGCCGGAGCGCGCGCTCTCTTCGGCGCCTACCGGCACGACCGGCTGGAGCGTGCGGAGAACTTCGAAGAAGCGGACACGCAGCTCGAGGCCGTTCGGACGGTCGTCAGCATGGCGGCTTACTGGATCCACGCGATCTCCTGGGATCTTCGCGACGTGCCGCGGCTGACGCCGGAGGAGTTCCGGAGTCGGAGCCGCCCCGGCAACGGCGTCCCGGGCCCGGCCGAGCCCGTCCGACGCAGCCGCGCGGACGCGCGCCGGACCGATACGATCGACCGCTTTCCCCTGGAAGAGGCCGAGGCCGCCGGCCGCGGCGGCGCACGTCCCTCGTCGACCGTGCCGGTTTTCCCGAGCGAGCCATCGCTGCCGAATCTGTGGAAGCGGCCGAGGCGCACCGACCTCTGACTCCGGGCCGGCCTACTTCTCGAAGAGCTCCAGAGCGGTCGTCGGGTTCTTGAACGGCGCGATCACGTAGGCGCCCTGCGCCCGGCGGCGCGCTTCCCCGAGGATCTCTCGCGCGATCGCAAAACCCTCCTCGCGGGCGCGCGCTCCCGCTTTTTCCAGAATCGCGAGGACGCGGTCCGGCACGACGATTCCCGGCACTTCGTGATGGATGCGAAGCGCCAGCTGGTGGCTCGTGAGCGGCCAGACCGCGACGAGTACCGGGATCGGCAGCTCTCCTCCGAACCGCTCGAGAAAACGCTCCCAGCATCCCCACTCGAAAAAGACCTGAGTCATCGCGAAGTCGGCGCCATGCTCGATCTTCCGCCGGAACCGCTCGACCTCGCGGTCGAGGTCCGGTTCGTTGGGGTTGACCGCGACGCCGATCAAGAAGTTCGGCGCGTTCCCCACCGGATTTCCGACGGCGTCGTGCCCGTCGTTCAACTCCCGCACGACTTTGACGAGGCCGATGCTGTCGGTCTGGTAGACGTCGGTCGAGCCGGCGCGGTCGCCGTGCTGCGAGGGGTCCCCCGTAATCACGAGAACGTTCTGGATTCCGAGGGCCCACGCGCCGAGCAGATTCCCGCAGAGGCCCATGAGGCTCGCGTCGCGCGGCGTGATGTGGGGAATCGCTTCCAGCCCCTCGCGCTGGCAAGCGATCGCCATCCAGAGAGAGTCGAGGTGCAGGTGCGCGAGCGGGTTCGAGTTGATGTCGATCGCGTGCACGAGACCCGATTCGCGGAAAGCCCGGACGGCCGCGAGACCGGCTTCGAGGTCCGTCCCCTTGGGAGGGTCGATCTGCATCGAGACGACGAACTCTCCGCGCGCGAGCCGTGTGGCGAGCCCGGAGGTCTTCGGCTCGGCGCGCACCGGCTCGACCGGCGGCGGAGCGGTGATCGTCGGGGCAACCTTCCGCGCCGCGTCGGGCGTCATCCCCTCGAGGGCCCGGGCCACCGCGCGGATGTGGTCGGGCGTCGATCCGCAGCAGCCCCCGACGAGCCGAGCGCCGCGCGCGGCGGCCTCGCGGGCGAACCAGGCGAAATAGTCGGGCGAGGACTCGGGATACACGAATCGCCCCGCGACGTAGGACGGCACGCCGGTGTTCGGGGCCGCGAAGAGCGGCCCCCGGCTCGCCTCGGCCATTCCTTCGAGCACCGTCAGGAGATCCCGGGGGCCGAGCGAGCAGTTCGTTCCGATGACGTCCGCGCCGAGACTCTCGAGCCGCCTCGCGACCTTGCCGGGCCAATCGCTGTCTTCCAGATCCTCCCAGGCGTCTCCCGGAAAGGTCACCGACGCGACGACGGGGAGCCGGGAGACCTCGCGCACCGCTTCGAGAGCGACGCGGATCTCCGGAAGCGAAGCGAAGGTCTCGAGGAAGAAGAGGTCCACGCCGCGCGCATCGAGAGCGCGCGCCTGCTCGCGAAAGATGTCGCGCAGACTCTCTTCCGATTCGGTGTCGGCGGGATCGAAGGCGTGAGCGGTCGGTCCGATCGACCCGGCCACGAGGACGTCCTTGCCCGAGACCTCCCGCGCTTTGCGGGCGAGCTTCGCGGCGGCCGAGTTGATCGCCTCGACTTCGTCCCGTAAACCAACGGCTTTCAGCTTGTGCCGGTTCGCGCCGAACGTGTTGGTCTCGATGACGCGCGCGCCCGCCTCGATGTAGGCGAGGTGCGCGTCCAGCACGGCGTCCGGCTGCGAGAGGCAGAGCTCCTCGACCGACCCGCGCGGGGGAACGACCTTCGCGAGCAGGTACGACCCCATCGCTCCGTCCACGACGAGCAGGGTCTCTTCCAGCAGCCGGCGGAACCGGGAGGCGCTCACGGCCGGTGATTATGGGGGAAGGCAGGCCGGTGCCGACGGAAGGAGGCGCTCGGGCTCTTCAGTCGGGCCGGGTGAACACCTCGACGGCGTTGCGACCCGCGCGCTTGGCCCGGTAGAGAGCGCGATCGGCCGCCTCGAAGAGGTCCTGAGTGCCCTTCATGTCGGCATGGTACTCGGCGACTCCGAACGAGCAGGTCACGCGGAAGGACATGCCCCCGTAGGAAAACTCGTGATTCGCCACCCGCGCGCGAAGACGCTCGGCGAGAATCCGCGCGCCGTCCGTGCGCGCCTCCGGCGTCAGCACGGCGAACTCGTCTCCTCCGACGCGCGCGAAAGTCTGCTCCTTGCGGAAGAAGTCGGAGACCAGATAGACGACCTCCTTCAGGACGAAGTCGCCGCAGAGATGACCCTGCGCGTCGTTGACCGTCTTGAACCCGTCGATATCGAAGAGGATCAGCGAGAGCGGTCGGCCGTACCGTTTCGCGCGCGCGACCTCGCGCACCGCCTCCTCCTCGTACTTGCGCTTGTTGGCGGTCTGCGTCAGTCCGTCGCGCACCATCATTTCGTGGATCGCCTGGTGGTACGCGTTCTCGACGTCGCGCTCCTGGAGGAACTTGAAGTGCACGGAACCGATCTGGAAGCGATCGCCGCTGCGCAGAAGGGTCGGCTCCTCGATCCGAACGTCGTTGACGTAGGTCCCGTTGGTCGAACCCAGGTCCTCGAGGATCACCGACTCGATGCGATAGGTCAGCGAGGCGTGACGCCGCGAGAGGGACGTGACCTCGGGAACGCTGACGTCGGCGTTCTTGCCTCGGCCGAGGACGAGGGTCGTTCCGGGCCGGAAGCGGTAGCGCGCGCCCAGGTTCTGACCGCGCGGGTGGGAGATCAGGATGATGTTCGCCTCGGGCCCGGGATCCGTCGCGCGCCGGCGGGGAGTGACGGAAGTGTCGTCTCCCTCGAAAGAGTCGGGTGCCCTCTCGGGCTCGGGCGTGATCTCGAAACGAGAGGTATCACGATCCCCGGGTACCCGCGGCGGGGCCGGGACGGGATCCGTTGGACCCTTCACGAAAGTTGTTCAATTATCGCACGAGGCGGTGGAAGGCGTCGTGGCCAGGTTGCGCGGAACATCCGCCGACGCCCCTACGCCACGCCGGCGCGGGTGAACGCGATACAGGTTTCCGATCGACGCGGGCGGGGACGAACCCCGCCCCTACATTTCGGACGGCGCTACTAGGCGCCTGGCCTCATGTACGACATCCCCGCTGCGAGGAACGAATCGCCGAGCGGCATCCAGCGCGGGCATCGCACGACTTTCAGCAATGCGCGGGCGATCGCGAGCGCCCGGCTCCGCCCGCTCGCCGAGACGAACGACGCGAGAGGAATCGTCGCGATGTCCGGCTTCGGCGTTCCCTTCTCGGTGAAGGTCGCCATCCACGCGTTGCCGCAATAGGCGAGGTGGAACGACCAGGCGCTCTGACGTCCCACGAGCTCGGCCAGCGCCATGGCGGCCCAATCCTCCGAGGAGTAGGGAGGCACGGGCAGGTTTCCGGGACCGCCCAGGACGCGCCGCGCGAGTGTCCGATCGAGATCGGGTCCCGCCGTTTCGGCGAACCGCGCTCCCGCTCGCGCGTCGTAGGCCTGCGTGTCCTTTCCGTCGTGGGAGGCGCTCTGGCTCGAGGCCTCCTTGGGTGTGCCGCAGTTGGGGCATTCGGCGGACAGGCGCCCCTCTTCCATGCTCGTCGCGACGACCGCGTCACATTCCGTGCAGTGCCACATCACTCGCTGGCTCATTGGGCCTCGCTTCCCGCTGGGGCCGGGAGGTTGAAAGCGATTGAACGTCTCGTCTCCGCCCGTCTGTTTAGCTTTTCGACTTTGATCCGGCTTTCATGCCGGGTTAGGAATCAGAGTAGGCGTGTCGCCGTCCGGCGCCAATCGCCAGACCGTGCCCGCGGCGTGGCACACAGGTGCCACGACGCCGCGGGGCGTGCTCTCGAGTCGGAACGAGCCGCCGGTACGAAACGGGCTCGGTGGCGCCGAGGGATCAGCCGACGGGCGGAATGCTCCCGAAACGCCCGCTCTGGAAGTCGTCGACCGCCTGGAGAATCTCGCCGCGCGTGTTCATGACGAAGGGGCCGTATCGGGCGACGGGCTCGCCGATCGGAGAGCCGCCGACGAGAAGGAGGCGAACCGGGCCTTCCGGCGTCGCGGAGACTTCGACGCCGTCGCCGTCTCTCGCGAAGAGAACGAGGTCTTCGTCGCCGGCGCGCCGGGAGTCCGGGCCGAACAGACCGGCGCCCGAGACGACGTATCCGAAGACGTTGAAGTCGGAGGGAACCGGTTGCGTGAAGCGCGCCCCGGGCTCGAGCGTGACGTCGAGATAGAGGATCGGCGTCCGCGTGTCGATGACTGCTCGCGCGCCGAGCGATTCTCCCGCCAGCACCTTGACGCGCACGCGCCCGTCCGGGCTCGCGGCCGAGGGAATCTTCTCGCCGCGAACTTCCTGGTAGCGGGGCGTCATCATCTTGTCGCGCCGCGGCAGATTGACCCACAGTTGAAAGCCGTGCATCCGACCGCCGCGCGCGGCGAAAGCCTTCTCGGGCGTCTCCGAATGAATCACGCCGGCGCCCGCTGTCATCCACTGGACGTCGCCGGGGCCGAGCGCTCCCGAGTTGCCGTGGGAATCGCGATGCTCCATTTTCCCGTCGAGCATGTAGGTGACCGTCTCGAAACCGCGGTGCGGATGATCCGGCGCGCCCTTCGCCTCCCCGGGGCCGAGGTCCACCGGGCCCATCTCGTCGAGAAGAAGGAAAGGATCGAAGTGATCGAGCTCGTGCGTCGGAAAGGGGCGGTGAACGAGAAACCCCTCTCCTTCGTGCGTCGTGATGGCGTGAGCGATTCGGGCGATGGATCGGCTCTTCATGGGTCTCCTCGGGGGCGTCGACGCCTCCCGACACAAATACACCCGCGGGTCGCCCGACGATTCCGCCGCGCGGAGCCTTGCCCGTCCCGCCTCGGCCGCCCCCGAGTGCCCCGCCCGCGCCGCGGACGCGCGCCTACGCCGAGTCGGCTTCGGGAGCCGCGACGGTTCCCGCCGTCTCCTCGCGGATCACGACCGACTCCTGCGCCGCGTAGGCTTCGTGGAGGGCCTTCTCACCCTGCCGGAGGGCCTCGCGCGGGTCCTCGGGCAGCTCGGCGAAGCGCACGAGTCCAATTCGCGCCGCGATCGGCGCTCGCGGGTCTTCGGCGGAGATCGCCTCGACCCCCGCGACCACCCGCCGGAGCGTCTTCTCGACGGCGTCGCGCTCCACGTCCCAGAAAGCCACGGCGAACTCGTCCCGGTCGAGCCGCGCCGGAATGTCCGAGGCCCGCACCGCGCGGCGCAGCACGAGGGCGATCGCGCGGACCAGATCGTCCTCCGAGCCCGCCTCGTGGCCGTCCCGATACTTTTCGAGTCCCTCGATGTCGATGCACGCGAGACCGAAGGAAATCCCCCGGTGCTTGGAGTCGGACATCTCCCGGTCGAGCCGTTCGAGAAAGCCCCGCGCGTTCGGCAGGTCCGTCGCCACGTCGGTTCGCGCGCGAATGATCTCTTCTTCGAGCACGCGCCGGGAGCGGCGAAGCCGGCGCTCGTCGGACCGGATGCGCGCCATGACGAAACCGGCGAAGACGAAGATCGCGAGGCGCGTGAAACCGTTCCAGTACGCGAACCGCACGAGCTCCGGCGGACGGCGGATCGTGTCCGCGTACGTCCAGGCGGCGGCGGCCAGGACGGCGGCCCCGAGCCCGTACCGCCTTCCGAGGAACCATCCGGCGGCGGCCACGGCCACCAGGTAGAAGAGGGAGAAATCAGCGTCGGCCGTCTCGCGTGTATCGATGAAGGCGCAGAGGGCGAGGGCAGCCAGGATCAAGGCGATCCAGAGGGGAGGACGCTTCCAGACCTCTCGTCGCCGCCGACGGTAGCGAGACATGACGAACTCGAAATTGTACGCCGTCGTTCCGGCGCCGGTTCGCGGCGCCGGCGGCCCGTTACAGCGGCTCCGGCGGGATCTGCTCCGGGCGCTTGCCGCGGTTGGAGGGGTCGCGGCGAGCGTGCTTGCGGGGGTCGAAGGCCTCTCCCGCGTAACAGATCGGACACTTCAGCCGCCCATCGGGAGGAATCGTGGCGAAGCGGGCGGCGCGGCAGCTGCGGCAGATCCAGCGAGCGAATCTCCGCTCCTCGTAGGCTGAAACGGGCATCGTTCGCGCCAATCCTAACGCCGGAGCCGTCCGGACGCGACCGATTTTCCGCGCGCGCGTCCGCGTCGCTCAGCCGAGAGACGGCGGCGCGCCGGCCGGCCGGAGGGTCGGAAGCGACTCGAGCCGGGAGTAGGAGGCTTCCTCGACGGGCGCGAATCGGGTGACACCGAAGCGGGCGAGGCGCGAGCGGACGGAGTCTTCCTCGTGGAGCGAGAGCAGCGCGGCGCCGATCCGGGACCGGCCATCCGAGTCGAGCCGCGCGTGGGCGAGCACGGGCTGGATCGGCATCGGTCCCCAGGATTCGACGACGCGAAACCGGGCGCCGATCGCCGGATCCCGGTCGAGGGCGAGCCAGAGCGTGTTCGAGTCGATGGCGGCGGCGTCGGCTTCTCCCGCCGCAACCATTTCGAGCGAGCGCACGTGAGCCCCCGACTGCACGAGCGTGCCGAAGAAGGCCTCCGGACCTCCTGCATGCCCGAGATCGGCCAGCCGCGCGAGCATGTTCTGCCATCCGCTTCGCGAGCGGCGGTCGTTGTAGCACCAGACCGCGCCGGAGAGCTCCTCGAACCGGCGGGCCGGATGGCCGGCGGAAACGACGACGTCGGAGAAGTAGACGGGACGGCCCTGGGCCCTCGGGTCGGCGAACACCGGCGCGGCGGGAAGGAGTACCACGGGGGACCCCGCCTCCCGAAGGAGGGGATACGACGGCGCGCAGACAAAGGCGAGGTCCGCGCGCTCCTCCCGGAAGGGGTCGTCCTCCGGGGTCGGGCCCGAAACGCGCCGCTCGAAGTCGAGAGAGACGGGTCCGGCCGTCGCCCGGGCGAGCTCCGACGCGATCAGCTCGAAGAGCTCTTCGGGAAGGCTCGGCGCGAGGTACGAGAGGAGTCGGAGCGGCGCCACCTCTCGACTCTAGCAGGCGCCGCCCGTTTTTCGCCGCTCCGGCGGCTCGCGCTACATGTAGAGCTGCACTTGGATCCGCACGAAATGGTCGTTGGCCGGGGCGCCGGCGCGCTGGCGGTGGAGTGTGGAGTACTCGCCCAACAGCTTCACGTTGTGCTTCCGGAAGTAGTAGGTCGCGGCGGCGTTGACCTCGCTCTGCTGATCGCGCGTCACGGCGCGGTTGGAGTCGATCGAGGAGTAGCGGAGCGCGAGACCCAGACATCCGATCGTCATCGCGCTCACTTCGGCGTAGTAGCCGCGCGAGTTCAAATTGACGCCGCTCGTCACGCCCTTCGCGTGGCCGATGAAATACTCCCCCTGGAAGGTGAAACCGAGCCAGGCCACCTGCGTGTCGACGCCGCCCGACCCGATCTCGACGTCCTCGCCGGTCTCGAAAAGCGCGACGTTCTGTCCGAGCCAGCCGGTCGCGCTGGCGTAGGAGGGAAAGGCGCTCTCGAAGGCGGTCGCCGAGGTCTTCTGGAGCGTGTTGTAGAAGGCGTTCGCGCCGATCGAGAACTTCGGTTTCGGCGAGCGTTCGATATCCGGTTCGCCCACGCGCGGATCGCCGAAAGTCGACCAGACGACCCGGGCGATCGGCATGACGTGATCGGTGCCCCGCAGCGTCGTCTGACCGGAGCCGCCGAAGACGCCGGCGGCGTACTGGAGCACCGACCCCTTTGAAAAGCCGAGGAGCATGACGCCCGCGTCGCGATTCGGCTTGAAGGCGTCGATCGCGATCGAACGCTCCGCGAACATGAGAACGCCGTCGTTCATCAGCTCCTGACGGCCGTAGGGCGTCTTCGACTGGCCCGCCTGTACCTGGAAGAGCTCGGCGAACTTCCAGTTGAGCCATGCGTCGTCTAAGAGCCGGACGTTGCTCGCGTTCTCGAAGGCGAGCTGGAACCGATAGGTCAGGCGCGGATCGAACACGAACCCGGTCAGGTAGAGCTTGAAGCGGCGCACCCGGAACTCCGTAGCCTCCTCCGGCCCGTCCACGTCGAGGTCGGAGAATCGCACCTGCAGATTCGCCCCGATTGCGAGATCGAAGAGGCCGTCGGACGTGCGGAAATCGAAGCCCCTCCCCTCGATGTAGGTCGGATTGGGCTTCGGCGCCGGCTTGGCCGGTTCCTCCGGCTCCCGGGTCGTCTCTTCCGCGGCGGAATCGAGGCTGTCGCCTTCCTCCGCAGCGAGTCGGGCCGCGCCCGCCAGAAGGACCACTGCGAGGATCGCCGTTCTTCTCACGAGAAACCTCCGGCCGGGAGTTGAGCCCAGCTCTACGCTCTTGTCAATCGATTCGTAGTGAGTCGTATAGAATCGGTGACATGCCTAAACGACTTCCAGAACGACTGACGCCGGCCGAGGCCGCCCACGCGCTCGGCGTCAGCTACGCGACGATCAAACAATGGATTTATCACCGAAAGGTCCGCTCCGTGCGGACCCCCGGCGGACACCATCGGATCCCGGCTTCGGAGATCGCCCGCCTGCGGGGCGGCACGATCGGCCACGCGAGCCTCCTGGATGCGATCAGCGGCCGGAACAAGCTGGCCGGGGTGGTAACGCGCGTCAAGCTCGGGGGCCTCTTGGCCGAGGTGACGCTCGACATCGGGGGGCAGAGCCTGACCTCGATCATCACGAAGGCGGCGGCCCAGAAGCTTCGTCTGCGCGCGGGAAAGCCCGCCATCGCCTTGATCAAAGCCACGGAAGTCATGGTGATCGGAGGGTGAGATGTCGAAAGCCAGAACCCTCCTCCTTGCGCTGCTCACCGCCGTGCTCGCCGCTCCCGCGACGCCCGCGCCGCCGGATGCGGGTCTCCTCGTCTTTGCAGCCGCCAGCCTGACCGAGTCCATGCAGGAGGCGGGCCAGGCGTTCGAAGCGAAGAGCAGGACTCCGGTCCGCTTTTCGTTCGGCGCCTCGTCGGACCTCGTCCGGCAGATCGAGGCCGGGGCGCCGGCCGACGTCTTCTTCTCCGCCGATACGACGAAGGTGGACGCTCTCGAGAAGTCCGGGCTCGTGCGTCGGGGAGATCGCCGGGAGTTCCTCGCGAACCGCCTCGCGGTCGTCGTGCCGGCCGGGGCGGCGGCGTCGCCCGCGTCCGCCGAGGAGCTCGTCAAGCTTCCGCGCATCGCCGTCGCGGATCCGAAAGTCGTGCCGGCCGGCATCTACGCGAAGAAGTGGCTCGAGTCGCTCGGCCTCTGGGCGCAGGCCGAGCCCAAAGTCGTTCCGACGCTCGACGTTCGAGCGGCCCTCGCGGCGGTCGAAACGGAGGCCGCTGCGGCTGCCGTCGTGTACACGACCGACGCCGCGATCTCGAAGAAGGTGCGCGTCGCGTTCGTCGTGCAGAACGGGCCCGAAATCACGTACTCGCTCGCCCGCGTCGCGGGCTCGAAGAATCCTCAGGCGGCGCCGTTCGTGGACTTCCTGGCGAGCCCGGAGGGACGCGCGATCTTCGAGAAGCGAGGCTTTCTCATCCGCGGTGGCGGTTAGCGCGATCCGTCCGGCGCCGGCCGCCGCGCCCACACCCTCTCGACGCCGCGTCGTCCGCGACATCTGAGGTAATCTCTTCCCAGCTCGACCTTCCGCGGAGGTGACGATGACCGTCCGCGGGTTGAACAATCCGACGAATTCACGTCGCGGGGGCGGAACCGACCACCCGGATCCGGAGGGGAGGACCGTGCGCATCCACACGAGATCTCCGTTGGCGCGGCGTATCTGGATTCCGGCGGTTCCGGCCGTTTGGCTTCTCGCCGGCGTGGCGGCCGCCGTCACGCTCCCTCCGGGCTTCCAGGAGACGGTAGTCTTCTCGGGTCTCAATCAGCCGACCGCGGTCCAGTTCGCATCCGACGGCCGGGTCTTCGTCGCGGAAAAGAGCGGGATCATCAAAGTCTTCGACAATCTCTCGGACTCCACGCCGACCGTCTTCGCCGACCTGAGGACGCAAGTCCACAACTACTGGGACCGCGGGTTGCTCGGGCTCGCGCTCCACCCGAATTTCCCGACGCAGCCGTGGATCTACGTCCTCTACGCCCACGACGCGCCGATCGGAGGGACGGCGCCCGTCTGGGGAACGGCCGGAGCGACGACCGACACCTGTCCCGATCCTCCCGGCGATACCGCGGACGGATGCGTCGTGAGCGGGCGGCTCTCGCGACTCCAGGCCTCCGGCAACGTCATGATGGGGACCGAGCAGGTCCTGATCGAGGACTGGTTCCAGCAGTTCCCGAGCCACTCGGTCGGGACCCTCGCCTTCGGTCCGGACGGAGCGCTCTACGTCAGCGGCGGAGACGGGGCCTCCTTCTACTTCACCGATTACGGGCAGAAGGGAATCCCTTTGAATCCCGGAGGGGATCCCCCCGTCCCCGTCGGCGGCGTGCAGACTCCGCCGACGGCCGAGGGAGGAGCGCTGCGCTCGCAGGATCTGCGGACCAGCGGCGATCCCGTGGGACTCGACGGAGCGATCCTTCGCGTCGATCCTTCGACCGGGGCCGCCATGGCGGGCAACCCGCTGGCGGCGGACCCCGATCCCAACGCCCGGCGCATCATCGCCTACGGGCTCCGCAATCCCTTTCGCATGACGTTCCGTCCGGGAACGCAGGAGATCTGGATCGGCGACGTCGGATATCACAAGTGGGAGGAGATCGACCGGATCCCCTCCGCCACGGACGCGGTCGTCGAGAACTTCGGCTGGCCCTGCTACGAAGGCGCCGCGAAGCAGCCCGCCTACGACGCGGCGAACCTGAACATCTGCGAGAACCTCTACGCGACGCCGAGCGCGGTGACCCCTCCCTATTTCACCTACGCGCAGCTTCAGAACGTCGTCCCCGGCGAGACCTGTCCGAACGGAAGCGCTTCGATCTCCGGAATCGCCTTCTACTCGGGCTCGAGCTATCCCGCCTCCTACGCGGGGGCGCTCTTCTTCGCCGACTATTCGCGGCAGTGCATGTGGGTGATTCCCAAAGGCGCGAGCGGCCAGCCGGACCCCGCCGCGATCGCGGTCTTCGGCGCCGGCGTGAGCCGGCCCGTCGACATCAAAGCCGGCCCGAACGGAGATCTCTTCTACGTCGATCTCCTCGGGGGGACGATCCGTCGGATCCAGTACACCGGGAGCAACCAGGCTCCGACGGCGGTGATCCAGGCGCTGCCGTCGAACGGCCCGCTTCCCCTGCAGGTCAACTTCAACGGCACGGGCTCGAGCGACCCGAACCCGGGCGACACGCTGACGTATGCGTGGGATCTCGACGGCGACGGCGCGTTCGACGACTCGACTTCTGCGACCCCGACCTTCACCTACGCGGTCGCGAAGAAAACGACGGTGTCGCTCCGCGTCACGGATCCGCTGGGCGCGATCTCGACGTCCTCGATCGTGATCACGGCCGGCGATTCGCCGCCCACCGCAACGATTCTTTCCCCGGCTCCGGCGTTCACGTGGAAGGTCGGTGACACGATCAACTTCTCCGGGTCGGCGACGGACGCCAAGGACGGGGCGCTGCCGGCGACCGCTCTCACCTGGTCGCTCCTGATGCACCACTGCCCTTCGAGCTGCCACATCCATCCGATCCAGGATTTCGTCGGCGTCGCGAGCGGCTCCTTCACCGGACCGGACCACGAGTACCCCTCGCATCTCGAGCTCAAACTGACGGCAACCGACTCCTCGGGCCTGACCGACACGAAGAGCGTCCTTCTGAATCCCAAGACGGTCTCTCTCGGCCTCCAGTCGAATCCCTCCGGTCTCCAGCTCGTCCTCGGCAGCGGTTCGGACACCACGCCGTTCAACAAGACGGTGATGATCGGATCGTTCAACACCGTGAGCGCGCCGCTCTCTCAGACGGTCGGCCCGACGACCTACCAGTTCGGCTACTGGTCGACGCAGGAAGCGCAGACGCACGACCTGACGGCCCCGGAGACCCCGGCGACGTACACGGCGACTTACGGCGAGCCCCTGCCCGCTCCCTGGGCGCATCAGGACGTAGGTGCAGTCTCCGACGCCGGGAGCGCTGTGCAGCTCGGAAGTACCTTCGCCGTGACGGGAACGGGCGCGGACATCTTCGGTTCCACGGATCACTTCCACTTCGCCTACCAGCTACTCTCCGGAGACGGCGAGATCCGCGCGCGGGTGTCGAACGTGCAGAACACGAACAGCTTCGCCAAGGCGGGGGTGATGATCCGGCAGAGCCTGACCGCGCAATCGCCCTACGCCATGATGGAGATCCTGCCAAACGGGCAGGCCGCCTTTCAGTGGAGGCTCACGGCCGCCGGAACGACGACGGCGGCCGCCTTGCCCGGTCCGGCGCCCCAGTGGGTGCGCCTCGTTCGCTCCGGCACGACGTTCACGGCTTTCCGCTCGGTCGACGGAACCAGCTGGACCCAGGTCGGCGTGCCGACGACGGTCAACCTGCCGAACAACGTCTACGTCGGATTGGCGGTCACTTCGCACAACAACGCGAAGACCTGTACCGCCGTCTTCGACAACGTCACCGCGGCCTTCTGGCCGTCGAACACGCCTCCGACGGCGGCGATCACGAGCCCGGCCAACGGCGCCGGGTTCTCCGATCCCGCGAGCATTCCGATCGTGGCGACGGCCGCCGACGCCGACGGGACCGTCGCCGCGGTCGCGTTCTACGACGGCGCGGCGCTCCTGGGCACGCTTTCCGCGCCGCCTTACACCTTCAACTGGAGCAATCCCCCGGCGGGCGCGCACTCCCTGACCGCCCGAGCGACCGACAACGGCGGCATCACGACGACTTCCGCCGCCAGGAACATCAGCGTCACGATCACGGGGGCGGGGACGACTCTGAGTGCGCCGTGGCAGCAGACGGACATTGGAGCCGTGGGCCTCGCTGGAAGCGCGACGGCGAGCGCCGGCACGTTCACGATCCAGGGGTCCGGCGCGGATGTCTTCGGCGTGACGGATCAGTTCCACTTCGTGTACCGGACGCTTTCGGGCGACGGCGAGATCCGGGCGCGCGTCGCGAGCGTCCAGAACACGCACAGTTACGCCAAGGCGGGGGTCATGATCCGGCAGAGCCTGACACCGAACTCGCCGTACGCGATGATGGAGATCCTGCCCCGGAAGTCCTCCGGCTTCCAGTGGCGCCTGACGACCGGCGCGACGACGCTCTCCGTCGGATCGATCGGTGCGGCGCCCTACTGGGTGCGCCTGGTGCGAAGCGGAACCACGCTCACCGCGTCCCGGTCGAGCGACGGGATCACCTGGACCGACGTCGGCTCCGCGACGATTTCCCTGGGGACCGA
>JBKPSZ010000253.1:0-16314 GCA_046735265.1 Acidobacteriota bacterium | reverse complement strand
GACCGGGGTCAGCTCCGTCCGATTTCCCGCAGGACGCCGTCCAGGGCGCGGTTCAACGCGTCCAGACAGCGCGAGGCCGCCGCGAGCGCCCGCTCACGGTCCTCCGGCGTCGAGGCCACTTTCCCGAGCGCCTCCCTCTCGACCTGGCGGTGCCAGACGTCCGCTTTCTCGTGGACGGTGAAGAATCGCGTGGCCTCGGAATCCGCGACCCCGTAGAAGGCCGCGAGCCCTTCGCGCTTCGACTTCGAGACCTCCGGAATCTGCGACTCGTACGCGTAGAGCGCCGCGAGCCCTTCGGCGACCGATCCGGTCCGAGTCGTCTCGAGGAACTCGTTGACGGCGGAGGCCACCTCGGGCGTCGACGGTGCGGACGCCAGGTCCGACGACGCCGCGCCGAGCGAGGCTGCGAAATTCCGCCAGAGCGCAGGGTGATTGCGTTCGCCGCGTTCCTCCTCGATCAGGTTCTCGAGCAGCTCCTGGCGGAGAGAGGCGTCGTCGCAGGCAGCATGGACTCCCGAGACGTAGCGCGGGAAGTTGGCGACCTGCGGGTAGTAGGCGATCGCATAGCGGCGAAGATCCTCGAGAGTCAGCTTCCCTTCGGTCCAGAGCACGTAGAAGGGGTGCTTGAGCAGGTGCTTCTCTTCGACGAGGCGATCCAGGGCTTCGAGAAACTCGGTCGACGTCATCGTCATTTTCTTTACCTCCGACGTGCGGCGATCTTCGCCGACGAGGCGTTAGTTTATACGTCGCGGCAGCCCCGTCCCACAACGAACAGGCAGCTCGTTCCGCGGCCGCGGAAGGTTGGCTCGCGACGCGACCAAGGTTCGCGAAGTTCACCGAGCGAACCGACTCGCGTCGCGGGAGCCGGAGCGCGGCGAGGCAATCAGGCGAGCGGTCGAGGCCCTTTGGCCGAGCCGCGAGCCGGTGGCGGCCGCCGGATTCGGAAGACAGCTCCACCGCGTCGTTGGAGGCGGCCGCCAGATTGCCGAGCAAGCTCCGGCGACATCACGGCATGACCTGCCCGCCGTCGATCACGATCGCCTGCCCGGTCACGTCGCGCGCCTCGTCCGAAGCGAGATAGGCGGCGAGCCCGGCGATCTCGGAGGGCTCGAGGATCCGCCCGAGCGCTGCCATCTTCGCCGCGGCCTCCCGGCCCGCGTCCTCGTCGCCGCCGACCCGCCGGAAACCGTCCCGCGCCATCTCGCTCTCGACCCAGCCGGGGCAGATCGCATTGACGGTGATGTCGCGCGGCGCGAGCTCGAGCGCGAGGGCGCGAGTCAGGCCGATCACCCCCGTTTTCGTGGCGCAGTAGGCCGTGTGGCCGGCGACGCCGAAGCGCCCGAGCACGGAGGAGAGGTTCAGGACACGCCCCCCTTTGGGGATGAACGGCGCCGCTTCGCGCGTGACGCGGAAGACGGCGGTCAGGTTCGTCGCCACGATGGCGTTCCAGCGCGAGTCGTCCGGATCGGTGAGAGGAGTCGGGCCTCCGAGACCGGCGTTGTTGACGAGCACGTCGATCCGGCTCCAGCGGGCGACGATCGAGGCGATCGCTCCCGCGACCGAGACCGGAAGCGTCACGTCGCAGGCGACGGCGAAAGCGTCGCCGCCCGCGTCCGCGATCTCCCGGGCGATCCTCCGGCAGGCGGCGTCGTCCCGCGCCGCGAGCCCCACGCGCGCTCCTTCCGAGGCGAATCGCCGCGCGATCGCCTCGCCGATCCCGCGCGAGGCGCCGGTCACGAAGGCCACTTTGCCGTCGAGCCGCCTCGGGCGATCGGTTTCCCGCCGTCGCACGGGGATCGGCGCGTCGTCTCGCTCCGCGGTCATGAGGAGGCGGAATTCTACTCGCTCGGGCGGCGTCTTCCGGGCGACCGGCCCGGCGAACCGGGCGTCAGCCGAAGAACCGTTCGGATCGCCGCGAGACCTCGCGCTCCTCGCGGTGGAAGAGGGACCGCTCGAGAGCGCAGGCGTCGCAGTACAGATCTTCGGACGGCCTCCCGCATCCCTCGTTGGCGCAGCGGCGCGCGGCCGGCTCCTCCCGATGGCTGTCGGCTCGATCGTCTCTCATCGCCGTTTTCCCCTTTCCTCCGCCCGGAACGGGCCCTCCAGGTACGCCAGGAGCTCCCGCTCGCATCGGCGGCGGTATTCGTCGAAGGTCGTGTCCGGGTCTCGTTCGGTCAGCCACTGCAGCATCAGTCCGTCGAAAATGGCGCGCATGGTCGAGGCCGCCTCCCCGGCTTCGCGCCGCGCGAAGACCCCCTGGCGGATTCCCTCTTCGACGATCGCTCCGTCGATTTCCCGGCACCCCGCGTAGAAGCGCTCGCCCACTTCCCGAAAGGCCTCATTCCGCGAGGCGAGGCCGCAGAAATCCACGTAGGCTCGAAAGAAGGCCCGGTTCCGGGAGGGGGACGGGAAGATGAGAGCCACGAGCGCGCGCAGCTTCGCGACGGGATCCTCGGCCGCCGCGACCGCTTCGCGCATGCGATCGCGGATCGAGTCGATGAGCCAGCCGAAGAGCTCCAGGAAGAGCTCCTCCTTGGAGTCGAAGTAGTAGAGCGTCACGCCCTTGGAGACACCGGCCCGACGCGCGATGTCGTCCAGAGTGACCTCCGAGAATCCCTTCTCGGCCACTTCGCGGAAAGCGGCCTTGAGGAGGGAAAGGCGGCGTTCCGCAGGCTGGGCGTTGGCGACTCGAGCCACGGAGGGTATTTAACTGACCGGTCGGTCAAATGTCAAGGCCGGCCCCGGGACTAGACTTCCCTCGTGACGGTCCGACTCCTCTATTTCGCCTCGTTCCGAGAGCACGCCGGCCGTGCGGAGGAGGCGCGCACTCTCCCCGACGGAGCCACGGTCTCGGATCTGTGGCGCATTCTTGGCGCCGAAATTCCTCATTTCGCGGCGTTTGGCGTCATGCCCCCCGCCGCCGTGAACCTCGAGTATGCCCCGCCCGATCGCGCCCTGCGCGAAGGGGACGAGGTCACTTTCCTCCCGCCCGTGGCGGGAGGCTGACCGTCGGCTCGGAAACGGCAGAGCACGATGACGCCGGCCTCGGTGGTCTCGAGACACCGGTCGCTCCGGAGAGATCCGTGCATCTGACCCGCGAGCCCATCGACCTCGCCGCGCTCCTGGAAAGGGCGCGCCCTTCGGACGGAGGCGTCTGCCTCTTCGTCGGCGTCGTCCGCGACCACAACGAGGGGCGCGCGACGCATGCGATCGAGTACGAGGCCTACGGCCCGATGGCCGAAACCGAGATCGCGCGTCTCCTCGAGAGCCTCGCCGGCCGCTGGCCCGAGGTCCGGGTCGAGATCCGTCACCGGGTCGGGCGTCTCGACATCGGAGAGCCGTCCGTCGCGATCCTCGCCACGTCGCCCCATCGCGCCGAGGCCTTCGCCGCCTGCCGCGAAGCGATCGATCGATTGAAGACGACGGTGCCGATCTGGAAGAAGGAGTTCTACGCCGACGGGACGTCCGACTGGGTGGACCCGACCCGGAGGCGGTGACCGTTTCGGGATTTGGGATTTGCCGTTTGCGAATTAAGATCCCGGCCGAGATCGGCTCGAACAAGAGAACGTCAACCGTCGTCACAACATCCCAGTGCCAGAATCGCCGCAATTGTCGCTGGCCAAGGTCATCGGTCCGGACATCCAGGAGCTGATCCGCGAGAATCCGAAGGAGCTCGCGGCGGCGGTCCAGGACCTTCACCCGGCCGACATCGCCGAGCTCTTAGACGAGCTCCCTCGCGAGGACCGCCTCGTCCTCTTCGAGGCGCTCCCGACCGAACAGGGCGCGGCGGTCCTTTCCGAGCTGAAGGGAGAGACGCTCCGGCTCCTCCTCCACCTCGCCTCGCCCGAGAAGCTCGGCGCCTACCTCGACCGGCTGCCGGCAGACGAGGTGACCTTCCTCCTCGAGCACCTGACGCAGCGGCAGCGCGAGACGGTGCTCGCGAAGATGTCGCCGCGCGACGCCGCCGAGGCGGAGCGCCTGCTGCGCTGGCCGCCGCGGACCGCGGGCCGCCTCATGACGGAAAAGGTCGCGCGGATCCGTCCCGAGTGGACCGTCGCCCGGGCGCTCGAAGAGCTCCGCAAGATCGACCCGGAGGTCGAGACGGTCCAGAGCCTCTACGCCGTGGACGAAGCGGGCCGCCTCGTCGGCTACGTCTCGCTGCGGAAGCTCTTCCCCGCATCGCCCGACCGCAAGATCGAAACGCTCATGGAGCACCGCCTCCTGACGGTCCGCGCGGACGCGCCTCAGGAAGAGGTCGCCAAGCTCGTCTCCAAGTACGACGTCCATGCCATCCCGGTCGTGGACGCGGACGGGCGACTCCTCGGGATCGTGACGGTGGACGACGTCATCGACGTCCTGATCGAAGAGCAGACCGTCGACATGCTGCAACTGGGCGGCGCGCCCGGCAAGGAGGAGGTCGAGGGCTACTTCGCGACCAAGCCGTTTCGCAACGTCCGGCTGCGATTCAACTGGCTGCTGCTGCTCTTCGTCGCCGAGACGTTCACGGGAACGGTCCTTCGACACTTCGAAGGGGAGCTCGCCAAGGTCGTCGCTCTTTCGTTCTTCATCCCGCTCCTGATCGGGACGGGCGGCAACTCCGGGTCCCAGACCGTGACGACGATCGTGCGCGGTCTCGCCGTCGGAGACATCAAGCTTCGCGACTTCGGCCGCGTCTTCCTGCGGGAGGCGGGCAGCGGGATCCTGCTCGGGCTCATGCTCGGCGTCGTCGGATTCGGACGCGCTCTGCTCTGGGGCTCCTCGATACCGCTCGCCGTCACCGTGGGCGTCTCAATCCTCGCGATCTGCTCGTGGGCCAATGCGGTCGGCGCCACGATTCCAATGCTCGCGACGGCGATCAAGATCGATCCGACCGTGATGTCCGCGCCGCTCATCGCGACCCTCGTGGACGCGACGGGGCTCGCGATCTACTTCGTCATCGCGAAGAGCATCCTCGGCCTCTGAGGCGGCGTGGGGCGGGTGATAGGATCCGCGTTTCGACCGACTTTCCGACGGAGGCTTCATGAGCACCCCCGCCAAGACCCGCGACTGGACGCGCGCCGACGCCGGCGCCGAGATCGTCCGCTATCGCGCCGAAAACGGCATCGCCGTCATCGAGATGGACGATCCGCCCGCCAATACCTACACGTACGCCATGATGCGGCAGCTGGACGACGCCGTCCTGAAGGCCCGCTTCGACGACGACGTCCACGTGATCGTTCTGCGCGGCAAGGGTGATCGATTCTTCTCGGCGGGCGCGAACATCGGGATGCTGAACGCGGTCACCCCCGGGTTCAAGTACTTCTTCTGCCTCCATGCCAACGAGACGCTCCTGCGCCTCGAGCACACTCCCAAGCTCGTCATCGCGGCCTTGAACGGCCACACGGTCGGCGGCGGTCTCGAGATCGCCCTCGCCTGCGACCTGCGGATCGCGCGCAAGGACGCCGGGAAGATCGGTCTGCCGGAAGTCACGCTCGGCGTCCTTCCGGGCACCGGCGGAACGACGCGCCTTTCGAAAGCGATCGGAAAGTCGAAGGCGATCGAGCTGATGGTCACGGGCAACACCTTCTCGTTCGAAGAGGCCCAGGAGCTCGGCATCGTCAACCAGGTCATCGACGCCACCCCGGAGCAGTGGTGGGAGCAGGTCATGGACTACGCGCGCCAGTTCGTTCCGCCGCACAAGGCGTCGAAGGCCGTCGGGCGGATCAAGCGCTCGGTCCAGACCGGCTGGGATCTGCCGGTGGAATCCGCGCTCGCCGTCGAGCGGGAGCTTCAGCAGCTCCTGTTCCAGAGCGAGGACGCCAAGGAAGGCATCGCCGCGAACCAGGAGAAGCGAGTCCCGAAGTTCAAGGGGAAGTAGCCATCCGTTCGAGATCGACGTCTCCCGGTTCCGGAACGGAAGGCTGAGCACTCCGATGGCGACCGAAGCGATTCCCTCTCTCAAGACCGACCTCTTCATCGACGGAGACTTCGCTCCGTCGGCGTCGGGGAAACGGTTCCCGACCGTCAATCCCGCGACGGGCGAGACCCTCGGCGAGATCGCCGAGGCGGGCCCGGAGGATCTCGATCGTGCCGTCGCGGCGGCGCGGGCCGCGTTCGAGGGCGGGCCCTGGGCGGAGATGAAGCCGCGGCAGCGCGGAAAGATCCTGCTGCGCGCGGCGGAAAGGCTGCAGTCGCGCGCCGAGGAGATCGGCCGCGTCGAGACGCTCGATAACGGCAAGCCGATTTTCGAAGCGGCGCGGATCGACATGCCGGCCGCGGCGGAGTGCCTCGCCTACTTCGGGGAATACGCCGACAAGATCTACGGCGACACCCACGCCGGCCGGCCCGACGCGATGCTCCTGACCCTGCGCGAGCCGGTCGGGGTCGTCGGGGCGATCACGCCCTGGAACTTCCCGCTGCTGCAGGCGATGTGGAAGATCGCTCCCGCGCTCGCCCTCGGGAACACGGTGGTGCTGAAGCCCGCTTCGGTCACGCCACTGACCGCGCTCCTCTTCGCGGAGATCCTCGCGGAGGCGGGGCTGCCTCCCGGCGCCTTCAACGTCGTGCCGGGCCCCGGCGCCCGGATCGGGCAGGCGATGGCCGAGCACCCCGGTATCGACAAGATCTCGTTCACCGGCGAGACGGCAACGGGCAAGTCGATCCTGCGCGCGGCGGCGGGGACGGTGAAACGCGTCTCGATGGAGCTCGGAGGCAAGTCGCCGAACGTCGTCTTCGCGGACGCGGATCTCGACGCGGCCGCCAAGGGCGCGATCAACGCGATCTTCTACGGCAAGGGGGAGCTCTGCTCGGCCGGGTCGCGCCTCCTGGTCGAGGAGTCGGCGCACGACGCCCTGATGGAGAAGGTCGTCGAGCGCGCGAAGAAGATGGTCCCCGGGGATCCCCTGGACCCGAAAACCCGGTTGGGCTCGCTCGTCTCGGAGAAGCAGCGCGAGAACGTGGCCCGCTACGTCGAGCTCGGCCGCCGCGAGGGGGCCCGCCTCGTCGCCGGCGGCAACCCGGTCTCGATCGGCGGGAAAGGCGCGTTCTTCGAAGCGACGGTCTTCGACGGCGTCTCCCCGTCCATGACGATCGCGCGCGAGGAGATCTTCGGGCCGGTTCTCGCGGCGCTCACGTTTCGAAACGAGGCGGAGGCGGTCGCCGTCGGAAACTCGACGATCTACGGCCTCGCCGCCGCCGTCTGGACCCGGGACGGGAAGAAAGCGCTTCGCACCGCCAAGGCGCTGAAAGCGGGGACGGTCTGGGTCAACGCCTACAACCTCTACGATCCCGGTCTCCCCTTCGGCGGCTTCAAGGAATCCGGCTTCGGCCGAGAGCGCGGACACTCGGCGCTCGAGGAGTACACGCAGGTCAAGAGCGTCTGGATCGATCTGACCTGATCGCGCGTCTTTGCGAACGCTCTTCATCGCGATTCGCGCGGCGCTCTGGGCGGGGGTTTTCGTGCTCTTCTGGGGCTACCTCGCGGCGGAGGCGCGGCGACTCGATGTCCGCTTCCCGTCTCTCCCCGCCCTCGTCGTTCCCCTCGGCTACCTTCTCTTCGCGGCGGGCGCGTCGCTGGTCGTGACGTGCGTCGGGTTCTTCGTCGTCCGGGGCCGCGGCACGGCCGCCCCGTTCGATCCGCCGCGCGTCTTCGTTCCCACCGGCCCCTACCGGTACGTTCGCAATCCGATGTACCTCGGGGCGGCGCTCGTCCTGGCTGGCGTCGGCCTCCTCCAGCGCTCCCCCGGGATCGTCGCGCTCTCGCTCGTGCTGCTCGGGACCATGCACCTCTTCGTCGTCTCGATCGAGGAGCCCGGTCTCGACGAGCGCTTCGGCGAGACCTACGAGAGCTACAAGCGCGCCGTCCGCCGCTGGATCCCGCGCCGCCCGGCTCGCGCGTCGTAGACTCCGCGTCATGAGAACGGCGCGTCTCACTCGTATCGCCGGGATCGCCGCGGCCCTCTCCGTGGCGGTCGCCGGTCTCTGCCGGGCGGCGGGGCCCGACCCGCTTCCGCCGGTCGAGTCGGTCCTCGAGGAGCTCGACCGCATACACCACTACCACGAGGTCGCGATCTCTCCCGACGGAACCCGGGTCGCCTGGGTCGAGAAGCTCCGGGATCCCGAAGGACGCGACGCGCTCTCCGCCGTCTGGACCGCCGAGGTCGCCTCGCCGCGGGCCCGCCGCGTGACGGCCGGCCGCGGGGGCGCCGCCTTGCGCGAGCGGAGCCCGGCTTTCTCGCCCGACGGCCGAACGCTCGCGTTCCTCTCCGACGCGGAGCACACCGGCCAGCTGCAGATCTGGACGACGCCGGCGGCGGGCGGCGGCGGGCCGAAGAGGCTGACGGAGCTCGACGGTCAGCTCGACCGCCCCGTTTTCTCGCCGGATGGAAGATCGATCGCATTTCTCTTCGTCGAGGGATCCCGGCAGGAGACCGGCGCGCTCGTGGCGTACAAGCCGGACGCCGGAGTGGTCGAAGAGAAAGTCGAGAAGCAGCGGATCGCCGTTCTCGATCTCGCGGCCGGGCGCGTTCGGCGGGTCTCCCCCGAAAGCCTCTACGTGTACGACTACGACTGGTCTCCTGACGGCAGGACCTTCGCGGCGGAGGCGGTGGAGGGGTCCGGCACCAACGACTACTGGATCGCCGAGCTCTACGCGGTGCCGGCCGGAGGCGGCCCGGCTCGGTCTCTCTGGAAGCCGCCGCTCCAGATCGCCGTGCCGCGCTTCTCCCCCGACGGGAAGACGATCGCCGTCATCCACGGCCTGATGAGCGACGAGGGCTCCAACGGCGGAGACGTCTGGGAAGTGCCGCTCTCGAATGGTGAGCCTCGCAACCTGACGCCGGACTGGAGAGCCTCCGCGCGGTCGCTGGCCTTTCGCCCTTCCGGCCGGATCCTCGCGACGGCGCACATGGAAGGAGAGATGGGCGTCGCGGAGATCGACCCGGCGAGCCGGCGGATCGAGACGCTCTGGCGCGGTCCCGAGACGCTCGAGGAGCTCGCCCTCGCGCGCGACGGTGTCGCTTCGGCCGTGCTCCGGGAATCTTTCACGCGCGCGCCCGAGGCCGCCGCGGGACCGATCGGCCGATGGACGGCGCTCACGCGGGAGAACGCGGACGCGAAACGATTCTGGGGGAAGGCCGAGAGCCTCGTCTGGGAGAGCGACTTCCGCGTGCAGGGGTGGCTCCTCTATCCGGACCGATTCGATCCGGCGCGGCGATATCCGATGGCGGTGTCGGTGCACGGCGGGCCTTCGTCCGCGGCATCGCCCGCGTGGCCGCAACGCTGGAACGGGCTGCTCCCCGCGCGCGGTTACTTCGTTTTTCTCCCGAACCCGCGCGGCAGCTATGGCTTCGGGGAGAAGTTCGTCCAGGGAAACGTGAAGGACTTCGGACACGGCGACCTGGCGGACATCCTCTCGGGGGTCGACGCCGCGTTGAAGGCGGCGCCGATCGATCCGGCGAGACTCGGGATCCTCGGCTGGAGCTACGGCGGCTACATGACGATGTGGGCGGTGACTCAGACGAACCGGTTCGCGGCCGCCGTCGCGGGCGCGGGCATCGTGGACTGGCGCAGCTACTACGGACAGAACCGCATCGACCGCTGGATGATCCCCTTCTTCGGCGCCTCGGTCTACGACGACCCCGCGGTGTACGCCCGCTCCTCGCCGATCGAGGTCATTCGCAACGTGAAGACGCCCACCCTCGTCCTGCACGGCGACCGGGATTCGGAGGTGCCCACACCCCAGGGCTACGAGTTCTGGCACGCGCTGAAGACGCTCGGCGTGCCGACGGAGCTCGTCATCTTCGAGAACGAAGGACACTCGATCCAGAAGCGCGAGCATCAGCACGACCGCGACCGGCGGATCGCGAACTGGTTCGACCGCTACCTGAAATCGGGTGCGGACCGACCCACGGCCGCGGCCGGCAGCCGTTAGCGATGTTCGAGCCGCGCACGCTCGCCGGAAAGGCGATCCTCGTGACCGGCGGCGGGTCCGGACTCGGGCTCGCGATGTCGAAGGCCTTCGCGGCGTGCGGCGCTCGCGTCGTCATCGCCGGACGCCGGCGCGAGCGGCTCGAAGCGTCCGAGAAAGAGATCGCCTCCGCGGCGAGCGCCGGAGGAGAAGCGGCGCACTTTCCCGCGGACGTCCGCGAGCCGGACGAAGTCGCGGCGCTCGTCGCGTTCGCCGTTTCCCGCTTCGGCAAGCTCGACGGGCTCGTCAACAATGCCGCCGGAAATTTCCTCGCCTTCTCCGAGAAACTGACCCCGAACGGATTCGACGCGGTCGTCCGGACCGTGCTCCACGGCTCGGTCCACTGCACGCTCGCCGTGGGACGCCACCTGCTCGAGCGCCGCGCGCCCGGGGCCATCCTCTCGATCCTGACGACCTATGCTTGGACGGGCACCGCGTACGCGCTCCCGTCCGCCTGCGCGAAGGCCGGGGTGCTCGCGATGACGCGCTCGCTCGCCGTCGAGTGGGGGTACGCCGGTATCCGCGTCAATGCGATCGCGCCGGGGCCCATTCCGACTCCCGGGGCGTTCTCCCGTCTGATGGCCGGCGCCGGGGCGGAAGAGAAAGCCGTCGCGCGGATTCCTTTCGGTCGTTTCGGAACGCCCGAGGAGATCGCGAACCTGGCGACCTTCCTCCTCTCCGACCTCTGTCCCTTTCAGACCGGAGACGTCGTCACGATGGACGGCGCCGAGTGGCTGGCGGGCGCGGGCGAGTTCTCCGACTACCGGAGGATCCCGAGGGCGACGCTCGAGACGGCGTTCGAGGCGCTGCGTCCGAAGAAGCGCTGATACCGCCGTCGGGCAGGTGCACGGCGGGGATCGCGACGTTCCCCGCGATCCGGACCGTCTTCGTCGGCGCGCCGTGCCCCGACACGATCTCGGCCGAGGTCGCGCCGAGCCATTCTCGCAGGAGCTTTTCGACGGCGCGATTCGCGCGACCGTCTTCGGCCGGCTCCGCGACGCGCAGCTTCAGGCGATCGCCGAGCGTTCCCGCGATCCCGGGACGCGAGGCGCCGGGAACGACCTTGACGCGAAGCTCCACGCCGCCCGGCACGCGCCGCGACCAGGGCGGATCGGGCGACGCCGGACCTCCGGACGCCCCGCGCTTCACGCCTTCTGGCCGCGAAACCGCCCCGCTTCAACGTCCTGGAGGAAGGTGACGAGCCCGCGAAAATAGGACGCCTGGTCGTCGTACATCGCCAGGTGGCTGCCGTTCTCGCAGATCCAGACGCGCGACTTCGGAACGAGCGCGCCCTCGCGGCGGATGTCCTCCAGGCTCATCTCGTCGTAGCGCGCGCCGATGACGAGCGTGGGGACGGAGATCTTCGGCAGATCCTTCCAGCGGTCCCAGTTCTTGAAGGTCCCGGTCACGACGAACTCGTTCGGCCCCTGCATGGTGTTGTAGACCGGCTTCGCCAGGTGCCGGAACGTGCGCACGACCGGATCGGGCCACGGATCGAGCCGGCAGATGTGCCGGCTGTAGACGTGGCCGAACATCGCTTCTTCGTATTCCGGCGCCTCGTACTCCCCTTTCGACTCGTAGCGCTCGAGAACCGAGAGGACCTCCCGCGGCAGCGCCGCGCGGAGCTTGCCGACGTACTCCACGTAGGAACCGATCGACGCCGTCATGTTGGAGAGGATGAAGCCTTTGACGTGCTGCGGGTACTTCAGGACGTAGTCGATGCCGAGCATCCCGCCCCACGAGTGGCCGAGAAGGTAGAAGCCCTCGAGGCCGAGCCCCCGGCGAACCTGCTCGACCTCCTCCCGGAACCGCTCGATCCTCCAGAGATTCGGGTCCTTCGGCTGGTCCGAGTAGTAGGAGCCGAGCTGGTCGTAGTAGTAGAACTCGACGCCCTGCTGCGGCAGGAAGTCCTCGAAGCACTCGAAGTACTCGTGCGTGCAGCCGGGTCCCCCGTGGAGGGTGAGGAGCTTGATCTTTCCCGATCCCACCTTCTTCGTCCAGACGCGGTACTTGCCGTCGACCGGGATCAGGCGGATCCCGCCGGTCTTGACCTCGGTTCCGGGGCGCACGGGCGCGGGAGCGCCTCGCGCAGCGCCTCTGGCGAGACGCGCGGCTACGGCCGCGGCGCCGGCGCGGAAGAGACCGCGGCGATCGATCGAAGAACTCAGGCGCGCTTTCCCGGTATCAGCGGAGCTTGACCGCCGCCTTTCCCGAGGCGAGCAGGGTCTCCCCGTCGTGGACTTCGAGCTGGAAGTTCGCCTGCTTTCCTTCTCCTTCGACCGAGACCGAAAGCGTGTAGTCGAGCTTTCCCTTCCCGGCCTCGTTCGACGCGATTTCCGATCGTCCCGCCCGGACCTGAACGCGGGGCGAGAAGACGGTCTGTCCCGTCGAGAGATCCTGGACCGTCGCTTCGCCGACGTACTGGCCCGCGGCCCCCGGCAAAGGAGAGATCTTCACCTCCATCGCGTAGCTGGGGGTCTTCGGCGACGGCGGAGCGCCGGACTGCGCGAGCACCAGCGCCGAAGCGAACGTCAGGAGAACGAGCAGCGTCTTCTTCATGGGAGCTTCCTCCTACGGCGATTTCTTCCCGGCGTCCACGGACTCGAGCTTCCACCCGCCGCGCAGCGTCGTGGCGTTGCAATAGGTCCCGCTGCACTGCGTGTCGTTCAGGCAACGCAGGATGTCCTGACAGACCTGGTCGCCGGTGGCGTCCTTCGGGATCGGCGCATTCTGCTTGCACCAGCCGGAATAGGCGGGGTTGCTGAAGGAACAGGTGACCGTCTTCGGGGAGTCGGCGGAGGGCTCGGCCCGTCCCGCCGACGACAGCCGGACGAGGGCGGCGAGCGCGACGAGGACGGCGACGCGTTTCGGCATGGCGGCGACCCCCTTTCGGTTCCCGCGGCTCCGGCGCGCGGCTATTGCGCGAACGCCTCGGAGAGCAGGGTTTCGAGCTCCTTCTTGTGGACCGAGGCGTTGCCCGTGGCCGGAGAGGCCGAGCCGACTCGGCCGACGTAGCGAAGCGGTAAGCCGGGCCGGATCTCTTCCACCAGCGGCTGGATGAAAGACCAGGCTCCCATGTTCCTCGGCTCTTCCTGAACCCAGAGAAGGTCGCGGAAACCGGGGTACGCCGAGAGGAGCGCCGAGAGCGACTCCGACGGGAAGGGATAGAGCTGCTCGATCCGGACGAGGGCCGTGCGGCGATCGCCCCTCTTCTCCCGCTCAGCGCGCAGGTCGTAATACACCTTGCCGCTGCAGAGGAGCAGGCGATCCGCGCCGCGCCGCTGCCCGGCCTCCGGGTCGTCGAGACACGCCTGGAATCCGCCGTGCGTCAGATCCTCCAGCGGCGACGCCGCGGCGGGCAGGCGGAGGAGGCTCTTCGGCGTGAACAGCACGAGCGGGCGGGCCGGCTCCTGCCGCATCTGGCGCCGCAGGACGTGGAAGTACTGCGCCGGGGTCGTGGCGTTGGCAATCCGGAGGTTCCCGTCGGCGCAGAGCTGGAGGTAGCGCTCGATGCGGGCGCTCGAGTGCTCGGGCCCCTGCCCCTCCGAGCCGTGCGGCAGGAGCATCCCGAGGCCCGAGGTCTCCCGCCACTTGTCCTCGGCCGACGCGACGAACTGGTCGATGATCACCTGAGCGCCGTTGGCGAAGTCGCCGAACTGCGCCTCCCAAAGGACGAGCGTCGAAGGGGACTCGACACTGTATCCGTACTCGAACCCGAGCACGCCGGCCTCGGAGAGCGGGCTGTCGCAGGCGGCGAACGAGGCCTGCTTCGGATCGAGAGTCGAGAGGGGCGTCCACTTCTCTCCCGTCACCGCGTCGTGGAAGACGACGTGCCGCTGCGAGAAAGTGCCGCGGCTCGAGTCCTGGCCGGAGATCCGCACGCCGTTGCCTTCGAGCAGGAGCGATCCGAAGGCGAGCGCTTCCGCGGTCCCCCAGTCGAGCGGGATCGCGCCCTCGGTCATGCGGGACCGCCGCGTGAGCTGCTGGACCATCTTCGGGTTCAAGCGGAACCCGGCGGGGACCGTGGTCAGGACGCGGCCGATGCGGGCGAGCGTCTCGCGCGAAACTCCGGTCTCGATCTCGACCGGATGCGCGGGGGAACGCGGAACGGCGGCGGCCGGGGGCCCGGATCGGCGCGCGGCCTGCTGAGCCGCGGCGAGCGCCTGCTCGTAGAGCGCGACCTGGCGCGACTCGAGTGCCTCGGCCTCCTCCGCGGAGAGCACCCCCTCGTGAATCAGGCGGCGGGCGTAGAGCGTTCGGACGCCCGGGTGCTCCGCGATCTTCTTGTACATCACCGGCTGCGTATAGGTGGGCTCGTCCCCCTCGTTGTGCCCGTGCCGCCGGAAGCCGATGAGATCGAGGACGACGTCCTTGTGGAACGTCTTTCGGTAGTCGAGCGCGATCTGGAGCACACGCTCGGCGGCCTCGGGGTCGTCGGCGTTGATGTGGAAGATCGGGACCTGGATGATCTTGGCCGCGTCGGTCGAGTACTCGGAAGAGCGGCCGGCGGACGGCGGCGTCGTGAAACCGATCTGGTTGTTGATGACGATGTGGATCGTTCCGCCGGTGCGATAGCCCGAGAGCTGGGAGAGGTTCAGAGTTTCCACGACCATCCCCTGCCCGGCGAAGGCCGCGTCGCCGTGGAGCAGAACCGGAAGGACCCGGTCCCAGGTTTCCGGACCGCGACCCAGCCGCTCCTGCTTCGCCCGCGCCATGCCCTCGACGACGGGATCCACCGCCTCCAGATGCGACGGGTTCGACGGGACGTCGATCCGGATGACGCCCGAGCCGGTCTCGCGCTCGGTGTGCGCGCCCTGGTGGTATTTGACGTCCCCTTCGTCGGCCGGAAAGTCGGGGTGCACCGTTCCCTCGAAGCCCGCGAAGATCCGCTCGGCCGGGCTTCCGACGACGTTGGCCATGATGTTGAGACGCCCCCGGTGCGACATGCCGAGGACGATCTCCTCGACCCCGCGCTCCGCCGCGCCCTCGACCAGGCGGTCGAGCAGAGGGATGGCCGTCTCGCAACCTTCGACCGAGTAGCGGCGCTGCCCGAGGAACTTCGTGCCGAGAAAGCGCTCGAAGGTCTCGGCGGCGATCAGCTTCTCCAGGATCCGACGGCGCACGCCGGCGGGAAGGGGCTCGGGGACCGCTCCGATCCGGCGGCGGATCCACTCCTTCTCCTCCGGACTCGAGATGTGGCGATACTCGGTGCCGACGCGTCCGCAATAGACGCGGTGCATCACGGCGATGATGTCGCGCAGCGGCATGTAGTCGCCGCCGGCGAGGTGTCCCGTCCAGAACTCGCGGTCCAGGTCCCAGATCGTCAGGCCGTGCGTCTCGAGCTCGAGCTCCGGATGGCTCGCAAGCGGACGGATGCGGAGCGGATCGATGTCCGCGATCAGGTGCCCGCGCACGCGATAGGAGTTGATCAAGGCGAGCACCTGAGCCTGCTTCGCGATCTCTCGCGTCCGCCCGTCGCCCGTCCCCGCGTCCACGGCCCAGTGGAGCGGCTTGTACCGCACCCCGAGATCCGCGAAGACCCCCTCGTAGAACTCGTGCTTGCCGAGCAGGAGCTCCTCGACGCGCGCGAGGAAGAGCCCCGACTCGGCGCCCTGGATGATCCGGTGATCGTACGTGGACGTCACCGTCACGACTTTGCTGACCGCGAGACTCGACAGCGTGGCGGGAGACATCGCCGCGAACTCCGCGGGGTACTCGATCGCCCCGGTCGCCACGATCAGGCCCTGGCCCGGCATCAGACGCGGGACCGAGGCGGTCGTGCCGAGCGTGCCGGGGTTGGTCAGTGAGACGGTCGTCCCTTCGAAATCCGAGACCTGGAGCTTCCCCCGGCGCGCGCGTTGGACGACGTCGTCCGCCGCCGCCACGAACTCGGCGAACGTCATCTTCTCGACCCCTTTGACGTTGGGGACGAGGAGCGACCTCGAGCCGTCCGACTTCGCGACGTCCACCGCGAGGCCGAAGGCGATCGAATCCCGGCGCACGCGCGTCGGCGTTCCCGAAGAGGAGTCGAAGGCGTCGTTTAAGCGCGGGAACGCCTCGAGCGCCCGGATGACCGCCCAGCCGATCAGGTGCGTGAAGGAGATCTTCGACAGCTCGTTGGCGGTGCGGTCGTCGTTGACGACGCGCCGGTTCTCGTCCACGAGCTTGACCGGGATCTTCCGCTGAGACGTCGCGGTCGGGACCGCGAGAGACGCTTCCATGTTCTCCGCCACCCGGAGCGGCGCTCCGCGGAGCGGTTGACGCTCGGCGCCCGGAGCCGCCGCCGAAGACGCGGAGACGGGTGTTGCCGCCGCGGTCAGCGGGACCGCCGGAGGGGCCGGCGCCGGCGGCGGCGCCGCCGGGGACGC
>JBKPSZ010000252.1:0-3810 GCA_046735265.1 Acidobacteriota bacterium | reverse complement strand
GCCTAACCTCTTACAAGAAATGAGCGTCTTTATCCGAATTTCGTCAGGTAAAAAATGAATCTGACCAAACGACAAAAGGAAATTCTGGATTACATTCGCTCCTATCGAGCCGAGCAGGGTATCTCACCCACCCAGCGCGAGATCCTCGAACGCTTCGGCCTCTCCTCTTTCGGGACCGTCCAGAAGCATCTGAAGCGTCTCGAGGAGAAGGGGGCCCTCTCGCGGGAGTGGAACCGCAGCCGGGGCATCTCCCCGTCGCAAGCCCAGGCCTCCTCGCGTCCGGTCGCCCTTCTGGGGCTCGTCGCCGCAGGCCGACCCATCGAGCCCTTTCCCGACGAGGAGGCGATCGAGGTCCCCGCTTCGCTGCTCGGGAAGGGGGATCACTTCGTCCTGCGAGTTCGAGGCGACTCGATGATCGACGACGGAATCCGCGACGGCGACTACGTGATCGTGTCCCGGCGGAACCAGGCCCAGAACGGCCAGACCGTCGTGGCCCTGGTCCGGGGAGAAGCCACGCTCAAGCGCTTCTACGGAGAGGGAGCCCGCGTGCGGCTTCAGCCCGCCAACGCCGCGATGAAGCCGCTCACCTACGACGCGCGGGACGTCACGGTGCAGGGTGTCGTGACCGGCCTCATGCGGAGCTACGCCACCGTCCCGGCGGCCGCGCCGCCCGCCCCTCCGCGAGGCGCGCGCGGGGTCCGCGGCGCCGAAGGCCCGCGCCGCTGAAGCAGGCGGCCTGGGCTAAAATGGCGCGGTTTTCGAGGGCGACGTACCCAAGTGGTTAAGGGAGAGGTCTGCAAAACCTTTATTCGGCGGTTCGAATCCGCCCGTCGCCTCCACGCCGCCCGAACTCGACGGGAGGGCCGTGCCGAATTCGTAAGGTCCGGGAACGGTATGAAGGGGACCCAGCTCTGCCGGAGTGGCGGAAACGGGTAGACGCACGGGACTTAAAATCCCGAGGGCCGAAAGGCCCGTGCCGGTTCGACTCCGGCCTCCGGCACCAGTAAGGAGAGGAGCTCTTGAGCACCGCGCCAGCCGAAACGCCGGAAGGATTGTCCGAGCGGATCGGCCACGTGTTCCGGGACGCGACGCTCCTCGAGCGGGCTCTGACGCACCGCTCGTTCTCCAACGAGCAGCGGGATCTCCGGTCGCCGAACAACGAGCGGCTCGAGTTCCTGGGGGACACCGTCCTCGGGTTCCTGATCGGGGACCTGATCTACCGGGTGTTTCCGAATCTCCAGGAAGGGGCGCTGTCTAAGATCAAGGCCCATCTCGTTTCGGCGACCACCCTCGCGACGAAAGCGCGAGACCTCGGGCTCGGCCGTTACCTTCGGATGGGAGCCGGCGAGGCGCGCTCCGGGGGCTCGGACAAGCTCTCGCTTCTCGCGGACGCGTTCGAAGCGATCGTCGCCGCGGTCTATCTGGACGGCGGGCTTCCCGCCGCGGAGGGCCTCGTCCGCCGCGTCTTCACCCCCGACGTCGCGGGGATCGACGTCGGCGACCTCTCGTTTCACGACTACAAGACGGCGCTCCAGGAGACCGCCCAGAGCCTCGGACTGCCGCTGCCGGAATATCGCGTCGTGGACGAGTACGGGCCGGACCACGAGAAGTCGTTCGTCGTCGAGGTCTACTGGGACGGGGACTCTTTCGCTCTCGGAAAGGGGTCCTCCAAGCGCGAGGCGCAGCGCAAGGCCGCCAAGGAGGCGCTGAGGAAGCTCGGAAGGCTTCCGGGCTAGCGTCCCGCTAGCGCGCTCTTTCGAGCCTGTCCAGGAACTGATCCGGGCCCTCGAATCCGACGAGGCGGAGCTCCTCCTGCTCCCTGCCCGAGGCGTCGAGGAAGATCACGGTCGGGACTCCGAGGATGCGATGCTTCTCGGCGACCGCGACGACCTCCGGGGCGGCCGTCCGCGTCATGTCGGCCTTCCAGAGCTCGCGGCGCGCGAGCGAGTCGCGAACTCGCGGATCCGAGAAGGTTTTCTCTTCGAGCTCGAGGCACGGGATGCACCAGGTTGCGGAGAACTCCACGATCGCCGGACGGCCCGACTTCGCGACCGCTTCGGCGGCGTAAGGCCGCCAGGCGGGGGCGCCCGCGGCGGAAATCCGGCGCGGCAGGAAGAAAGCCGCGGCCCCGATCAGCAACACGGCCGCCGAGAGACGCACCGCGCGCGCGAGGCCCGCCCCGCGCTGGAGCAGCAACGCGACGGCCCCGACGGCGAGGACGGCGGGCAGGAGCCACTTGCCGAGCGGGGCCGGCAGAACCGTGCGCAGGAACCAGGCCGCCATCGCGAGGAGCACCCAGCCGAAGATCTTCTTGACTCCCTCCATCCACTCCCCCGCGCGCGGCAGTTTCGCGAGGCTGCCGGAGAAGGCGCCCAGGAAGAGGTAGGGAAGCCCCAGCCCGAGCGAGAGGACGAAGAAGACGAGAAGGCCGAAGGCGGCGTCTTGGCGCGCAGCTACGAACGCGAGCAGGCCCAGGACGACGGGGCCGATGCACGGGGCCGCCACGACCCCGACGAGGAGTCCCATCGCGTAGGCGCCCGCGGCGCCCGCGCGCGCCCCGGCCTTCTGCATCCACGAGACGGGCATTCGGATCTCGAAGAACCCGAACATCGAGAGCGCGAGGGCCACGAGCACCGCTGCGACTCCGGCGAGCACCCACGGCGACTGCAGGGCGGATCCGAAGAGCTTTCCCGAGAGGGCGGCGGCGACGCCCAGGCCCGCGTACATCGTCGCCATCCCGAGGACGTAGAGACCCGCCAGCGCGAACGCGCGGCGCGGACGGCCCGAGGCCTGCCCGCCGAAGAACGACACCGTCAGCGGAATCACGGGATAGACGCAGGGGGTCAGATTCAGGAGGAGCCCCCAGCCGAAGACGATCAGGAGCGCTCCGACGAGGCCGCGGCGCTCGAGCAGCGCTCCGAAGTCGCCGGCCGCTCCCGCAGGCGGCGACGGGGGCGGGGGCGCCGAAGCTCGCGAGTCGCCGCCGGGCGCGCTCGAGAGCGCGACCGCTCCTCCGGGCAACGCGGCCGACGCGGCGGGCTCGGACGGTCCCGTCCGGAAGCCGACGGAAGCCGGCGGGTTGCACTGGCGGTCGTTGCAGGCCTGGTACTCGACGCTCCCGGCGACCGCGGGGGACGCTCCGCCCGTCCAGGAGACCGGCACCTCGATCGAGAAGCGCTCCTCGTAGACGGAGAGAGGCTTCTCGGAGAACGCGAACTTGCGCTCGACTCCCTGGGGATAGACGGGCTCGCCGAACGTCGCGCCTTCGGAAGGCTCGAGCTTCACGGATGTCGGGATCAGGTAGTCCTCGGAGGGTCGATGGCTGTTGACGTGCCACCCCGAGGCGAGGGTCGCCTGGATTCTCAGGGTTCCCGCCCCGGACGACTTCGCCTCGACTCGCGCCTCGACGGTGAGAAGAGGCGGCGCGGACGGCGCGGCGAAGGCGACCGCGGCGGCGAGGGTTCCGAGGCAGGCGAAAAGGAGAGCGTGCCGTCTCTTCATTTCGTCTTTCCCGCGGCTTCGAGTCTCTGGATCACCTGATCCACCCCGGCCGCGTACTTCGACTGGGGGTGCGCCTTGCGAAAGGCCGTGAAGAGGCGAAGCGCCTCGTCCGGCTTTCCTTCCGCGAGCGGGAGTTGAGCGCGGAAGATCTCCGCGCGCTCGCGGCAGTCCGGGTCCCGGGTCGTCGAGATCAGCGATTCGATCGTCTTGCGGGAATCGGCGGTTTTCCCGAGGTCGAGCTGCGCGGCCGCGGCGAGCTCCAGCGCGGAATCGCGGCCCGCGGGCGTCGCGTCGGGCGCGGCCGCGGCC
>JBKPSZ010000251.1:0-8287 GCA_046735265.1 Acidobacteriota bacterium | reverse complement strand
GTCCGGGACCAGGGGGGCGCCGGGGAAGGGCTCCCGGTCGTTCGCCGCAGGACGAGGACGAGGCCGATACCGCCGAGGACGATGAGGGTTCGCCACGAGCCGAACCGTCTTTCGACCGTACGCTTCACGAAGAACGCGCTGATGATCCAGAAGAGAAGCCAGACGGCCCAGCAGAGGAAGACGAATTCGACCGAGAAATTCTCGACGGGCAGCGCCATGGAAAGCCATCTTCTCGCGCGGGCGCCGGGCCCGTCGAGGGGACGGGCGGGTGTCGAGCCGGCCCGCGAAACGACGGCGCGCTATCCCGCCGATCCGATCTCCCGATTCAGATCAGAAACTTTCCCGCCGCCATCACCTGGGTCTCGTCGAACCAGATGTCGAAGCGGCGGCCCACGACGTCGATGTGCGTCGTGCTCGACCATTTAGCGCCGGTGTGCTCGGAGTACGGGTGTCCGAACGCGAGGTGAAGTGTCGGGAGCTTCTCGTCCTGGAGGATGTTCCCGATGACGTGGTGGACGGCCGTGTTCGTTCCGATCGCGAACTCGCCCACCCGGTCGGAATTCTCGTCGCTACGTGTGTAGGCGCGGAACTCCTCGACCAGGTCCGCGCGCTCGCACTCGAGCCCGGCGATCCGGCTGTTCTCGATCCGGATCGTCAACGGATTGTTCCTCAGGTCCCCATAGCGCGCGCAGAGGTAGTCGCCGACGACGCCGTCCGCGACGTAGACGCCGTCCACGCGGGCGGGGGCCGTCAGGACCTCGCCTCCCGGGAGATTCCCCCACTTCTGTGTCGAGATGATCCCGGAGGTCTTCAGCCACTTGATCTCGGGATCGAACGTGGCGACGAGATCTGAGCCGGCCGGCGACTTCGCCGTGATCCGGCGGGCTCGCGCGGCGCAGTCGCGCACACGCTGCGAGAGGGCGTCCACCTCGTTGAAGTCGGCGCGCATCGCCTCGCACATGATGCGCCGGGAAATCGAGACCATGTGGGCGTGGCGGATCCGGCGGCGATCCACGACGGCGGTCATCGCGCGCCGGAACGCGAGCTCGCCGGTCTTCGGCTGGCCCGCGTAGATCGAGACGTCGGCTTGCTCGAGGGCCGAGCGGATCCCCTCGGGCAGGTCGAGCATCGGGCGCAGACCGAAGTCCTCCATGATGCAGACTTCGGAGAGCGCCCCGGCCTCCCGGATCTCGCCGGCGAGGCTCGCGGCGATTTCGGCGGTCTCGCGGTCGGTGATCAGCGCAACCCGCTCCCCGGGCTGGACACGCAGGCAGGTTCGGACGGCGTTTCGGGCGCCCGGGATCAGTTCTTCGGCGTACGTTTCCGGCAAGCTCGTCATCCTCTCCTTCGCGCGGGCCGGCGCCCGTCTAACGGGGGTTCGATTCCGCGGCGCGAAGCGTCGTTTCGGCGGGAAGCCCCTGCGAGGTCTCCTCGCAGATGTAATCCACCACTTTCTTGAGGTCTCCGCCCGAAGCATTGTAAACGGCGAGCTGCCGATCCGCGCCCGTCCCGTTCTCGAGAATCCAGCCGACGCCGCCGAAAACCTCCTGGCGCGACCCGAGCTCGTCCACGACGTCGTCCACGAACTCGAGCATCTCGGCGGCCAGATCGCGGAAGGGCACCTCAATTTCCTTGCCGAAATCGATCAACTTCCCTTCGATCCCGTAGCGCGAAGCGCGCCACTTGTTCTCGAGGATGTACGCTCGGCGGTAGCGCCGCCAGCCCAGGTTCTGGGAACGCAGCTTGTAGAGCTTCACGCAGATCGCCTGGAGGAGCGCCGCGATCGCAACGGTCTCGTCGAGTCGCATGGGGATGTCGCACACCCGGAATTCGATCGTCTCGAAGAAGGGGTGCGGGCGGACGTCCCACCAGATCTTCTTGCCGTTGTCGATGCTCCGGGTCTTGACCAGGATCCGGACGAACTCGTCGAACTCGGCGGGCGAGTCGAAGTACTCGGGAATCGAGGTGCGCGGGAAACGGTCGAAGACCTTGGTCCGGAAGCTCTTCAGCCCACTGTTGCGGCCGAGCCAGAAGGGAGAGTTCGTCGAGAGCGCGAGCACGTGCGGAAGGAAATAGAGCGCCTCGTTCATGATCTGGAGCGCCAGGGCCCGGTCGGCGATCCCGACGTGCACGTGCAGGCCGAAGATCAGGTTCGCCCGCGCGAGAAGCTGCATCTCCTCGACGACCTGGTCGTAGCGCGGGTCCGGGAAGATCTTCTGGTCCGCCCAGTTCGAGAACGGGTGCGTGCCGGCCGCGGCCACGCGCGTGCCGCTCCGTTCGGCGGCGCGGATGACCTCGGTCCGCATCTCGCCCACGTCCCGCCGGACCTCCTGGACGTCCCGGCAGATGCCGGTGCCGAGCTCGATGACCGACTGGTGCATCTCGGGCTTGACCCGCTCCTTGAGCACCCGGCGGCCCTCTTCGAGGATCTCCTGGACGTGGGAGCGGAGCTCCCGCGTCGTCGGGTCGATGATCTGGAACTCCTCCTCCACCCCGAGGGTGAAGGCGGGACGCTCGGTCATTCGCGGACCCGTCAGGCTCCGGCGCGCGGCCGGGGACGCCGCGGCGACGCGCCGGGCGCGGCCGGTCGGGACGCCGGCGCCTTCGGACGCTTGCCTCCGCCGGCCAGGAACTCCTGCCAGTGGTAGCGCGCCGTCGGCTCGACGCCTTCCTGCACGCGCTCGACGAGCCACGCGGCCGTGTGCTCGAGCACCCAGCGGAAATTCTCCTCGCCGACCGAGCGAGGGTCCGCGTCGGGAGCGGGATTCAGGAAGTCGATCGCATAGGGGATTCCGTCGCGAACCGCGAACTCGAGCGTGTCGAAGTCGTACCCGAGCGCCTCGGTCAGCTTCTGGCAGTCTCCGCGCAGCCGCTCGTAGAGAGCGGGCGCGATCGGCTCGGGGCTCTTCACGTAGCGCTCGTGGTGCGGCCGCCGCGGGTCGTAGCGCATGATGTGGAAGTGCTTCCGCCCGATCGCGTAGCAGCGGAAGTACTCGTCGAAGACGATCTCTTCCTGGAGCGTCATGACGTGCTGGCCCGAGTCGCGGTACGCAGCGAAGAACTCGTCCGGGTTCGTCACGCGATAAACGCTCTTCCAGCCGCCGCCGGAGTAGGGCTTGAAGAAGGCGGGGAAGCCGATGTGCGCGAAGATCTCGTCCCAATCGAGCGGAAAGATCAGGTTCGACATCGACTCGGAGGTCGTGTCCGGCGGATGCTGGTTGGACGGGAGGATCACGGTCTTCGGCACCGCGACTCCGATGCGGCTCGCCAGCACGTTGTTGAAGAACTTGTCGTCGGCCGACCACCAGAAGGGGTTGTTCACGACGATCGTGCCGTCGGCGACCATTTTCTTCAACGCGGCGCGGTAGAAGGGGATGTCCTGGCTGATCCGATCGAGAACCAGGTCGTACTTCCGGGGCGTTACGAGGGCGATTCCTCCGACCTGCACCGGCTCGGCGGCGATCCCGGAAATGCCCGCGGAATTGATGCGGTCGACGAGGGCGAGCGGGAAGGACCGCTCCTGACCGTAGAGAACTCCGATGCGTTTCATGGGCACCCCCAGCCTTTCTCGCCGCGGGGCGTCCGCGGGGGGGCGATTATATCGGGGCGGCGAGGGGTCCTTAGATCCAGCCCCGCTTGCGGAACCAGTAGAGCATCCCGCCCGAAAGCACCAGGCAGATGATCCAGAACACCGGGTAGGCCCATTCCTTGGAGTTCTCGGGAATCGGCATGTTCATACCGTAGACGCCGGCCAGGAAGGTCAATGGAATGAAGATGGTGCCGATGATCGTCAGCACTTTCATGACCTCCGCCAGGCGGTTGCTCATCGAAGTCATGTAGTTCTCCGTCAAGCTCGCCGCGACCTCGCGATACGTCTCGACGATGTCCATGATCTGGACGGCGTGGTCGTAGACGTCCCGCAAGTAGTAGCGCGTCGTCTCGCGGACGCACTCGTGCGGCTCCCGCTGGAGTCCGTTGATGACCTCGCGCATCGGCCAGAGCGCCCGGCGCAGGAGGAGCAGATCCCGCTTCAACTGGTGGATCTGCTGGACGACCTTCGTAGCCGGCCGCTCGATCACCTCGTCCTCGAGCTCCTCGAGGCGGTCACCGTAGTACTCGAGAACGGGGAAGCAGTGATCCACGATCGCGTCGAGCAGCGCGTACAGCAGATAGCTCGCGTCGAGCTGGCGCATCCGCGATCCCGCGACGGCGATGCGCTTGCGGATGGGGTCCCAGATGTCGCCCGGCTGTTCCTGAAACGTGAGAATGGTGTTCTGGTTGACGAAGATGCTGATCTGCTCGCTCTGGAGCTGCTCCTCGAAGCGCTGGATCATTCGCACGACCAGAAACAGGCTCGGCTCCCGGTCGCCCTCCCTCTCCCAGGTCTCGAGCTTCGGCCGCTGGTTCGTCGTCATCAGGGATTCGATCGCGAGCGGGTGAATGCCGTACTTGAGCGCGAGCGCCCGGATGACCGCGGGATCGAGCCCGTCCACGTTGATCCATCGCACCGCGACCCAGTCGGCGCGCCGCGCCGAGACGAACGCGTCGAAATCGGTGATCGTCCGCTGCTCGACCCGGTCCGGCCCGTAGTCGATGACCTGGACGGGCGCCGGCTCCTTCCACCGGGGCATGGCCGCGAGCTCGGCGAGTTCGAGGCCTGGGCGCGCTCCCGGTTTCCCCGTCTGAAAACGGGTCGGAAGCGCGGCTTCGCGGCGGCGACGGCGGGGACGCTTCGGCTTCGGAGGGGCAGGCGGGGCCTCGCCGATCGGCGGAGCGCTTCCCGGCGCGTTTTCGCTCACCGCGTCCGGCGAAGCGGGCGAGGCGGGAGTGACGGCCGGCGTCGCTTCGAGCTCGGCGGGGGCTTCCGCGGAAGCGGCGGCCGCGGGTCCCGGCCCGTTCGGCGCGTCCTTCACGCCTTCCACCGGGTCGCGCCGCCTTCCCGGTCGATGCCCGAGAGGTGCGACGCCAGAGCCGACTCCTGCGCTTCGGCGAGCTTCTTCAAGCCGCGGCGCGCGAGCCCGAGCAGCTCGGCCAGCTGCTCCTCGGAGAAGGGACGGCGCTCGGCGGTCCCCTGGATCTCGACGAAGAGGCCGGACGCGGTCGTCACGACGTTGGCGTCCACGTCGGCCTCCGAGTCCTCCTCGTAGGCGAGGTCGAGGACCGGCTGTCCCGCGCAGACGCCGACGGAGATCGCCGCCACCGTCTCGCGCAGCGGCCAGTGAGGGATCGTCCGGTCCCGCGTCAACCGGGCGAGCGCGATCGCGAGCGCCACACACCCGCCGGTGATCGCCGCGCAGCGGGTCCCGCCGTCGGCCTGGAGAACGTCGCAGTCGATCGTGATCGTGCGCTCACCGAGCCCGCGCAGCTCGACGACGCTCCGCAGCGCCCGACCGATCAGCCGCTGGATCTCCTGAGTGCGTCCACCCTGACGTCCCGACGCCGCCTCCCGGGCGGTGCGGGTATGCGTCGAACGGGGGAGCATGCCGTATTCCGCGGTGACCCAGCCGCTGCCGCTCCCTTTCAGGAAAGGGGGGACGCGATCTTCGATCGATGCGGTGCAGAGGACTCGCGTGTGTCCGAGCGAGATCAGGGCGGAGCCCTCGGCCCATCGGGCAGTCCCCGTCTCGATCGTCAACGGCCGCGTCTCGGACGCCTTGCGGCCGTCGGGGCGGGGAGCTGAACGGGACATGCAGTCGGGCCTCCTGACGGCCTGGATTATCGCCGCAGCCGGTCTTCCCTCGTCTCTCACCTCGCCGGAATGTCTTGAAAACTCTCTTCCGGCGCCGGGCAGGATGACCTTGACGGCGGCGCATCGAGACTTGCCCGGCGCCGCTAAGACGCCAGCTCCCCGCGCAGGTACAGCAGGTGCCGCGTCAGATCCACGTGCCCGCCGAGGCTTTCGGCCGGCTCGCCGTTGACGAGGATGCGCACGCTCCGGGTCTCCGCGACGTTCTGAAGCACCGTATCGACGAGGGAGGCGACGATCGTCAGCTCCTCGTCCGATCCGAACGAGAGTCCCGCGTCGACGGCGAGGTCGAGGACCACCTCTCCTTCCGGAAGCAGAAACGCGTTGCGCAACTGGATCTTCGCGGGCAGCGGCGGGGCGAGGTCCGGCCGGGTCGGGCCGCGCTGAAGCTCGGAAAAGATCGCCTTGAGCGCTCCGCCCGCGCCGACCGGCTTGGCGATGTCGCGCTCTTCGGGCTTCAACTTCCCGTCCTCCCGGTCCGGGAAGAAGAGCGTCAGGCGCACGGTCTCGACCGGCGTCGTCGGAGGTGCGCCAGGAGTCGCGGGAGCGGGAGTCGCCGGCGTGACCCGCAGGAAGAGCCGCGGGCGCCGAGGTCCGGAGAGTGCGGGACCGCCGCGCGTCCAGAGGAGCAGGCCGAGGACCGCCAGCGCGAGGCTGCCCAGGATCAGGGCGGCCGCCCGCCGGGTCATCGCGGAGCCGGGGCCGGCGCGGGTGTCACGACGGGGGCGCGGGCGGCTGCGGGGCGGCGCCGCTCGAAGAACCGCGCGACCGCGCGCGCGATCGCGTCCGCGACGCTCTGCTGAAACTCAGGGGAGGCGAGCTTCTTCTCCTCGTCGGGGTTCGAGATGAACGCCGTCTCGATCAGAACCGCGGGCATCGTCGCTCCCACGAGGACCTTGAACGGCGCCTGTTTGATGCCGCGGTTCTGGGTGCCGGAAACGACGTTCAGCTCTTCCTGGATCGTCTCGGCGAGCTCGCTCGACTCCTTCAAGTGCGCGCTCTGCGCGAGGTCCCACAGCACGAAGTCGAGGCCCGGATCGGTCGAGGATCCCGCCGCCGGTGCCGCGGTCGGGACGGCCGGCGCTTCGTTCTCGCGGCTCGCGACTTCGGAGGCGAGCTTGTCCGACGCCTCGAGCGACAGGTAGTAGGTCTCCGAGCCGTGCGCTCCCGGGGCGCGGGAGGAGTTGGCGTGGATCGAGAGAAAGAGATCCGCTTTCTCGTGATTCGCCACCGAAGTCCGGTCGTCGAGCGACACGACGGCGTCGGCCTCCCGGGTCAGGACGACCCGGCAGCTCACGAGTCGCGGCAGCGTCGCCGCGAGCTTCTTCGCGATGTCGAGCGTGCTCTGCTTCTCCTGCAATCCCCCCGCGCCGATCGCGCCCGTTTCCCCGCCGCCGTGTCCGGGGTCGATCGCGACGACCGGCAGGACTTCGGCGGAGGGCAGCGGCGCCGCGGAACCGGCGGGGCCGGAGGAGCGGGTGATCTCGACGACGACGCGTTCGGGCGCCGAGAGGGGATAGGCGCGCGCGGAGAGGCCGGGCGTCTTCAACTCCACCGACGCCGCGTCACCAGAGAACCGGATGGCGGATACGAACGGATCCTCGTATCGGCGCTCGGCGAACGGAGGAACGACCGTCTGGCCCGGCCAGCGGATCTGGAAGGCGGTCGCGGTCGCCGTCGAAACGAATTTCGCCGGCGCCGACAGCTTCAGCACGACCTGCGTCGCCGGCTCGATGTGGACGACGGCCGCCTCGACCGAGAGCGCCGCCGACTCGGAGAGCGTCCAGACGCGCCGGGCCGCATCGTACGTCCCCGTCGCGCCGACGAGCGGGAAGAGCGCCTTCTCGAAGAAGTCGGCGGGGGCGTAGAGCGATCCTCCGATCGCCTGCGCGGGCCGTGAGATCGAGACGAGCCTCTGGTCCACCGGGACTTGCGCCGTTCCGGCGCCGACGAGGACCTTGTCCCCCGGGCCGATGAGCGTCAGGACGCCGGTCGCGGGGTCCGCGCTGATCTCGAACCCGAGGGCGCGTGCCGCGTCGGCGACGCGGAAGTCGCCGCCCGAGACCGCGATCGGGTGGGACTGCCCGCGGAAGACGAGGGTCGCGTCTTCCGACCGGCCCGGTGACGCGACGGCGAGGGAGAAGAGGACCAGGGCGGCCGCGAGTCCGGCGCGCGGGGACTTCACTTCCTCGAGCCTCGCCCGGGACGTTCGGCGGCGTCGATCATGGCTTGGAACAGACCACTAAGGTACACGGTCGTGCCCGCCGCGCGAAACGTCGGGCCGGGGAAGGGTCCGCGAGCGCGGCTACTTTCCGGGCTCGTCCGGACGCCGCTCGACGAACTGCCACCCGAACCGTCCCTTGATGCAGAGGTGGCCGCTCGCGACGTCGTGGTCGAGAGGCGACGTGACGCGGACGATGCGGTTGTCCTGGACGCGGAGCTCCAGGGTGCACCCGACGCCGCAGTAGGGACAGATCGTGTCGGTGACGGTCTGGCGCGCCTCGTCCCAGCGGCCGGCTTCGCGCAGGTCGTGCTCCGTCT
>JBKPSZ010000250.1:0-5057 GCA_046735265.1 Acidobacteriota bacterium | reverse complement strand
CCATATCTTCTATCATGCCTCCTCTGCGAGGAGGACGAACATGGACAGACGGATCGGAATCGCGACGCTCGCCACGGGCCTCTGGCTCGCTGGTGTCGCGGCGCGCGGCGCGGACGCGCCGGCTCAAGCGAAGGCCTCGATCGAGGCGAGAAGCGGCTCGACGGTCACCGGGACGGCGACGTTCACCGAAGTGGCCGGAGGCGTCAAAGTCGTCGTGCACATCGAGAAGGCGCCGCCCGGGACCCACGGGCTGCACCTCCACGAGAAGGGGGACTGCTCGGCGCCGGACGCCGCATCCGCCGGCGGGCACTTCAATCCGACTTCGATGCCGCACGCGGGGCCCATGGACAAGCAGCATCACGCCGGTGATCTCGGCAACATCGAGATCAAGGCGGACGGAACGGGCGATCTCGAGATCACCTCGAGCATGCTCACGGTCAAGCCCGGACCGAACTCGGTGGTGGGACGGGCGGTCGTGTTCCACGAGAAATCGGACGACTTGAAGACGCAGCCGACCGGGAACGCGGGCGGCCGTCTCGGCTGCGGGGTCATCCAGTAAGCCGCGCTCCGGCGGAGGCGGGACTCGAAACCCGCCTCCCGCCGGCTTTCTCCTCCGGTCCACCCGGGGAAACCTGGCTCTTGCTCCGCGCCGCATCCGGGGCTTCAAATAGCCGGCCATGAGCCGACCCTCTTTCGATCTCCCCCCGGAGGAAATCCGACGGATCGGGCGCGCCGCGGCCGACGCGGTCGCCGAGCACCGCGAGGGGCTCCTCTCGCGGCCCGTCTTCGGAAAAGTCGCCGACGCCTCGGTGTTCGAAGAGCCGGTCCCCGAGAACGGCCTTCCCTTCGAGGAGGTGCTCGCGTTCGCGCGCCGCCACATCCTCCCGTACCCGATGGGCAACTCGCACCCGCGCTTCTACGGCTTCATCAACGCGAGCGCGGACCCGGTCGGCATCGCAGCGGACTTCCTCGCCTCGGCCATGAATCCGAACTGCTGGGGGGGCGACCATGCCGCGATCCACGTCGAGCAGCGCGTCGTGAAGTGGCTGGCGGAGCTCCTCGGGTTCCCCGCCGATGCCGAGGGCATCCTGGTCTCGGGCGGCTCCATGGCGAACTTCACCGCGCTCGCCGCGGCCCGGCGCGCCGTCTGTCCGGGCAACGTGCGCGAGGAGGGGCTGACGAAACAGCTCGCCCCGATCGTCTACGCGTCCGATCAGGTTCACTCCTGCGTCGACAAGGCCGTGGACCTGCTCGGGATCGGCACGAAGCACCTGCGCCGCATCGAGACGGACGAACGCTTTCGGATCCGGCTCGACCTCCTCGAGGAGGCGGTCGGGAAAGACCGGGCCGCCGGGCATTTTCCCGCGATCGTCGTGGGCAACGCCGGCACCGTCAACACGGGCGCGATCGATCCGCTCGAAGACCTCGCCGACTTCTGCTCCCGTCAGCGGCTCTGGTTCCACGTGGACGGCGCCTACGGGGCGATGGCGGCGATCTCCCCGCACCTTGCGCCGCTCTTCCGGGGAATGGAGCGGGCCGACTCCCTCGCCGCCGACCCGCACAAGTGGCTCTACGTCCCGTACGAGGCCGGGGCGACGCTCGTCCGCGAGCCCGGCCGCCTGGCTTCCACGTTTCGCAAGTTTCCCGAGTACCTCGCTTCGGATCCGGAGTCGCCTTTTCCGGGGCCCGCCTGGTTCGCCGAGCGCGGCGTCGAGCTCTCGCGCGGGTTCAAGGCGCTGAAGGTCTGGATGGGCCTGAAGACGCACGGCTGGCGCGCGTACGCCGATCTGATCGAGGAGGACGTTCGACTCGCGCAGTTTCTCGCGGCCGAGGTGGACCGGCGGCCCGAATTCGAACGGCTGGCGGACTCCGTCCTTTCGATCGCGAATTTCCGCTTCCGGCCGGCGGGCCGCCCGCGTCCGGACTCCGAGCTCGACCAGATCAACCGGCGGATCGTCCACCGCCTCGTCGGCGAGGGGTCGTTCTTCCTCGCGCCGACGATTCTCAAGGGACGAACCGCGCTGCGCGTCGCCATCGTGAACTTCCGGACCCGCGAGGAGGACCTCCTGGCGCTCCTGGACGAGGCGGCCCGGATCGGACGGGATCTCGTCCCAAGTTAGACCGCCCGCCGCGCGGCCGGGTGTACGCTCGGCCCGAGGAGACCATGCCAGCCCCGCCCCTCCGGCTCGTCGGGTTCGCGCTCGCCGCGGGGCTGGCGGCGGTATCGGCACCCGCGCCGGGATCGCCGCGCCCCGGCGCGATCTACGAGGCTCTCCGAACGGCGCGGCCGGAGGGACCGGCCGTCGAGGTCTCGGGGCTGACGCTCGAGCGCGACGTCTTTCGTCTCCGATTCGACTCCGGCGCCGTTCAGTTCCTCTCCCCCGTGTCCGGCCGGACGGTAGGCGCCGTGTTCGTGGGAAGCGGCGCTTTCGAGCTCGCCCCCGCTCCCCAGATCGAACAGCAGCACCTCGCGCTCGTGACCGGCGAGAGATCGATCACCGCGCTGCGGACCCCTTTCGACCGGGCCGTTCTCCTCTTCACCGACGCGACGGAAAAGGAGATCGCGGGCGGATCCGGAGCGATGAAAGACGCCTCCTCGCGGTTCGCTCAGGCGCACGCGGCATTCGAGCGGTGGCGTCGCGAGGAGCTCCGGATCAACGTGCCCCTGCGCCTCCTCGAAAGCCTCCTCTCGGACGGGCCGGCGTCGCGCGGCGTCTTCCTCGCCTGGATTCCGGGAGGCCGGTATCCGCCGGGCCTCGCCGCCGTCGATCCGGAGGGACTCGACTGGCTGATCGGCCGCGTCGCCGGCGAGAGTTCCGCTTTCGTGACGACGGGAGACCGCGGCGGGATCTGGTACTGCGCCGCCGACGCTTCGACCGCGCGGGACAACCGCGCGCCGGTCCCGCCGCCGGGAAACGCCCGCGCGCTCTGGTACGGCATCGAGACGTCGATCTTCCCCGACGCGCGTCTGGAGGGAACGACGACGATCCGGTTGACGCCGACGATCGACCGCCTGCGCGTCCTGCGTCTCTCCCTCGCCGAGCGGCTTCGCATCACGAGCGCCGAAGCTCTCGACGAGGACGGGCATCCGGACACCCCGCTCGAATTCCTCCAGGAAGCCGAGAACGAGGATTCCGAGCCGGCCGTTCTCTTTCCGGAGCCGCCGGCGTGCGGCGGCGCCGTGCGCCTGCGGCTCACTTACGCGGGGCGCGGCGTGCTCCGCAACGCCGGCGACGGTAACTTCCTCGTCGGCGCCCGCGATAACTGGTACCCCAATCTCGGATGGCTTCACGACACCTCGTCCTACGAGCTCGTCTACCGGCATCCCAAGGACCTCGAGATCGTCTCGGTCGGGACGAAGGTCTCGGAGCGATCCGAAGGAGGCGAGACGGTCGCGGTCTGGAAGACGGACCGGCCGATCCGCGTGGCCGGGTTCAACTACGGAAGGTTCCGCGAGATCGAACGCGCCGATCCGGAAACCGGCTTTCGCGTTCGCGTTTACACGAACCGGGGCACGCCGGACTTCATCCATTCGCTCAACCAGAAGCTCATCCGCCAGGCCGCGGAAAGGCCGATCGTGAACCCGGACACCGCGAACTTCGTGTCGGGAATCCATTCCGACGCCGTCGGAATCCGCGGCAGCGGCACGCTCGCGTCGTCCGGCCTGTCGCTCGTCCACGTCGACCCGGACATCCTGGCGAGCGTGGCGATCGCGGACGGGCTCGCCACCGCCCGGGTGGGACGCAACGCTTTCGGCGATCTCCCCGAGACGCGGATCGCGATCACCCAGCAGACGCAGGCCCTGTCGGGCCAGTCCTGGCCGGGCCTCCTGTACGTGCCGTACCTCGCGGCGCTCGATCCTGCGTCCCGGCGCGAGATCGGGCTCAAAGGTTCCGATGAGTTCATCGAGCGCGTCGTCCCCCACGAGTTCGCGCACCAGTGGTGGGGACAGCTGATCGGATGGCAGGGTTATCGCGACCGCTGGCTCTCGGAAGGCTTCGCCGAATTCACCGCCGCGCTCGTCATCGAATCGGTCGGAGGCGCCGGCAAGGCGGACGACTACTGGGAGCGGGCGCGGCGCCGGATCCTGGCGGCGCCGGGGGCGGGCGTGTCGAACGCGGCCGCGGGTCCGATCGCGATGGGGCCGCGACTCGCGACACCGCAGACCCCGGCGGCCTACGACGTCCTCGTCTACCAGAAGGGCGCCTACGTCCTCCAGATGCTCCGCCTCGAGATGCGCGACTGGTCGAGCTCCGAGCCGGACGCGGCGTTCTTCGCGATGATGCGCGATTTCGTCGCGACCTACCGGGACCGCAATCCCTCGACACGCGACTTCCAGGGCGTGGTCCGCCGGCACGTCGCTCCGCGGATGCCCTCGCTCGCCGGCGAAGGCGTGGACCGATTCTTCGAGCAGTGGGTGTACGGCATCGACGTCCCCCGATTGCGCCATGCGTTCCGCATCTCGCGCGGAAAAGACGACGCGTGGCACGCGACCGGCTGGGTGACGCAGGACGGCGTTCCCGCCGACTTCCAAACGGTCGCGCAGCTCTTCGTCGAAGGCCCCCGGGGCGAGCTGCGCCACCTCGGCTCGCTTCCCCTCGCCGGCAACGTCCGGGCCTCGCTCGACTTCCCGCTCTCGGACGCGGCCCGGCCCCGGCGCGTCGCCGTCAACCCGCACCATGAAGTCCTCTCCCGGGACTAGAGGCGCCCGCGCGCGCGCGCGCTTCCGAGCGGCGGCTCTCTTCGGAGTGGGGGTGTCGCTCGCCGCCGCGGGTCGCGGCGCCGAGCCGGCGACGCCGCCCGACCCGATCTACGGGGCGATTCGGTCCGCTCGCCCCTCGGGGGAGGGGCTCGCCGTCCGCGGCTGGACTCTCGAGCGCGACGCGTTTCGCTTTCGCTTCGAAGAAGGGACGTTCCAGCTCCTTCCGGAGGCGGCCGGCCGCATCGTCGGAGCGGTCTTCGTCGGAAACGGCGTCTTCGAGCTGCGGCCCGGAAGCGAGTCGGAGCGCCGGCACCTCGCCTTCCAGACGAAGGATCCGGGGCTCGAGGTCCTGACC
>JBKPSZ010000249.1:0-3716 GCA_046735265.1 Acidobacteriota bacterium | reverse complement strand
CCACGTGCCCTATCGTCCCGATGTTCACGTGCGGCTTGCTGCGATCGAATTTCTCTTTTCCCATCTCTTTCCTCGCTCCTGCCTATCTGGAGCCCACGACCAGGATTGAACTGGTGACCTCGTCCTTACCAAGGACGTGCTCTACCAACTGAGCTACGTGGGCGCTCGTCTTCTCGCAACGGAAGACAGGAGACGGAAGACGAGGCTCGTCCACCCGCGAGACCCCCGAGGCTTTCAACCCGATCGACTCCTCTTCCCTCTGCGTTCTTCCGTCCACCGTCACCTGGAGCGGGAGACGGGATTCGAACCCGCGACCAACAGCTTGGAAGGCTGTGACTCTACCCCTGAGTTACTCCCGCCTCGATCCGCACGATGTCCCGCCGTCGCATCCTCTTTCTTGGTGGGCAGGGAAGGATTCGAACCTCCGTAGCGCGAAGCGCGGCAGATTTACAGTCTGCTGCCATTAACCACTCGGCCACCTGCCCGAAGTTTCGATGCCTGGCGCCCACCCGAACGAAACCCGCGCTCCGCCCGAACGGTCCGCACCGCCTTCGCTGTGGAGCCGGCGGTGGGACTCGAACCCGCAACCTTCCGATTACAAATCGGATGCTCTACCTGTTGAGCTACGCCGGCGGAGACGGCCGGCCTTCAAAGAGCACACCCATCCCGACGGCGCGAACCGCGGAGTCTACCAGCCGAACCCGGGCGGGATCAAGGGGTTGTCCGGGCCTCTCTCTGGCGGAGGGCCTCGAAGGCCGCTGCCGCGGCAGCCGTCGAGACGTTCAACGAAGCGACCCGTCCCCGCATCGGCAGGCTCACCACAACATCGCACCCCTCGCGCACGAGGCGGCGGATGCCCCGGCCTTCCGATCCCAGGACGAGGGCGAGGTCGCCGGTCAGGTCCTCCGCGTAGAGGCTCGAGCCCGCCGGATCGAGCCCGACGACCCGAAACCCCTGATCCTTAAGGCGATCCAGGAACCGGCGAAGGTTCCTGGCTCGGAAAACGGGAACCCTCTCCACCGCCCCGGCCGAGCTTCGCGAGACAGCCTCCGAGAGGGGTGCCGAGCCCCGTTCCGGTACGACCACGCCGGACCCGGCCGCCTCGGCCACTCGAAGCACGGCCCCCAGGTTCTGGGGGTCCTGCACGCCGTCCAGAACGAGGAGGAAGCGGGAACCGGCACTCCCTCCGAGCGCGTCGGACTCCTCTCGATAAGCGCCGGCCGAGATCCGGGCCGCCACACCCTGGTGTCCCGGCCCGCCCGCGATGCGGTCCAACCCGGCGCGGTCGGTTCGGCGGAGGGGCACCCGGTGCCGGCGGCAGAGATCGAGGAGGCGCCGGATCCGCGGATCCCGGCGATTCGCGTCCACCGCGACCCACTCGATCTCGCGCGGACGCGAGGCGACTGCCTCTTCGACGGGGTGCAGCCGCGAGAGGATCAACCGATCGGCTCGAGCAGAGCCACCGCCATGGCGGCGATGCCCTCGCCCCGTCCGGAAAAGCCGAGCCCGTTGGCGCTCGTGCCGCGGACGCTGACGGATTCGGGCGGGAGCCCGAGCAGAGCCCCGAGCCGCGCCCGGATCTCCGCCGACCGCGGGGCGATCTTCGGCGTCTCCGCAATCACGACCGCGTCGACGTTCCCGATCTTCCATCCCTTCTCTCGCGCGAGCCGCGCCGCGTGCTCGACGAACCGGGAGCTGTCGGCGCCCTTCCCGGCCGGGTCGCGATCGGAGAAGTGCTCGCCGATCGAGCCCAGGCCCGCGGCTCCCAGAATCGCGTCCGTGATCGCGTGCAGGAGCGCGTCGCCGTCGGAATGTCCCGCGAGGCCGGCGGAACCGGGGAATTCGACCCCGCCCAGTCGCAGCGGCCGCGCCGGGTCGAACGGATGCGCGTCGAAACCCATGCCCACGCGAGGGCTCACACCGACACCCGGCGATCGCGAAGTTTGAGCAGGGCCTCGGCGAGCTCGAGATCCTCCGGGGTCGTGATCTTGAGATTCCAGCGGGAGACCGGCACGGCGGTGACGACGACGCCGAGCGCCTCGAGAAGCCCCGCCTCGTCGGTCGCCTCGCGGCCCGTCTCGAACGCGCGCGAGAGCAGGTCAGCGCGAAAGGCCTGGGGCGTGCCGGCCGCGTAGAGTCCCTCGCGATCGATGGTCGCCACGATTCGCTCCCCTTCCACCCGCTTGACCGTATCCACGATCGGGGTCGCGGCGGTCGCGGCGCCGCTCGAGCGAGCCGCCGCCAGGACGGACTGGATCTCCGCCGCCGTGATGAGAGGGCGCGCGGCGTCGTGGATGCAGACGAGGTCTCCGGGATCGGCGCCGAGAGCCTGGAAGCCCCGGCGCACCGAGGCCGAGCGGGTCGCGCCGCCCGCGACCAGAGCCGCCCGGCCGGCGACGGGGCGCTCGAAGTCGCCAAGTCGGTCGGGCGGCGTCACCACCACGGTCCGGTCGAAAGGAATCGCCGCGAAGGCTTCGAGCGTCCAGGAAAGGATCGAGTGACCGAGGACGGGAACGAGCGCCTTCGGGCTCGGGCTCCGGAGGCGCGACCCCGAACCGGCGGCCGGAAGGATCAAATAGGTCGCCATGCGCTACACGGCGAGGATTTCCTGCTCCTTCGTCTTCAACAGGTCGTCGACATCCTGGATCTTGCGGTCGGTCAACTTCTGCGATTCCTCGAGCCCGCGGCGTTCGTCGTCTTCGGAGATCTGCTTGTCCTTGAAGAGCTTCTTCAAACGGTCGTTTCCTTCGTGGCGGAAGCGGCGGATCTCGACGCGGACCTCCTCCGCCATGTGATGCGCCTTCTTCGCGAGCTCCTTGCGGCGGTCCTCGGTCAGAGCCGGAATCGGAATCCGGACGATCTTGCCGTCGGACTGGGGATTCAGGCCGAGATCGGACTTTCGCACCGCCCGCTCGATCTCCGCGGCCATCTTCGGATCCCACGGCGCCGCCACGATGAGCGTCGGCTCGGGCACCGAGAGGTTGGCGACCTGGTTGATCGGAACCTCGGCGCCGTACGCGGTCACCCGAACGCCCTCGAGGATGCCGAGGTTCGCCCGGCCGGTCCGGAGCGTTTTGAAGTGCTCCTTCAACGCATCGACGGCGTCGGACATCCTCTTCTCGACGTCCTTCAATTCCTGTCTCATGCCACGACCCCCTCCGCGGAGACGAGGGAGCCGATGTCCTCGCCCCGCACGACCCGTTCGATGTTGCCGCTGACCTTCAGATTGAACACACGGATCGGAATGCCGTTTTCCATGCAGAGCGCGATCGCAGCGGCGTCCATGACCTGCAGGCCCGCCGCCAGGGCCTGGCGGTAGGTGAGCGTCTTCAACATCTTCGCTCCTGGCGTCTTGTCGGGGTTGGCGTCGTAGACGCCGTCGACTTTCGTCGCTTTGAGCAGCACGTCGGCGTGAATCTCGTTGGCGCGCAGCGCGGCCGCCGAGTCGGTGGTGAAGAACGGATTGCCGGTGCCTCCGACGAAGAGGACGACGCGGTCCTTCTCGAGGTGCCGGATCGCGCGGCGGCGAATGAAGGGCTCGGCGATCTGGCGGACCTCGACGGCGGATATGAGCCGCGTCACGACCCCGCGCTTCTCCAGCGCGTCCTGCAGCGCGAGGCCGTTGATGACCGTCGCGAGCAGCCCCATGTGGTCTCCGGCGACCCGCTCGATCCCCTGCGCCGCCGCGGCGACGCCGCGGATGATGTTGCCTCCTC
>JBKPSZ010000248.1:0-5453 GCA_046735265.1 Acidobacteriota bacterium | reverse complement strand
CTGCGGGACGGCCGCGAGGAGACGCTCGTCGCAGATAATTTCGCGACTCCGTACGATTTCTCGGCCGATAGCCGGCTCCTTCTCTACACGATGACGAGGGGCCACACGGATATCGGCGTCCTTCACCTCTCGGGCGATCGCCGGCCGCAGCCTCTTCTCGCGTCGGAATACGAGGAGCGATCTCCCGGCTTCTCGCCCGACGCGCGGTGGTTCACCTACAGTTCGTCGGAGCCCGGGCAGTACGAGATTTTCGTTCGGCGTTTTCCCATGACCGACGAGAAATGGGCGATCTCGAACGGGGGCGGGCTCCAGCCCACCTGGAGCCGCGACGGAAAGGAGATCTTCTATGCGGCCCTGGACGGGCGGCTCATGGCCGTCCCGGTCTCGGCCGGATCGACGTTCTCCTCGAGCCCGCCGCAGCCGCTGTTCCAGGCTTCTCTGAGGCTCAACAACCCTTCGCGTCAGTACGCCGTTTCGGCCGACGGCCAGCGCTTCCTGATGGTCGTGCCGACCCGCGACTTCGACTCGGAGCTCTTCCGGGTGCTCCTCAACTGGCGACCGGGCCAGGCCGCCGAGAGGAAGTAGGTCGCTCGGGAGTCTCGGGGACGGTTCGGGGATTAGAGCGCCGCCGGCCTAGAATGTCTCGATGAGGCCGAGCGCGTCCTGATGCCCGAGCGGGTCGGAGCTCTGAAAGCCGGTCCGCAGACGGACACCCTCGTCGCGAGGACGCTCTTCGGTCTCGTCGTCCGCGAGAGCCCCGAGGGGCTCGTCTCCAAGGGCGCCGGCCTTCCCGACGAGCCCGGCGCCTGGAAGCCGTTGAAGCGTTACTCGACGGACGACGCCGCGGCGAACGACGTGCTCGAGCGCTTCCGTCGCCGCTTCGAGTACCGTGAGATCCGGGACGGCGAGGACTGGGTCGTCTTCTTCGGTTTCTTTTCCGACCGGGACGGAGTGCCGACGATCAAGATCGCTGTGCAGGTGCGCGCAGCGACACGTCCTCTCGCGATCTGCGAAGCGGGTCTGGTGCTCGTCGACCGGCTCGCCGCCGGCCAGGTTTAGCCTCTTCGCCTCAGAGCTTGCCCGGGGCGGGCGGGAAGCTCGCCAGAATCTGTTCGACCGACTGCCGGATCTGCCGGCGGATCTTCTCGGGGCTCGAGCCGACGAGCTTGGAGACCCACCCGCGCCAGATGAGCTTCTTGTTCCCGTCGCGAAAATCGATCGCGAGCACGGCTTCACGCTGGTTCTGAGTCCCCATGTAGACGGGATACGACCACCAGGCGTAGGCGCCGTACACGTCGCGCGACAGGATCCCGGCGGCGCGCGTGTGGTAGTCCGCGAAGAAGTCGGGCGTGGCGTCGGCGGCGGCCGGCTGGATTCCCTTCTTTCCGAGGACTTCCGTCACGTCCTTCTTGACGTTCACCTCGACGAAGCGCGTGTCCACGATCGCGCTTCCCACGCCCTTGTCCTCCGCGGGATCGGCGTACCAGCTGAAGGTCTTCAGGTTCGCGAAATTCGCGTCGTGATCGAAGCTCGACTGCGGACCCGGCGTCGTCGAACAGGCCAGGGCCAGCGCCGCGCCGAGCGGTGCCAGGACGATGCGAAGGGATTTCATGCGGCGGACCTTACTACAGCGCGACAACGGTCGCCCATCTCCTCGAGTGCGGTCGGATCACCTGTGAACCGTTCGAAGGTCTTTTCGGACCGACGGGAATCTCGATTCGAGGTTCGCGCGCCAGTCCGTCGGCGGGGCGGGGATCAGGCGACGGCGTCGTCGCCGAGCTGCGTGCGGTCGGCCGCGGCGCCCATGGTCTCGTGGTGCTCCACGGCCCGCGAGAGAACCTCGGCCCGAGTCTGGCCGCTCTTCTTCCCGAGGAATGGCTTGACGAGCATGTAGAAGATGTCCCGCGCCGGCATGGAGTGGCTCAGCCGCCGCATCAGCCGGAAGGCCTGTCGGGGATAGCGGACGAACTTGTAGAGGATCAGGCGCTTCAGCTCCCGCGACCGAATCGCGTGAATCGTCTCTCCCGGCAGGACGGTGGGGTCGATCGACGAGCACTTGAAGTACTTGTACCAGTCGGTGCGGTCGTCCACGAGGCCGCGCTGCAGATACTCCTGCCAGAGCGGCGTACCGCGATAGACGCAGAGCCGGTTGAAAGCGAACGTGTCGAGCGGAAGGCGGGAGGCGAACCGGAACGTCGCCACCATGTCTTCCTCGGTCTCGTCGGGATTGCCTACGACGAAGAACCCGTGCACGATCTCGATGCCCGCTTTCTTCGCCGCGGTGACGGCGGCCTCGGTCTGCGCGAGCGTCTGCTCCTTCTTCAAGCGGTCGAGGATCTTCTGGCTGCCGCTCTCGATGCCGAACATCAGGGTGCGGCAGTTGGCCTTGGCCATCGCCGGGAAGAGGTCCATGCAGACGGAGTCCACACGGCCTTCGCAACCCCACTTGATCGTGAGCTTCTCGCGCTCGATCCCCTTGCAGATCGCCTCGATCCGCTTGGGCTGCAGGAGAAAGTGATCGTCGACGAAATAAACGGACCCGTAGCCGTCCTCTTCCAGCCGCTTCAACTCGGCGACCACGTGCTCGGGGCTCCGGGATCGCCACTTCCCCTCGTTGAAGATCGGGATGTCGCAGAAGACGCAGGGCCAGGGGCATCCGCGCGAGGTCTGCATCGTCGTATAGCGCTCGCGCGAGAGGACGACGGGCACATCGAGCGGCATGGACTCGACGAAGTCGAGATCGATGCCCTCGCGGTCCGGGAAGGGCCACTGGTCGAGGTTCCGGTCGAGCGCGCGCGGAGCGTTCTGGCGGAGCGTGCCGTCCCTTCCCTGCCAGGTGACGCCGGCGACGCCGGAGGGATCGTCGAGATTGTCGAGAAGGTCGAGGAGGAGCTGCTCCCCGTCACCGCGGCAGACGAAATCCACCTCGGGGACCTGCTTCTTGACGAGCTCCGCGTTCAGTGTGGCGAAGACGCCGCCGAATGCCAGCTTGATGTCGGGGTACGCCGCGCGGAGGGACCGGGCGAGGATCTTGGCGTAGGGGTAGCTCGTCGTCGAGAGGAAGCTCATGCCGACGAGATCGGGCTTCCAGGCGCCCACCTCGGCGACGATGACGTCGTTGTCCGTCGCGGGATTCGCCTGGTCGAAGAGCCGCACTTCGTGGCCGGCGCGCTTCAGGACGGAGGAGAGAACCATGATGCCGATGGGAGGGAAGCCCATGACCTGCAGGCGGCCATTCTTGCCGCGCTTGCTTCCCGGGATGGCGTAGAACTGAGGATCGCGGACGTGAATCAGTACGACCCTCATGGCAGTGAGGATAGCTCAACACCCGCAACGGGAAATGGAAAAGTCCGACCGCCGATAGAATCGACGCGCTCTCAGGAGGCTCGCCATGAAGTTCCCCGGCGCCCTTTTCGCCGCGGCTCTCGCTCTTCTGCCGGCGGGCGCGTTTGGCGACGGCAATCCCTGGTATCAATCCGACTTCCCCCCTGAGGAGTTCCGGGCGCGCTGGGAGAGAGTGTTCGCGAAGATCGGTGAGAAGAGCGTCGTTCTCGTCGCCGGAGCGTCCCCGGCGGGCGGCTTCGTCTTCCCACGGCAATCGAACGACTTCTACTACCTCTGCGGGGTCGAGACGCCTGGCGCCTATATCCTGCTCGACGGCCGGACCCGCAAGGCGACGCTCTTCCTCCCGCCGCGCAACGCGAGACTCGAGGCGGCGGAAGGAAAGGTCCTGTCGGCGGGAGACCCGGATCTCGTCCGGCGGCTCACCGGAGTGGACGCGGTCGCCTCGACCGAGACGATGCGCGGCGAGTGGCTGGGCGTTCCTCCCGACGGCGTGCCCGAGTCGGTGTGGACGCCGTTCGCGCCCGCCGAACAGTCGGCGGAGCAGCGCTGGGAGCTCACCGCGCGCAACGCGGCGATCGCGGGGGACTTCTGGGACGGAAGGCTGTCCCGCGAATCGCGGCTCGTGGAGCTCCTTCGGGCGCGGACGGCGAGGGGAGCCGCCGCCGGGACGGTGCGCGATCTCACGCCGATCCTGGACGAGATGCGCAGCGTCAAGAGTCCGAGGGAGGTCGCCCTGATCCGACGCGCTTCGCAGCTCGCCGGGATGGGGCTGCTCGAGGCGATGCGGAGCACCCGGCCGGGCGTCTTCGAGTATCAGCTCGATGCCGCGGCGCGGTACGTCTTTCTCGTCCACGGCGCGCGTCTGGAGGGCTACCGTTCGATCACCGCCGCCGGAACCGAAAACATCTGGAACATGCACTACTACCGCAACAACGCGGAGCTCAAGGCCGGCGATCTCGTGCTCATGGACTACGCGCCCGACTACCGCTACTACACGAGCGACATCGCGCGCGTCTGGCCGGTGTCGGGGAAGTACACCGCGCCGCAGCGGGAGCTGCTCGGGTTCGTGCTCGCCTACCGGAACGCGATCCTCTCCCGCATCCGCCCCGGCGTGACGGCGAAGCAGATCCAGGAGGAAGCGAAAGCGGCGATGGAGGCGGTCTTCGCTTCGACGCGGTTCTCCAAGCCCGTCTACGAGCAGGCCGCCCGAAAGCTCGTGGAGACCGGAGGAGGCGTCTTCTCGCATCCCGTCGGGCTCGCCGTGCACGACGACGGCGGATACGCCGACCGGCCTCTCGAGCCCGGCGTCGTCTTCTCCGTCGACCCCCAGCTCCGGGTGCCGGAAGAGAACATCTATCTCCGCTACGAGGATGTCGTCACGGTCACGCCGTCGGGGGTCGAGAACTTCACGGACTTTCTCCCGTCCGACCTGGCTTCGATCGAGCGAGCCGTCGGAGGCGGAGGCATCCTTCAGCGGTTCCCGCCCGGATCGGGCGGCGCGCCGGCGCGCTGAGTCGCCCCTTCGGAAACCAAGTTGTCGAGAGGAGGTTCGACCGTGAGGAAGAGAGCGCATCACGCATGGGTGCCCGTCTGGCGAGCGGCTGGCGCGGTCCTCGTCGCGCGTCCGTTACATTAGGCTGCGGCGGCGGCGGCGAAACCCGCGGAGAAGCCTGCGAAGACGCCGGCCGCGGAGAAGGCCGAAAAAGCGCCGGCGGCGGACAAATCCTCGAAATCGCCGGCCGCGATTTACGACGCGCTGAAGTACCGGTTCATCGGGCCCCCCGGAAATCGCGTGAGCGCCGTCGTCGGCGTAGCGGGTGATCCGAACATCTATTACGTGGGCGCCGCTTCCGGCGGCGTCTGGAAGTCGATCGACGGGGGCATCCACTGGAAGGCGGTCTTCGACGACCAGCCCGCGCAGTCGATCGGTTCGATCGCCATCGCGCCGTCGGACCCGAACGTCGTCTGGGTCGGAACCGGCGAGCCGTTCATCCGGAGCAACGTGTCCCTCGGCAACGGCATCTACAAGTCGGTGGACGCCGGAAAGACCTGGACCCACATGGGTCTGGAGACTGTCTCTTATACACATCTCCGAGCCCACGAGACAA
>JBKPSZ010000247.1:0-7524 GCA_046735265.1 Acidobacteriota bacterium | reverse complement strand
CGCCACGGCCGCGGCGAATGCCGCGAGCGCCGCCGAGAGGAGGAGTCCCGAGAGCTTCGAGCGCGGCGAGACGAGCGCGCGAGCCAGCGCGACAGCCACGGGGATTCCGAGAATCCATCCGAGACGCGACGCGCCCGCGAGGTCGTGCCGACCTTCGGGATCGGGCAGGACCCAGGGCGCCGGGATCGCGTCGGCCGCCGCTGAGAAGAGCGGGAGCGGGGAGCCCGCGATGCGCATTTCCCGGACGACGCTGTGCCGGGACGTGCGCCCGAAATAAGGGATGCGGCGCCCCTCCGCGAGCAGGAAGAGAGGCGCAGCGAGGAGCGCGAAGCCCGCCGCGAAGAGGAGGGTCCGCGCGACGCGTAGGCGGAAGAGCTCCGCTCGCTCTCCGGGCCACGCGGCGAACGCCGCGAGCCCGGCCGCGGCGGCCCACGCCGCGAGGTAGAGGTGCGCGCCGACTCCCGAGAGGGCCCCGGCCAGGACCGCCCGCCACGGTCCGCCCCGCCGCCTCGCGGCGACGAGCAGGAGAGCGGCCAGGTCCACGAGCGGAGCGAGCAGGATCGAGTGCCAGCCCGAGAAGGAGAGGATCAGGTGCCATCGGAGCCCCGCCAGGGCGAGCGCCGAGAGCGCGGCGCCGCCCCGAGGGAGCAGCGCGCCCGCGAGGAGCGTGGCGGTGAAGAGCGACAGGAGTCCCCCGAGGAGCGACGGCGCGCGCACGGCGAAAGGAGTCGAGCCGAAGAGCTCGAGCGACCTCTTGAGAAGCCGCAGATACGCGACGCCGACCATCTCGTGCGGGTCCGGCCGCCCGTAGGGAATCGGCCGGATGGAGTCGGAGAAATCACGCGCCGTGCCGGTCAGGGCGAGCGACGGAGCGACGAGGTTCACCTCGTCCTCGAGGTAGGGGATCGTCAGCGACCGGACGCAGACGACGCGAGCGACGACGCCGAAGCCGAGCGCGACGACCGCGATCCCGAGCGCGGCGCGGGCGCCGAAAGGGAGCGGCTCGAGCGCCCCGGAGATGAGCCGCGTCCGCGTGAGCCGATGGAAGACCGCCGCGGCGAGCGCGGCGGTCGCGGCCGCCCCCGCCACCACGGTCAGCCCGAGCAGGAGACGCGGCGCGGCCCAGCCCGGCTCGGCATCGAGAAGGAGGCGCGGACGCAGCTCGCGCACGAGATCGACGGCAGCCACGAACGCCATCGCGGCGCCGAAGAGAAGAGCGGGGCGGGCCACCCGATTCGGGTCGACCCGCGCCGAGCTCACTTCTGGAAGAACAGGAACAGGTTGACGGCCGAGGGGCCGAGCGAGAAGAAGTCCCCCGAGGTCAATGGCGCCGCGACGTCGTCCTCCGAAATGCCGGCGAGCTCGTCGGGAACGGGGATCGCATCGCCGTTTAAGTACGTCCCGCAGGTCGAGCGCAGATCCACGAGGCGATACGAGAAGTCCGAGGCGGCGACGCGTCGCACGACCTTGGCGTGGATGCGCGAGACTTCGGTGTTCAGGAAGGCGTCGGGAGACGACACGCGGAATCCCGACACCGGCATCCCGACCCCGATGAACTCCGGAACCTCCCGTCCGAGGATCAGCTCGTCGAAGTCGAGCTTGACGAGCCCGGCGTTGTAAGGGCCGAGACCGAGCAGGTAGTGGCCTGACGGGAGGCGAAAAATCGTCTTTTCGAGCCGCGCCGACATCCCGCTCATGCCGTTGTCGACGAAGGACATGACGTCCCGCTGGCGCGACTCGAGAGCTTCGCGGCAGATCGCCGAGAAGAGGTCGTCGTTCAAGGCCGACCCCGTCCCCGACGGGAGAAGGAGACCTCCGGCACCAGGAAATTTTCGCACAAGATCGGCCCGGCGGCGCGGCACGAAGGTGTGTCGCGCCGCAAGAGCCGACGGCTCAATGAACCGTGCCGCCGTCCTCTTTTGCGGCCGGCGCCGAATTCGCCTCCGCTTCCCTCTCGACCGTCCACCGCTCGTAGACCCCCTCGGGCAGCTCCAAGACGAAACGGGAGGGCTCCAGGATGACGTCGACGCCGTATCGGTCGCGCGCGAGCATCGGGTAGACGAGGGCGACTTCGTTCTTCGCGCGAGTCACCGCGACGTAGAAGAGGCGGCGCTCCTCCTCCTCCCCTTCGGCCGTCGCGGCGGCGCGGTAGCTCGGGAAGCGTCCCTCCGAGAGGCCCATCACGATCACCCGGCTCCACTCCAGTCCCTTGGCCTGATGCACGGTCGAAAGCACGACACGATCGTCGTCCCCTTCCACCGCGACGACGTCCTCGCCCGAGAGCTCGTTGAAGAGAGTCACCTCCTCCAGGAACGATCGAAGCGAGTCGTAGGCCTGGGCGAACTGCGCGAACTGCTCGAGGTCGTCCAGGCGCGCCTCTCCGTTGGGGAACTTGGCCCGAGCGAAGTCGCGGTAGACGTCGTCGACGACGGTCCGGATCGCGTCGGCCGGCGAGGCTCGAAGCGCCGGCGAATCGAGCCGCTCGAGCAGCGCGCGGAACGATTCGATCGGGCCGGAAGCTCCCCGCGGCAGCTCGATCCCGCGGGCGCCGCGCTCCCGGAAGGAGGCGAGTGGATCCGGACGGGTCGAGACCGCCTCCCAGACCGCCGCGGCGGAGCGCTCCCCCACCCTCGGAAAGACTTTCAGCGCCCGTTTCCACGAGAGCTCGTCTTTCGGGTTCGCGACGATCCGGAGGAAGGCGAGGACGTCCTTGACGTGCCGCTGCTCGAAGAAGCGCATCCCGGATCGGATCTCGAACGGGATCCCGCGGCGGGTCAGCTCGAGCTGGAGCTCCAGCGCCTGGTAGTGCGCGCGATAGAGGACCGCGAGGTCCGAGAGCCGCTCCCCCTCGTCGTGCCACTCGAGCAGCCTCTGAGCGGTGAAGCGCGCCTGGTCGGGGATGTCCGGAAGAGGGACGACGGCGGGGAGGGTTCCGGGCCCCCGCACCGCCTGCAGATCCTTCTCGAATTGCCGCTCGTTGTGCGCGATCGACGCGTTGGCGAGCGCGAGGATCTCCGGTGTCGAGCGGTAGTTCACCGTCAGACGGAAGGTCTTCGCGTCCGGATAACGCTCGGGGAAGCCGAGGATGTTCTGGAAGGAAGCTCCGCGGAAGGAGTAGATCGCCTGCGCGTCGTCGCCGACCACGGTCACGTTCCGCCGGACTCGCGCCATCGCGTCCACGATCTCGCCCTGGAGTCGGTTGGTGTCCTGGTATTCGTCCACGAGCACCTCGTCGTACGCCGCCGACAGCGCCGCGGCCGACTCGGGGCTCTCGGCGAGCAGCCGTTTCCAGGCGAGGAGGAGATCGTCGTAGTCGCACGCGTTGGCGGCGCGCTTTCTCTCGGCATAGCGCTGGAAGACGCGGACGATCTCCTCCTGCAGGGCCATGAAGTGCGGGGCCCGCTCCGTCAGGACCTCCGGAAACGGGCGGCTCGTGTTGATCGTGAAGGAGTGGAGATCGGCGAGCACGTCTCCCCGCGGGAAACGCTTCTCGGTCACGGGGATCTTCTGGTCGGAAATCGAGGCCTCGAGCATCTCGCGCGAGTCCTCCTCGTCCAGGATCGTGAAATTCGAGCCGATCCCGATGCGGGCGCCAAATCGGCGCAGCAGGCGGCTGCCGACCGAGTGGAAGGTGCCTCCCATGAGGCGGCGCGTGTCGACCGTCAGGAGCGCCTCGACCCTTCGGAGCATCTCGCGCGCCGCCTTGTTCGTGAAGGTCAGGAGGAGGAGGCGCGAGGGGTCGATTCCGGACTCGATCCGCCGGGCCACGCGGTAGACGAGCGTGCGCGTCTTGCCGGACCCGGCGCCGGCGATCACGAGGATCGGGCCTCCACCGGCGAGGACGACCTCCCGCTGCTCCTCGTTCAACTCCCCGTCGTAGTCGACGCGGTAGGTTCGAAGGCCGGCCGGCCTCTTGAGGACGTATTTGCGGTCCACCCGGGGAGTCTATGACCCCCCGGCGGCGGTGCGCCGGAGGGTAATGTTTCCCCCTCGTTTCGCGTTAGTTAGGTGTCGATGGAGCCCAGGAGACGGAAATCATGAGCATTCGAAACATTCGCAAGTCGGTGTTGATGGTGGCCGGGGCGCTCGCCCTCGTGGCCGCGGGTCTGGCGGCCGGGCGGCTCGCCGCCGGCGTCTTGCCGGCGGAGTCCGGAGGTTTGGCCGGCCGGAACGTCTTTTCGAGGATCGCCCGGACCCTCGACCTGACCGACGACCAGAAGAACCGGGTCCGAGCGATTCTGAAGAGCCATTCCAGCGAGATCGAAGCGCAGCTGACGGCTTCGGCGTCGGCGCGGAAGGCCCTCCAGGACGCGATGCATGCCCTGCCGATCGACGAGGCGGCAATTCGCGCGCGGGCGCAGGAGCTCGGACGCGTCCGCGGCGACGGCGGCGTCCTGTTCGCGCGCCTGCGGCAGGAGGTCGAGCCGATTCTGACCTCCGATCAGCAGGCCCGACTCCAGCAGATGCGCGATCGGATGGCCCAGCGCGGGGACCGGATCACGCGGGCATTCCGGGAGTTCGTGGAAACCGAGGCGCCTTGAGGATGCCCGAGCCGCCGACGGGCGCCGTACCGCAACGATCCGCGGAGGCGCGACTCGAAGAAGCGAGCCTTGTCGAGAGAGCGTGTCGGGGTGACGAGGAGGCCTTCGCCCGCCTCGTCCGCCTCGCGGGCCCGGCGGCCATCGCCGCGGCCCGGCGGATCACCCGCGACGCCGCACTGGCAGAGGACGCGGCGCAGGAGGCGTTTCTCCGAGCGTTCCGGGCGCTGCCCCGGTACCGGCACGACTCCTCGTTTACCGCCTGGGTTCGCACGATCGCCGTCCACGCCGCGATCGATCTTCTCCGGCGGCGGCGGCCGGAGTCGCCGCTCTTCGAGCGGGCGGCCCGGCCCGAGGAGGAAAAGAGGCTGGAGGACCTGGACCTCCTCCGTCGCGCGCTCCAGGCGCTCTCGCCGCGGGACCGCGAGATCCTTCTCGCCCGCGAGATGGAAGGAATTCCGGACCAGGCGATCGCGGACCGCCTGGGGATGACGGTCACGAGCGTTCGCGTCCGTATGCACCGCGCGCGGAGGAAGCTCACGGAACGATTTCGAGGGGGACGCCCATGAAGAGGGAAATCGGTCGGATCGAATGCCCGGAGCTCTCGGGCGAGGAGCTCCAGCGGCACCTGTTCGTCTGCGAGGACTGCCGCGCGCGGGCGCGGGTGTCGGCCGCGTGGAGGGTGCTCGCCGCCGAGAGCCCGGAGCCGTCCCCGGTCCGGGAGGAGTTTCTCTCCCGTGTTCTCTCCGCGCGCAGGAGCCACGCGCGCAGCACGCGGCGGCACCGGTTCCTGCTCGCCGCGGCCGCACTCCTGCTCTTCTCCTTCTTCGCCGGAGAGGCGCATCGGAAGAGCGCCGGCCCGGGGCCCGAGCTCCAGGCCGAAGCGGCTTACGCCAGCATCGTGGGCCCGTCGGAGATCGAAGGGCTGCTCCCCGACTAGCGGTCCCTCGGGCGTCTCGCGCCGGCGTGCTGATAGCCTTTCGGCGTGCCGCTCCGACTCACGACGGCCGGCGAGTCGCACGGTCCGCGGCTCACGGCGATCCTCGAAGGAATCCCAGCCGGCCTGCGCGTCGATCCGGGTTTTGTCGCCTCCGAGCTCGCCCGGCGCCAGCACGGGTACGGCCGCGGCGGCCGCATGAAGATCGAGAGCGACGAGGCCCTCTTCGAAGGCGGGCTTCGCGGCGGCGTGACTCTCGGCTCCCCCCTCGCGATCGGCGTCGCGAATCGCGACTTCGGCAACTGGGAGCGGGTCATGGGTCCGCTCGCGGTGGATCCGGCGGCGGCGGCGGAAAAACGCGTCACCCGGCCTCGCCCCGGCCACGCCGACCTGGCCGGCGGGATGAAGTTCGGGGCGCGGGACCTGCGGGACGCTCTCGAGCGCGCCTCCGCGCGCGAGTCCGCGGCGCGGGTCGCCGCCGGCGCGGTCTGCAAGCTCCTCCTCCGGGAGTGCGGCGTCGAGATTCGAAGCGGTGTTCTCTCCGTCGGGGAGGCCCGCGACGAGGGGTCACCCCGGGACTTCGCCGCCCTGGAGCGAGTCCGTTCCGACTCGCCTCTCCGCGCGCTCGACGCCGCGGTCGAGAAGCGCATGGTCGCCGCGATCGACGCAGCGCGTGAGAAGGGCGAGACTCTCGGGGGATCGATCCTCGTCGGAGCGCGGGGCGTCCCGGCCGGCCTCGGATCGTACGCCTCCTGGGACCGAAAGCTCGACGGACGCATCGGTCGAGCTCTGCTCTCCGTGCCCGCAGTGAAGGCCGTGGAATTCGGATCCGCCGTCGCGGCTTCGAGCGGGCCGGGGTCGGCCGCGCACGACGAGATCGAGAGGGGACCCGACGGACGCCTCCGCCGCCGGACGAACCGAGCGGGAGGCCTCGAGGCGGGAGTCACCAACGGCGAAGAGGTCATCGCCGTCGCGTACATGAAACCGATCTCGACTCTCGCCAAAGGGCTCGACTCCGTGGATCTCGAGACGGGTGAAGCGGCACGCTCCGCCTACGAGCGAAGCGACGTCTGCGCCGTCCCCGCGTGCGGGGTCATCTGCGAGGCGATGCTCGCATTCGTGCTCGCCGATGCGCTTCTCGAGCTGACCGGCGGCGACCGGATGGAGGACGTCCGGGCGCGGCTCGAGGCGCACCGGGATCGCATCGCGCGCTACCCGCGCTGACGCGGCGGATCCGGTCAGGGCAGCCCGGGGAGACGATCGGTCGGCTCGGGCGCCGAAGTCGCCCGCATCTCGCGAAGCGAGCGGTGCCGGCTGTCGAGACGCCGGTCCAGAATCGCGAAGAGGGGATCGGTCGGGCGGAGCTCCCCTGCCTCCCGTCTCCAGAGCTCGTAGTGGAGCCGCGGCGAAACGGCGAAGCCCGTCTTCCCGACCGAGCCGAGGCGTTCGCCCCGCCGCACGAGGGCGCCCCGCCGGACGGCGGCGTCGGAAAGGTGGCCGAAGACCGTGGCGAGGTCGCCTCCGTGCGTCAGGACGACGAGCGTCCCGAACTGCCAAAGGCGCGGGGATTGATCGCGGCGCGCCCGCCCGACGAAGAGGACCCGCCCTTCCGCCGGCGCCACCACGGCCGAGCCCTCGGCGGCCGCGAGATCGAGGCCGCTGAAGAACTCGGGCTGCCCCGTCCACGGAGAGACGCGCGGGCCGAAGAGAACCGCCGGCTCGTAAGGCGCGCCGGAGATGGGGGGAAGCAAAGGCGTGCGCGCGGCGAGCCCCGGATCCGCCGACTCCCGGGCTTCCAGGATCGCCCGCGCGCGCTCGAGGCTGCGCAGATAGGTCTCGAGGGCCTCGGCGGGGTCGGCGTTTCGCGATGAGGAAAGCCGGGAAGGATCGAGCGCCCGCGGCCAATCGGAGGGGCCGACACCGTAGAGAAAGGCGATCTTCGAGAGATCGTCCCCCCACGAGAGCGCCCGGTCGGCGAGGCGCGAGGCCCGCTCGCGCGCCCGGGCGTCGGCAGCGCGGCTCCGGGCGAGCTCCCTCTCGGCCGCCGGC
>JBKPSZ010000246.1:0-14847 GCA_046735265.1 Acidobacteriota bacterium | reverse complement strand
GCGTCGTTGCTCAACGTGCACGCCTCGGGTGGACGCGCCATGCTCGAGGCGGCGCGGCAGGCGCTGCCCGACGGGCGCGACCGCCCGAAGCTCGTGGCCGTGACGCTGCTCACGTCCCTCGACACGAAGGCGCTGGCGGATCTTCCGATCGCGGGCCACCCGGAAGGGATCGCGCGCCGGCTGGCGCTCCTCGCGAAGGACTGCGGTCTCGACGGCGTCGTCTGCTCTCCGACCGATCTCCCGGTCGTGCGCGCCGCCTGCGGGCCGGACTTCCTGACCGTCGTGCCCGGCATCCGTCCGTCCGGCGCGGCCACCGGAGATCAGAAGCGCATCGCGACCCCGCGCGAGGCGATCGCCGCGGGCGCGGACATCCTGGTCATGGGACGTCCGATCACCGCGGCAACCGACCCCGGCGCCGCCCTGGACGCCCTGCTCGGCGAAATAGAATCGCCCGCGTGAGCGAGTGGAAATCGCCCCACCCCGTCTGGATCGTGGGGCACCGCGGGGCGCCGCGTCGCGCCCGTGAGAACACGATCGCGAGCTTCGACTGGGCGGAGAGCTTCGGCGTGGACGCGATCGAGTTCGACCTGCGGCAGACGCGTGAGGGAGAGGCCGTCGTCTTCCACGACGAGGAGATCGCCCTCGGCAACCAGCGCATTCCGGTGCGTCACTTCACGGCGCGCGAGGTCGAGCGCCTGAATCTCTCTTCCGAGCTCGGCGAATACCGCATCCCGAAGCTCGAGGAGGTGTTTCACCGTTACGGCCGGGCCCTCCGGTACGTGGTCGAGGTGAAGGTCTCCAACGGCACGCAGCGCGAGATCATGGCGCGCCGCGTGTCGAGGATCGCCGCGGCTTACCGCGTGGCGGATCGGTGCCTCGTCGCCTCCTTCGATCCGGAGTTCCTGCGCCGGATGCGGGAGACCGATCCGGAGATCGCGACGAGCTTCCTCTTCGACCGGCCGGTCGCGCTGCCCGAGCCGGGCCGGCCGACGCCTCTCTTCCCGCCCGTGGATGCGATCGGCCCGCGCAAGGACCTCGTGGCGCCGGCGCTCCTCGCGCAGGCGGCCGCTGCGAGCCTCTCAGTGCACGTCTGGACCGTGGATGAGATGGAGGAGGTCGCGAAGCTCATGGCCGCCGGGGTCGCCTCCATCACGACCAACGCTCCGGACGTCGCGGTGCGCTTGAGGGACGAGGGACGCGAGGAACGGCACGTCGCCGTCCGACCCGAGGTCAGTTCCTCCGAGCCGGTGAACTGATCGCGCCGGCGCGCGGCGCGCGCCCTAGGAGGACGCGATCACGACGTGCGTCCCGCCGTACACCTCGAGCGCCGCACCGGTGATGGCGGCGGCGTCGTCGGAGGCGAGGAAGAGCACCGTCTTCGCGACGTCGCGCGGCCAGAGCTTCTCCGCGAGCGGCGCCGTGCGATCCGCCGCGCCGGTCTCGTCGAGACGGTTCTCGACGGCGCCGGGGCAGACGGCGTTGACCGCGATGTTGTGCTCCCGAAATTCGCGCGCGAGGCTCTGGGTCAGGCCGATCAGCCCGAACTTCGCCGCGCTCTGCGCCGAGACGTACGCGTCGCCTCGCATCCCGTGGATCGAGGCGACGTTGACGATGCGGCCGCGCCGGCGCGAGACCATCCCGGGCAGCACGGCGCGGCAGAAGTTCGCCGCGCCCGTCAGGTTCGTCCGGATGACGCTGTCCCACTCCTCGAAGGTCAGCTCGAGGAACGGCCGCCAGAAGAAGACGCCCGCGTTGTTCACGAGGACGTCGACGGGGCCCAGTTTCTTCTCGGCCAGCTCGACCGACCGCTCCGCCTCTCCACGGACGGTGACGTCCGCCGGGATCGAGAGCGCCGCCGCGCCGGTTTCCCGCACGAGCTTCTCCGTCTCGGCGAGATCCGACGCGGTCCGCGCGATCAGCGCCACCCCTGCGCCCTCCTCCGCGAAGCGCCGCGCGATCGAGCGGCCGATCCCGCGGCCGGCGCCCGTGACCAGCACCGTCCGCTCCGCGAACTTCAAGTTCGGACCACGCCCAGCTCGTCGAAGAGTTCGGGGGAGAAAATTCGGCCGGCGTCCGAACCGGTGAAGGTCGGGCCGGTCAGGAGCCGGACGTCCCCTTCCGTGCGATCGGGCCGGTCGATCCGAACGCGGTGGACGGCGAGCGGAAAGAGATGGCGGTCCGGATCGCGTGCCGAGACGCGGCCCCGGCCCGCCTTGGTCTGGACCGAAGCGGTCACGGTCCGGTGGAGGTACAGGAGCGTCGCGCGTCCGCGCCGGATGAGATTGACGGCCGTGCGGCTCGCCGCAAGGACCGCGACGGTGATCTCCTTCGCGGAGTTGGCGCGCACCTCGCCGGGCGTCAGGAGGGCGACGCGCGGGTATCCCTCGGCGTCGGTCGTCAGGAGCGGCAGGACGAGCCGGCGGCGCCGGCGAAATGCCTCTCCCGACAGGCTCCGCTCGATCTCCCAAGGCAACCGGTCGAATTCCGGCATCGGTGACCCAGTCTAACCGTCCCCGCCGTCGGCCTCGAAGCGGAGGCATATGATGCACGCGTGATGAGGCGGCTCATCGCTTTTGCGCTTCTCCTGGTCGGCGCGGCCGCGGCGGGGGCGGATGACAAGGCCGACGCCGTCGGCCGAGAGCTCATCGCGGCGCTCGGCGGACAGGCCGCCTGGGAAAAGGCGCGCCAGTTCCAGTTCGATTTCGTCGTCGAGCGGGAAGGGACGGCCGTCGCGCGGTTCTCGCACGTGTGGGACCGCTATACCGGCGACTACCGCCTCTCGGGAACCGACAAGACCGGCGCCCCCTACGTCGTCTACTTCAACGTGAACACGCGGCAGGGCCGCGCCTTCGTCAACGGACGCCCGGTCGACGGGGAGCCCGCCGCCGAACAACTGAAGAACGCCTACGAGCGCTTCATCAACGACACGTACTGGCTGCTCTGTCCCTGGAAGGTCTTCGATCCCGGGGTCAATCGGACGTACGACGGCGAGAAGCCGTGTCCCGACGGCGGCACTTGCGACGTCCTGAAGCTGACTTTTGGCGAAAACATCGGCTTGACGCCGCGCGACGCCTACTGGCTCTGGATCACGCGCGACGGGCGACACATGGTGCAGTGGCAGTACGTGTTGAACGGCGCGTCCGAGCCGCCGACGACCGCCGCCTGGAAGGATTGGCACTCGATGGGGGGAGTCGAGCTCTCGATGGAGAGGCCGATTTCCGGGAGACCGGTCATGATCCGATTCGAGAACGTGGCGGTCTCCTCGACGCGAGACGACTCCCTCTTCCGCCCGCCGGCGCCCTGAAGAAACGGCTCACGCTCTTCCCCTTTCTCCTGGCCGCGTCTCTGGCGGCGCGAAGCGCGGCGAGTCGCGGCGGCGATGGGATCGCATTCACGAAATTCGAGTCGCGGGACCTGCCGAAGCCGGCGCGTGTGCTGATCGTGCTCCCGCCCTCCTACGACCGCTCCGCGCCGAAGCGCTATCCCGTCCTCTACTTCCTGCACGACGCCTGGAGCGACGAGCGGGCGCTCGAGGAATACGGCGTGGCCGCCGAGCTCCGGCGGCGGATGGCGGCCGGAACGCTCCCCGAATTCCTCGTGGTCGCGCCCGGCGCGCGCGGAACCTGGTTCTCCGATTCGCACGACGGAAAGGAGCTCTGGGAGACGTTCCTGACGAAGGATCTTCCGGCGCAGATCGCGTCGCGGTACCGGATTCTCCAGGTCCCGGTCTCGCGGGGCATCAGCGGGATCTCGATGGGGGGATACGGCGCCGTCAAGATCGCCCTCCGACACCCCGACCTGTACGGCAGTGTCTCGTCCCTGTCCGGCGCGCTCATTCCGTTCGGCCCGGAGGATCTGAAGCGTTACAGCTTCCTCGCGCGCTGGACGCTCCGGCGCGTCTTCGGCCGGTCGCCGACCGACAACTCGCTTCGGGAAAACGACGTCTGGGAGATCCTCTGGTCGGCCCATTTCGAGAAGTCCCCATTCCGGCTACTCGCGCGCGGCGGGACCGAAGACATCTACGGGCTCGGACGCGTCGGCGCTCAGTTCGTCGCTTTCAGCGCGGAGCACGGCCTCGACGCTACGGCGATCATCGAGCCCGGCGGACACGACTGGAGCTACTGGAGCCGCGCGATGATCCGGATCTGCGAATGGCACGCGGCGCGCTTCTCGTATGATTCGAACTGATGGTGGAGCTTACGATTTTCCGTCGTCCATCCGTCCGAGGCCTCGAGAACCGAGGGCGGACGGCCGATTCCTGACGGCGATGTCCTCCAACGGCCACCGACTCGTCCTCTTCGACATCGACGGCACGCTGCTGTCGGCCGGGCGCGCGGCGCGCGATTCGGTTCTGGCTGCCCTGGAGAGCGTCTACGGGTGGCGGGCGGACCCGAATGCGCCCCGGCGCGGGAGCTACGACTTTTCCGGCAAGACCGATCCGCAGATCGTGCGCGAGCTCGTGGCGGCCGAGGTCGGAGGAGACCGGTGCGAGACCGAGCTTCCGCGCGCGCTCGAGCTCTACCTCGAGGAGCTCCGCCGCCGCCTGACACCGGACGCGGTCGTCGTCAAGCCGGGAGTCACGCAACTTCTCGCGAGTCTCGCCGGGCAACCGCGGGTTCAGCTCGCGCTGCTCACCGGGAATCTGGAAGCCGGCGCGCGGCTCAAGCTCGAGCCGCCGGGATTCAATGCCTATTTCCCGTTCGGAGCCTTCGGGAGCGACTCGGCAAACCGCTACGAGCTCCCGCCGGTGGCGATCGAGCGCGCCCGCCGGCACAGCGGCCGGGACTTCGCCGGCAAGGCCGTGGTGATCGTCGGCGACTCGGTCCACGACGTCGCCTGCGGACGGCCGTTCGGGGTCCGCTCGGTGGCGGTGGCGACCGGCCCGACCTCCGCGGAAGCGCTCGCGGCGGAGAAGCCCGACGCCCTCTTCTCCGATTTCTCCGACGTGGACGCGGCGCTCGCGGCGATTCTCGAATGAAGCGATCGATTCTCGTCGCGCTGCTTTTCGCCGGGACGCGCTGCGCCTCCGCGCCCGCTCCGACCGGCGGCGCGGCGGCCGCTCCGATGCCGGGAAAGACCCCTTTCACCGCGGCGCCCGCCGCGGCGCACGACATCCGAATCGCCATCGACACCGAGGCCGCGCGGGAAATCCTCGCCTCGCTCTCGCGGCCACGCTTCCAGATGTCGGACGCGCAGGTGCTCCAGGACATGCTCCCGATCCAGCTCGCGATCAAGGACTCGGGGCGGACCGAGGAGGTCTTCCAGCGGGACTTCGCGGCGGCCTGGGACCCCGAGAGCCGGACGGCCGTGTTCGACTTCGCCACGATCCGCCGCGAGCGGGAGCGATGGCAGGTTCTGCTCGCGGCCGTCGAAGCGGGCAAGGGACAGCTCGAAGAAGACGCACGACGCCGGGTGGCGGCGCTCCTACCGGGCGACCGGGTCGTCCGGACGAAGGTCCGCGTGGACATCAGCTTCGGCCTGGCGGGGCTCGCCGACCACCTCACGTCCACGGCTCCGACCGGCGATCCTCTGATCGTCATCGATCTCGCGCGCGCGCTCGGGGAGGCCGAGGCCGGTCCGGCGCAGAATCAAGTCACGCGCCTCGTGCGTCTGATCGCGGGGGAGACGTATGGCGAAGCGTGGACCTCCTATCGCGCGGCGAACCCGGCCTGGTCCCGGCCGCTGCCCGGATTGGGTCCGCTCGAGCCGCTCGTTCGAACCGTCGCGGAAGCCGGACCGGTGGCGCTCTTCGGCGTCGAAGAGAGCTTCTTCCCTCTGTCGACGTGGCTCAAAGAGCCGATGCAGCGGAGCTTGAACGACCTGAATCGGATGGGCGAGCGCCTGGTCGAATCCGAGAACGACCTCGACACGCGGGTCGCGCTCACCGGCGAGTTGAAGCGTCCCGAGTTCCGCCGGCGGGTCGCGGCGCCCGGCGGAGCGTTCATGGAAGACGGCATCATCCAGGTCTTCGGCGTCGACGCTCTCCGCCAGACGCTCGCCGAGGGGCCCATCGCCTTCTTCCAGGAGTACGATCGCGCGACCAAGCAGCTGCGAGATCTGCCGCCGCTGTCGAAAGTGATCGTCGAACGTCTCGGCGCGGCGGCCGGTCCGTCCAAGTAACCGCGCGCGCCGGCCGGGAGGGAGGAGAGGTTGGACTCGTATCTCGCGCTCGAGAAAATGCTGCTCCTCCTGTGCGCCGACCTCGCGATCATCGTCGCGGCCGCGAGGCTCTTCGGCTGGCTCTTCGCAAAGGTGGGGCAGCCTCCGGTCGTCGGCGAAATCCTGGCGGGCGTCATCCTCGGCCCCTCGGTCCTCGGCCGGCTCTATCCCGGCGCGATCCAGACGCTGCTGACGCCGAAGACGACCACGGTGCTGTCGGCGCTCGCGCAGGTCGGTCTGATCCTTCTCATGCTCCTGATCGGGCTCGAATTCCCGTTCGACCGGCTCCGGCACGCGGCGAAGGCGTCCGCCGCCGTGGCCGTCGCGGGCCTCGTGGTGCCGTTCGCCTCCTCGTGGTTCCTCGCGAGCTGGCTCTACGAGCTCGCGCCGGGAAGCTCCTCGCTCCCCGCGTTCCGTCTCTTCTTCGCCACCGCGGTGTCGATCACCGCGATCCCGATCATGGGCAGGATCCTGATCCACACCCGCCTGACCCGGACGCGCATGGGCTTGACTTCGATCACCGCGGCCGCGCTCGACGACGTCCTGGGCTGGCTGCTTCTCGGCGCGGTCGTGGCTGCGGTCACGCACGGTCGGATGGATCTGGGCACACTCGGGATCTCGCTCGCCGGCGTTCTCGTTCTCGGAGCCTCCTTCTGGGCGCTCGGCCGCTTCGTGCTGACGCGCTGGAAGGTGACCCGGACTCCGACGGGAGGGCTCTCGGCCGGCACGCTCGCGCTCGTCCTGACCGTGGTCTTCGCCTGCGCCACGGTGACCAACGCGCTCGGAGTCTTCTCGATCTTCGGAGGATTCCTCTGCGGCATCGCGGGCTCCTTTCATCCGGAGCTGCGCGAGGCGATCAAGGCTTCGATCGGCGATCTCGTCTCCGTTCTATTTCTCCCGATCTTCTTCGTGTTCTCGGGGCTGCGGACCGACATCGGCAGCCTGGGATCCGACCCAAGGCTCTGGCTGGCTCTCGGCGCGGTCATCGTCGTTTCCTGCGCGTCGAAGTTCGGGGCGACGGCGCTCGCCGCGCGCGCGTCGGGACTTCCCGGAAAGGAGTCGTTTGCCATCGGCCTGCTCATGAACACGAGAGCTCTCATGGCGCTCGTGGTCATCAACATCGGTGCGGACCTGGGGGTCGTCTCGCCGGCGGCATTTTTCTGGCTCGTGACGATGGCGCTCCTGACGACCGTCATCACGACGCCGATCTTGAAGCGTCTCTATCCTTCTCCGGAGGCGGCGGTCGGCTGGGAGGACTCCTCGGTCGAGGAGAAACGGTTGCCGTCCAGAGGGTTGCGCCTGTCCTGAAGGTCGACCACCTCCGTGCCGGGATGACCTGATAAGATCCGAACTCGAGCCCGTCATGCAGAGCGCCGGATTCCGCAGACTGGACTTTCAGATCGACGAGGAGATCTTCGCCCGTCATGCGGGCGCGATCGTCCCGAGGTATTCGGCCGACCGGGCGGCGGCGGAGCAGGTCGTGCGGAAGGTCCGGCAGCTCTTTCCCGAGTGGAAGTTTTCGATCAGCGAAGACCTGTGGGGGTATACGGCGACCTGGCAGTGCCCCGGCCGCCCGACGACGCTGCCCATGGTCACCATCGGCCAGCACCGTTCACCGACGATGACCGTCGCGATGGCGCGCGCGTCTCTCGTCGCCGTTCAGAACATGAGACGCTACGAAGAGCGCCGCCGCATGCGCCACGGAGCGCCGATGGAGACGCCCGTCAAGCCGGAGCTCTCGAAGCTCGAGCGGAAGCAGTCCGGCTGACCTCGCGGCGCCCGTAGCGGGCGCCAGCCCGGCCCTCGAATTCGCTCGATCGCTCGGATCGACGTCCGTCACGGCGCGGTCGCGGCACGGTGATTGCACCGTTTCCAGACGGAGCTATGCAACACGCGCACTCGATTCTGGTGGTCGACGACGATCCCGATACCTGTCAGGCGATGGCCGACCTGCTCGTGGCCGACGGGTACAAGGCGCTCAAGGCTCGCGACGGTCGGGAAGCGCTCCGAAAGCTCCGGTCGCGGAAGAAGCCCTGTCTTTTGCTCCTCGATCTCATGATGCCGCGGATGACGGGCTGGGAGCTGCTGGAGCTTCACCGCGAGAGCGCCCGACTCTCGTCCGTTCCCCTCGTCCTCGTCACCGGCTGGACCGACACCGACATCGCTCAGGCCAAGGCGATGATCCCGAAGCCCCTCGATCCCGACCGCCTGCTGCGCACACTTCGCCGGATCCTGGCCAAGGAGTCGAACTCGAAAGGAGCGAAGGGGAAGGGGGCGCGACCGAAGCGAGTCTCGAAGCCCGCGAAGAGGGTCGCGGCGAGCGCGCGGAACTGAGCCCGACGCATTCGGCGTTTTGGCAAGCGCCGTGCAACATCCGGTTTCAGGAGGTGGCCAATGGGCCTGGTCCTGTTGATCCTGCTCGTCCTGCTGCTCTTCGGCGCGATGCCGCGCTGGAATTACAGCCGGAACTGGGGCTACGGACCCAGTGGGATTCTGGGTGTCATCCTCATTGTCGTCGTCGTCCTTCTCCTGACAGGCAGGCTGTAGGTAGCCCGGACGCGGGCGGCGTCGGCGCGCGAGGCCGGCGCCGTCCTTCGTCTTCGAGCCCGCGAGGCGACCGGCGTTGCACACCGCCGGCCGACGAATCTCCCTTCTCAACGCCTCCTCGTTCTCCCTCGTCGTCGCCATCCCGACACGCCCGGTGAGACGTTTACGCCTCGTCGAGCGAGCCTCAGACGGAATTCCTGTGCTACGATTTCGTGAACACTCCGGACGAAAAAGATGCGGGCTGCGGTCGTATTGTCGCTGTGCGTCGTGGGCCCGTTCCTGTCGCCGTATGCCACAGCGATTACGGCGACGGGGAGCGACACGCCGACGGCGACCGAGACCCCGACGCCGCCACTGACGGCGAGCGACACGCCGACGGCCACCGAGACTCCGACGCCGACCGAGGCGCCGACGTCGACCGAGACCGCGACGCAGAGCCCGACACCCACACCCACGCCGAGCGAGACGCCCACCCCGAGCGCGAGTCCAACTCAATCGCCCACGCCGACGGTGACGCCGACGGCGACACCGACGCCCACCGTCACGGCGACTTCGACTCAGATCCCGACGCCGACGACGACCCCGACCCGGACGAACACCCCCACGGCGACCCGGACACCGAATCCGCTCGCGAAGAGTTTCTACAGCATCGCGCCCTGCCGGTTGATCGACACGCGGCTGCCCAACGGCCCGTACGGTGGACCGCACTTCGCCGTGAACAGTTTTCGTACGTACGTCTTCGCGAACCGTTGCGGCATCGGATCGTCCGCGAAGGCCGTTTCCCTGAATGTCACCGTCACGAATTCGAGCAAGCCCGGGAATCTGACGCTGGGCCCCGGCGACAAGCCCAAACCCAACGCCACGACGATCAACTATCGCGGCGGTCAGACGCGGGCCAACAATGCGACGATCGCGACCGGAAGCGGCGGAGACATCGTGATCTTCTGCAATCAGGCGTCCGGCACGACCGACGTCATCGTGGACGTCAACGGCTACTTCCAGTAGAGACCCGGCCGCGCGGCCGTCCGCTGCCGCCGCGCCGCAAGGAAGAGATCGCCGAGCTCGGCTACACTGCCTCGACGGAGGAGTGGCCGAGTGGTTTAAGGCGGCAGTCTTGAAAACTGCTGTACCGGAGACGGTACCGGGGGTTCAAATCCCTCCTCCTCCGCCACTCGGAGCCGCCAGCCGAGATTTCAGTCGCCGTGCGGCTCGAGGCCGGGCCAGGGCTGCCGGTCCCGAACGTAGCGATCGAGCCAGTCTCTCGTCAAGCGATCCACCTCCGCGCGGTGCTCGGTCAGCCCGTGCTCGCCCCCTTCGAACATCACGAGGCGAAAGGGGTGCTTCGCCGCGAGGAGCGCCGCCGCCATGTCGAGTGCCTGCTTCGGGTCCACGCGCCAGTCGGCGCTCCCGGCGAGGATCAGGATCGGCGTCTTCTTCGCCAGCTTCTCGGGCCAGCGGACGGCGGAGCGCGCGTTGAGAGACTCTTCCCGGTTGCCGGGGTAACCCGGCACGAGCGCCCGGAAGACGTCCTCCATCTCGGGTCTCCGCGCCAGCATGTCGGGAAGGTCCGTGACCCCGGAGCCGACGATCGCGGCCGCGATTCGATCGGTCCGCGCGAGAGCGAGGTACGTCATCATTCCGCCGCGGCTCCAGCCGAACATCCCGATACGGGTCGCGTCCACTTTGGGGATGGACTCGAGAAGCGGGATCAGGTTCAGGACGTCGTCCACTTCGCCCCCGCCGAACTCCTCCTTCCCGTCGCCTCCCTGGACACCCCGGTACTGACTCGCCGCGACGACGTATCCCCAGCGGGCGATGCCTCCGAGGCGAAGGGCCGCCTGCTCGTCGGTGATCGCGCCGAACTCGCGGTTGCCGCCGCGATTGAAGATGACCGCCGGCAGGTGCTCCCCCTGCTTCGGAACGGCGAGATAGCCCTTCACGTGGAGGGGCCCGCTCGCGTAGGTGATCGAGGAGACCGCGACGCCCTGGAGGATTTCCGCCGCCGCGGCGGCCGACTTGTCGGACAAACGCACGGGAGAAATCGAGACGACCTGGTCGTTTCGAACCCCCGAGGGGTCGGGCCGCGCCGTCACGAGCGCGGCGAGAGCTCCGAGAAGCGCCGCGCCGGCTTTCATGCGGGATGCGCCGCGCCGCGCGTCTCCTGGATTCGTCTGACGACCGCCGTCGCGAGGCGGCGCGGCGTGAAACGCACCGCTTGCGCGAAGAGCCAGTTTCCGAGGCCCGGGACGATCACGCGCGTCCCGCGGAGCATCCCGCGATATCCCGCGAGCGCCACGGTTCGGGCGTCGAGCACGAGCGGGGTGTGAAAGAGGCGAGACTCTCCGACCCCCGTCCGTTTTGCGAACTCCGTCACCGTCGGACCGGGGCAGAGCGCGGTCACGGTCACGCCGCTCCCGGCGACTTCGTCGGCGAGCGCCTCCGAAAACGAGAGCACGTAGGCCTTCGTGGCGTAGTAGACCGCCATGAGCGGGCCCGGCTGGAAGGCGGCCGTCGAGGCCACGTTCAAGATCCGGCCGCTTCGCCTCGCGAGCATCGCCGGAAGGAAGCGCTTCGAAAGCTCCGTCAGCGCGATGACGTTCACCCGGACCATCTCGAGCTCCTTCTCGAGCGACGTCTCGGCGAAGCGGCCGTAGACGCCGGTGCCGGCGTTGTTGACGAGGATCTCGACCGGGAGCCCGAGAGCCTCGACCTCCTGTGCGACAGCGCGCGGCGCATCGGGTTCCGAGAGGTCCCGCACGATCCTCGTCGCGCGGGCGCCGAACTCCTCGTGGAGTCCCTTCCCGATCTCCTCGAGCCGCTCCCCGCGGCGCGCGACGAGGACGAGATCGTGCCCTTCGCGAGCGAGCAGCGTCGCGAGCTCGAGGCCGATCCCGCTCGACGCGCCGGTGACGAGCGCGACCGGGCGGGTCAAGAGTCGAGGGCCGAAACTCGGGATTCGATCGGAGACGTCGAAGCCGCCGGCGCGGGAGCGCTCGCGAGCCGCCGGGGCCGAACCACGTAGCTCCAGGCGTTGGCCAGCTCGGCCTTGGCCCAGCGCGCCAGCCCATGAAAGAGCATCACCCACATCGACGATCGCACCGAGAAGCCGACGAGCTTGGGCCGCCGCCCGGCGTTGTGGTTGCCGTAGATCCCGAGACGCATCTTGCGCTGGGCGATCTTCACCAGCCGTCGGTTGTAGAACCGGATCGGGTAGTACCCGACTTCGGCTCCGTCCTCGAAGTAAGGCGGAATTCCCAGCCGGTCGGCGGACCAGCGGTAGATCGGCATGACCGCGGCGAAGTAGTAGAGCGCGGTGTCGAGGAGGAAAGCGACCGTCATCGTGTCGTAGTCCCCCATGACGTAGTACTTGTCGCGGTAGATCGACTCGTAGAAGTACTTGAAGAAACGGTCGTACTGGCGGTTGTGCTCGGCATAGGCCTTCGTCAACTTTTCCGGAGACGCGCCGGCGAACGACTCGAGGATCAGACGCGTCCGTGTCCAGACCGAGAAGGACATCTGGTCGAGCCCCGGCGAGTAGAAGGGGTCGAGGAAACCGCCGGCGTCCCCGACGCACGTCCATCCCGGCTCGATGAACTTGTCGACGAAGTAGGGGAGGTGCGCGTAGTAGCGGCAGTCCCCCTCGATCGGCGTGGCCCCGACCAGAAGCTGTCGGGAGAGAGGATTTCCGTCGAGGAAGCGCGTGAGCCTTTCGAGCGGCGTTCGCCCTTCCGGGTTCACGAGGCGCTTGTCCCAAACGAGGCCGACCGACGTCTCGCCGTCCTTGAGCGGAATGAACCAGATCCAGTAGCCCCATCCCGTGAAGTGGTTCGTCGCGAGGCGGCGGGCGGTCAGCACGGCGCGCGACCACGGATTGTGCGGGTCGGTGCCCGCGATCGCGACCCCGTCCATGTCCTGCACGCCGCGATATCGGACCCAGATCGCCGCGGTCGGATGGCTTTCGATCGGCGTTACGCCGCCGCGCTTTCTCGCGAGGAGCGCCTGACGGCCCGTCGCGTCGACGAGCCATCGGCAGCGGACCGAGTGGCGCGAGCCGTCGTCTTTCTCGACCTGGATCGTGTTTCCCGCTTCGCCGCCGAGCTCGAACGCGGTCACCTTTGCCGGACGCCAGACCTCGCTCCCTTCTTCCCGGGCCACGTGGAGGAGGCGCTCGTCGAGCTTCGAGCGGTCGAGCTGGAAGGAAGGCGTGCGCGCGAGCTGTGTCGGCCCGGTCTCGGACGCTTCCTGCAGGCACGTCACCTTGTCGTTGACGAACCAGAACCGGAAGGCCTGCTTGGGAAGCTGCTCGCGCGAGAGGTGGTCATACTGCTTCAGAACGCGTGTCAGGAAATAGGCGGAGACTTCGACCGTCGACTCGCCGACTTTCCAGTCGAAGCGGTCGGTTTTTTCGACGACGAGGATCTTCAGGTCCGGCCGCCCGCGCTTCAGAAGGATCGCCGTCGAGGCGCCGGCGACGGCGCCTCCCATGACCACGACGTCGTAGGAATGTTCGGAGGCGGTGGAAAGGGATTCGGAGGCCATGGCGAAAGGCCTAGTCTAAGTCAGAAGGCGACCTTCGCGGCCGGCGTGTTCGAGGCGGGCGCCGCGACGATCCCGCGCTCTTCGTCCACTCTGATCGTGCGGTCCACGGGATCGATCGCGGGAAGCTCCTGAAGGCGGCCCGACGGCCACCGGATGGTCAGCTTTTCGATGCGTGCGGCGCGACCCAGTCCGAAGTGCGCGATCGGGCTCGCCGTCGAGAGATAACCGCTGGCATTGTCGGTCTCGACGACGATGCGCCGCCCGCCCGGCAGCGTCGCCGTGAGTCTCGCTCCCACGCCGTCGCGGTTGTCCTTTCCCGGCGAGCCCCGGAGGCGGACCCGAAGGAAGTGTTCCTCCGCGCGGCGGCTCCCGAGGAAGAGCGCCTCCGGAGCCTGGACGGAACGCACGTAGATGTCGAGAGCGCCGTCGCCGTTCGCATCGAAAGCGACGGCGGCGCGGCCGTTCGTCTCGAGGTCGAGGCCGTCCAAGAACCCGCGCTCTTCGAAGAGAGGAGGCGCCGAGGCGCCGCGGTTGTGGAAGTAGCGGTCCCGCTCGATACCGGCGATCCCGGCGCCCTTCCGATCGAACGTCCTCTTGCCGGCGACGTAGTCGTCCCAATAAGCAAGGGAGTCCCACCAGAACTCGAGCTCGCGGTCGCGATCGCGGCCGTCTCCCCACATCCCATTGGTCGAATAGAGATCGAGCCAGGAATCGTCGTCCAGGTCCGCGGCGATCGTGCTCCAGTTCCAGCCGGCGTGCGCCGCACCGGAGCGCGCGGTCGCGTTCTCGAAGGTGTGATCGGGCCGCTGGAGGAGCAGCGTGTTTCCCGTCGCCATCGTCTCCATCCATCGGATCGCGATCGGAAGGAACAGGCGCCCGGGGATGCCGACGGGCATCGAGGGGTACTCGTGCACGAAGTACCACTGCGTATCGGTGCCGGTCGTGTACATGTCGAGCCGGCCGTCGCCGTCGAAGTCTCCCCAGGTCCCGGACATGCCGTAGGCGCGCGTCTCCGCGCCCGTCTTCCGCGACACGTCGAGGAAACGCCGTCCGCGGTCGTTGTGGTACAGGTTCTTCAAGCCGAAGTCGTTGGTGACCAGCAGGTCGGGGAACCCGTCGCCGTCGTAGTCGGCGAAGACTCCCGAGAGAGACCAGCGCGTCACGCCGGCGAGACCCCAGGCCCGGGTCGCGTCGGTGAACCGGCCGTTTCCGTCGTTCAGATAAAGGTGATTCTCGCGCCCGTCGTTGGCGTCGTAGGGCGGGTCGGGCATCTGGCTGTAGTAGTCGCCGGTCACGCAGACGAAGAGGTCCAGGTCCCCGTCGCCGTCCACGTCGGCGAACGCGGCTGAACGCATGAGCCCGGAGAGAGCGATGCCCGATCTCGCGGTGATCTCCTCGAACGAGCCGTCCCCGCGATTTCGAAAAAGGCGCGCGGGTCCGAAAGCGTCGGTCACGAAGAAGTCCGGGTAGCCGTCGCCGTCCACGTCGCCCGCGGCGACTCCGGTCGCGGCAATTCCCTTTTCGGAGGATTCCGCCAGGCCGGCATGCTCCGTCACGTCCGTGAAGCGGCCGTGGCCGTCGTTTCGATAGAGGATCGATCGG
>JBKPSZ010000245.1:0-6578 GCA_046735265.1 Acidobacteriota bacterium | reverse complement strand
CAGCCGGTGAGCCGTTCGATGCGGCGACATCATTGGAATGGGGCTAGTCGGCCTCCGGGGAGGAAACGACCCGAGCCGCCGCGACTCTACCGCGCCCGGGGGGCGAGGGGCCACCCGGCAAACGCGGCGCGCTTCTTCATGAGACGGTAACCGCCCTTCGGATATTCTCCCGGTTGCCCGACGGATCGGCACGGATTTCGCTCGAGCAAGCCGTTATGACACCACCGACCGAACAGGAGACCTTTCGACTCGTTTGCCTGGCCATCGACGAATTGAACGGTGAGCTGCCTCCGGAGCGCCGACTCGAGAAGTCTCCCGAGACCCCGCTCTTCGGGCGCGACGGCCGCCTCGACTCTCTCGGCCTCGTCCGCCTGATCGTCGCCGTCGAGCAGGTCGTCGAGGACGAGGTCTCGGTGAGCGTCACGCTCGCGGACGAAAAGGCCCTCTCGCAGCGGTCGAGCCCCTTCCGGACCGCCGGGGCCCTCTCGGCGTACGTGCGCGAGCGAATCGAGGAGCATCTCCGGGGTGGCTGATCGCCGTGTCGTCCTCGTGACCGGGGCTCGCGAAGGAATCGGCCGGGCGCTCGTCGAGCACTATCTCGCCGCAGGCGACGCCGTCGTGGGCATGAGCCGGCAGGGGTCCGACCTCGTCGCTCCGGGCTATCGTCACGTTTGTGCCGACGTCACCCGCGAGGCCGAGGTGAAGGAGGCGCTCGCCCAGTTGCGGCGCGACTTTGGAGGTCTCGACGTCCTCGTCAACAACGCGGGGATTGCCGCGATGAACCACGCGCTCCTGACGCCGATGGAGACGGTCGAGCGCATCCTCTCGACCAACGTCGCGGGAACTTTCCTCCTGTGCCGCGAAGGCGCGAAGCTCATGCAGCGGCGCCGCTTCGGCCGGATCGTGAATTTCGGAAGCGTGGCACTTCCATTGAAGCTCGAGGGCGAGGCGATCTATGCCGCGTCGAAAGCGGCCGTCGTCGCGCTGACCCAGATCCTTGCCCGCGAGCTCGCCGAGTACGGAATCACGGTCAACGCCGTCGCTCCGACCCCCGTCCGGACCCGTCTCATCGCCAATGTGCCACCAGAGAAGATCGAGCGTCTCATCGCGCGACAGGCGATCCCCCGATTCGGAGAGATCCGGGATATCACGAACGTCATCGACTTCTTTCTGCGACCCGAGAGCGACTTCGTCACGGGCCAGGTGATCTGCCTGGGCGGCGTCACATGATCGATTTCCTGCTCGAGACCTTCGCGGCGAACCGAGAGCGCGAGGCCATCGTCTGGCGCGACGTCCCAGCGACTTACGGCTGGCTGCTGGAAAGCGTGCGGGAGTGGCAGCGGAGGCTCGACGGCGAGGGTCTTCCATCCGGCGCCGTCATGGCCGTCGAGGCAGACTTTTCGCCCAACGCGGTCGCGCTGTTCCTGGCGCTCGCGGGGCGAGGCGACGTCGTCGTGCCGCTGACGAGCTCGGTGGCCGCCAAGCGCGAGACTTTCCTCGAGACCGCCGGCGTCGAAGCGGTCGTCTCCATCGACGCCGCGGACGAGGGGCGCACGACGAGACGCTCCCCCGGTCCCGAGCACCCCCTCTATCGGCGGCTCCGGGAGTCGGGACACCCCGGGCTCGTTCTCTTCTCGTCCGGGTCGACCGGCGAAAGCAAGGCCGCTCTGCACGACCTCTCGAGCATCCTCGAAAAGTTTCGGACGCCGCGACATGCGCGCCGGACGATTTCGTTCCTGCTCTACGATCACATCGGGGGCGTGAACACGATGCTCTACACGCTCTCGAACGCCGGCTGTCTCGTCACGGTGGCCGACCGAAGTCCGGACGCGGTTCTGGCGGCGGTCGAGCGGCATCGCGTCGAGCTTCTGCCGACCTCGCCGACTTTCCTGAATCTCATGCTCTTGAGTGGCGCCGCCGAGCGGCACGACCTCTCGACGCTCCAGACGATCACCTACGGGACGGAGCCGATGCCGCAGAGCACTCTTGAGCGGCTCCACGAGCTGCTTCCGTCCGTGACGCTCCTTCAGACGTACGGGTTGAGCGAGGTCGGGATCCTTCGATCCAAGTCGAAGAGCTCCGACTCCCTCTGGGTGAAGATCGGCGGCGAAGGGTTCGAGACGCGCGTCGTGGACGGCGCTCTCCAGATCCGCGCGCGCTCGGCGATGCTCGGCTATCTGAACGCGCCGAGCCCCTTCACGGAGGACGGCTGGCTTGCGACGGGGGACGCGGTCGAGACCGACGGCGAGTACGTCCGGATTCTCGGCCGGCGGTCGGAGATCATCAACGTCGGAGGGGAGAAGGTCTACCCCGCCGAGGTCGAGAGCGTGATCCAGAAGGTGGACAACGTCGCCGCCGTGACGGTTCGGGGCGAGCGCAATCCGATCACGGGCCAGATCGTGTGCGCGCGAGTGACGCCCGTGCTCCCGGAAGACCCGAAGGAGCTCGCGCTGCGCGTGAAGGCTTTCTGCCGGGAGCGTCTCGCGCCGTTCCAGGTGCCGGTCAAGGTTCAGGTCACGGCCGACCGGCAGTACAGCGACCGCTTCAAGAAGACGCGCCGACTCGATGCTTGAGCTCGTCGTCGTGGGAGCCGGAGGGTTCGGCCGCGAGGTCTATCAGTGGGCGCGCAGCGCCTTCGACTCCGATTCCCACAGTGTCAAGGGGTTCCTCTCCAATCGACCGGCGGATCTCGACGGCCGCGACATCGGCCTGCCGATCCTGGGAGATCCGGACTCCTACGAGCCCGGTCCCTCCGAACGCTTCCTCGTGGCCGTGGGATTGCCGTCCGTCAAGCGCGCGCTCGTCGAAAGGCTCGCCGCTCGCGGCGCGCGCTTCGCAACGCTCGTCCATCCGAGCGCCGTCGTCGCGACGAGCGCACGGATCGGGGAAGGCGTCGTTCTCTGTCCGTTCTCGATCGTCAGCGACGCCGTCGAGCTAGGAGACTTCGCGATGCTCAACTTCTACGCCTCCGCCGGCCACGACGCGCGGATCGGTCGCTACGCGACGCTCTCCCCCTACGCCACGGTCAACGGCTATGCCCGGCTCGGCGAGGAAGTGTTCCTCGGATCCCACGCGACGGTCACCTCTCGTCGCACGCTCGGGGATGGCGCGCGCGTGAGCGCCAATCTCGCCGTTCACGCGGACGTCCCCCCGCGCACCCTCGTCTACGGACCTCCCGCGAAGGAGGCGACGATCTTCGCTCCGGCGGAATAGGGGCGGGCGCACGGCTCGCGAACGGTCAGCCGTCTTCGGGCGTGTCGGGTGACGGCCGGACCCGACGTATGCCTGGGCGAGTCAGGGCGAGACCGCGAAACCGTTGGTGCTCGCGGCGGTCCCGGCCGGTGAGGTGACGCGGATGACTCCGCTCGTCGCGCCCGCGGGAACGGTCGCCGTGATCTTCGTCGGCGAGTTGATCACGAAAGAAGCGGAGGTGCCGTTGAAGGTCGTCGCGGTGACACCCGTGAAATTGAATCCGTTGATCGTCACCGACGTGCCGACTCGGCCTCCAGTCGGCGTGAAGCCCGAGATCACGGGAGCGGCGGTGAAGGAATCCGCGGTCGACGCGGTGCCGGCTAGAGTCTGAACCGTGATGCGGCCGGTCGTCACGCCGGCCGGCGCGACGGCGACGATCTTCACGCTCGAGATCACGGTGAACGAGGCGTCTTTCCCGTTGAACTTCGTCGACGATGCTTCGAGGAAGTTGGCTCCATTGAGGGTGATCGTCGTACCGGGCCCGCCGACCGTCGGTGTGAACGACGTGATCGTCGGCAGCGGCTTGAAGCTGGGACCGGTTGCGGTGCCGGTCGGCGTCGTCACGGAGACGTTCCCGTTCGTGGCGTCGACCGGTACCTTCGCGGTGATCTGCGTCGCTGAATCGAGCGTAAACGTCGCATTCGCGGAGTCGAACTTCACGGCGGTTGCACCCACGAAGTTGCTTCCCGTGAGCCGGACGGTCGTTTCCGCCGGTCCGCTCGGCGGCGAGACCCCCGTGACCTTCGGCAGAGGGCTGAAAGAAGCGGCGCTCTGTACGCTTCCGCCCGGCGTCGAGAGGCCGATCGGACCGAGCGAGGCGGCGGCGGGCACCTTCGCCGTGATCTGCGTCGGCGAATTGATGGTGAACACCGCGGCGGTGCTGTTGAACGTCACGGCGGTCGTCCCTTTGAAGTTGGTGCCGGTGATCTTGATGTCGGTTCCGGCGGTGGCGCTGGTCGGCGAGAAACCCGCGATCTCGGCGGGCGGCACGGCCGGCGCGGTGGGAGTTGGAGTGTTGGTCGGCGGCGCCGGAGTCGGCGTCGGCGTGGACGTCGCGGGAGGCGTCGGCGTGCTCGTCGGTGCCGCGGGCGTCGGCGTCCGCGTCGGAGTGCGCGTCGCGGTGGCGGTCGGACTCGGCGAGGGAGGCACCGCCGTGGCCGTGGCGGTCGGGGGGATGGCCGTCGCCGTCGCAGTGGCTGTCGGAGTGCCCGTCGCGGTCGGCGGCGCGGGCGTGGCCGTCCGTGTCGGCGTCCTCGTGGGAGTCCGCGTCGCGGTCGCCGTCGGGCTGATCGGACTCGGCGTCGCGGTCGGCGGTGCGGGCGTGGCCGTGGCGGTCGGAGGAATCGCCGTCGCCGTCGCGGTGGCGGTCGGAGTGCGCGTCGCGGTCGGCGGGGCGGGAATCGCCGTCTGCGTCGGCGTTCTCGTCGGCGTCCGCGTGGCCGTCGGCGGCACCGGAGACGGCGTGGGCGTCGCGACCACGGGGCTCGTCGGCGTCGGCGTCGGAGTGGGAGCGGTCGAGCCGACCTTCACGATCGCCGCGACCGAGGGTATCCCGGCGCCGTTGATCAGAAAAAGCATGTAGTGCCCCGGCGGGCACGCGATCGCCGTCGCGGGCGCGGTTACGTTCAAGCCGCCGGCGGCGGATGAGTAGCTCAATACATTGCGCCGCTGCCCCATATTGTTCGTGTGCGTAACGGAGGAAAGCCGGAGCCAGGCCACGCTCGTGACGCTCGCCGCGTCGGGCGTGCCGACGAAGAAGGTCTGGCCGTACGCGACGGCGGCCGGAGCCGACGAGATCGTCGGACGCGCTTCGTTGAAGAGGTAGGGGGGCGAATAGAGGTTCAGGCTCGCGTCGAAGTTGCCGCCTCCCGAGAGGACGCGGCCGTCCGGCAGCAGGAGCGCGATCGAGTGGTAGCCGCGGAAGAGGCTGTCGCTCGCGACCGTCGTCCACGCCCCGGTCGCCGGATCCCAGAGCTCGGCCGCGAGCGCCGGGCTGCTCGACATGGCCGTCGCGCTCTCCGTTCCGCTGCTGCCGCCGGTGACCAGGACCTTGCCGTCGGGAAGAAGCGTTGCGTTGTGCTGTTTCCGCTTGAGCGCCATGGGAGCGACGGCATGCCAGGCCGGCGTGGCCGCCGTGAGATCGATCACCTCCGCGGTATTCGTCGGATTCGTCGGGTTGTTGTAGAACGGCTCCTTCGTCCCTCCCATGATGAGCACCTTGCCGGCGTCGTATTGGACGGCGGAGCCCCAGTTCCGCGTTCCGAAAGTGTTGTCGCCCACGACGGTCCACGCGCCCGTTCCGGAAGTGTCGAGATAGCGCGTCGTCTGCGCCGGGCCGGCGGCGAAGACCTTCCCGTTCGGCGCCACGAACATGTACGGGTAAAAAGGCTGTTGGAGCTGCGCGCTCGTCAGGTTCCGCCACGTTCCGCTGCCCGTCTGCCAGACCTGCGGAAGGAGGTTCGCCCCGGTCGAGGTATCGACCGTTCCGGCGACCACGAGCACGTCTCCGTTCGGGAGCGTCGTGGTGGTCGGATACCACCGTCCCGCGTTCATGTCCGGAAGTCGGGTCCACGCGTTCGCGAAGGGGTCGTATATCGAAGCCGAGGCGAGCCCCACGTTGTCCGAAATGTGTCCTCCCGCCATGAGGAGTTTGCCGTTTCCGAGCAGGGTGAATCCGGTGCAGAAGATGTTGTAGCCGGCCTGCGCCGCCGGCGTGACCGTTCCCGTGGCCGGATCCCAGAGCTGCGGAAAGTCGGCGTTCGCATACGAGTCCCAGAAGAGAACCTTCCCCGTCGGGAGGACCTGGGCGTGGATGGGACGATACGGAAGCGTCTGCGGCGTCGACCACTGACCCACGACCGACGGCTGGGCGCTCGCGTGGCCGGCTGCGACGAGGAAGAGCGCCAACGCGAGCACACCCGGGCCGCTTCGCCCGGCGAGAATCAGGGAATCCCCTATCCGCCGCCGCATTTCGACGCTCGTCCGCCTAGGGTGTCAGCAGAAACGCGCGATAAACGTGGTCCTGCTCATGGGTGTCGTCCCCGGCCATGGGCGCTTTCTCGCCACCTCCGATCAGCGCCGAGATGTGGCCGAGATCGCCCACCGAGTGGGCTTCCGAGAGGACGGAACCCAGGTGATCCAGGGCCGGAATGAGGCTGTTCAAGTCAATCATCCCCGTAGACCTCTTCCAGACGAAGGCCCGCGTGCCCGTCGCGCTGTCGGAGGTGCCGACGACGACGCGTCGGTTGCTGATGCCGAGCGCGCGGCTCTCGGTGCCGCCCGGGAGAGCGCCGAGAGGCATCATTCCCTCGTTCGCCGTCCAGAGA
>JBKPSZ010000244.1:0-2089 GCA_046735265.1 Acidobacteriota bacterium | reverse complement strand
CTCGATGCCGATCTTGAGCGCCTGCTCGACCGGGATCGATCCCTTCCCGAGGCGGTCCGCGAGCGTCTCGCCTTCGAGGAGCTCCATGACGAGGTAGTCGGTCCCGTCCTGGTGCCCGACGTCGTAGAGCGCGCAGATGTGAGGATGGGAGAGCTGCGAGATCGTCCTCGCCTCGCGCTCGAGACGCTGGCGGAGCTCGGCGGAGGAAGCCATCGCCGCCGGGAGGACTTTGATGGCGACGTCGCGGCCGAGCCGGGTGTCGCGGGCGCGATAGACCTCGCCCATGCCTCCGGCGCCAAGCGACGACACGATTTCGTACGGTCCCAATCGGCTGCCGGCCTCGATTGCCATGTCCCCTCCGTGCGGTCGCCGGAGCATCAACGGACCGTCCGCTCCCGCGACGGCTCGAGGACCCCGGCTTTTCGTCGGTTGTTCGGGGGGAGAGACTAACGCATCTCGGATGTCGCGGGAGGCGCTTCGGGGCCGTAGGCGGCAGCGATTCCGAAGGCGAGGAAGATCACCGCCACGCAGAACAGCGGAGGCAGGAAGAAGTACACCGCGGAGATCGCGAGGAGGCAGCCCATCCCGACGGCGTAGGCGAGGCGGAGCCCGCGCCAGAGGACCGGGTCCTTCGGAGCTCGCGCCGCCACGAGCAGCCCCACGACGCCCGCGAAGAGAAGGAAGAGCGAGAAGCTCAGGCTGAGGCCCTTGACGAAGTCCATCGTCGTCCGACTGAAACCGGCTCCGAAGTCCTTTCTGTAGGACACCATCAGCTTCTGGAGCGTCGCCTCGGCGTCGCTCGAGGGCGCGGGCGGCGGCGTGAAGTGGCCGATCAGATGGATGCCGGCCGTCGCGATACAGGCCCAGGAACCGATCCGAAAGAAGATCCGTTGGCGTTTCGCCATTCCCCTGCCTCCCGCTTGGATCTAAGCTATTCCGTCGATCGTACGACCGCGCGGGCGGTCGGAGAAGGGAGTCTTTCCATGCAACGGGGTTTCTTTTCGCGACGCCGGTTCCTGACTGCCTCCGGCGCCGCCGCCGGCGCGGCTCTGCTCGGACCGAGGCCGACCGGCTCGGTCGCGGAGGCGAGCCTGCCTCTCGGCGTCTCCGAGGATTTCATCCAATTGAACTCGAACGAGAACCCGTACGGTCTCACGTCATCGGCGCTGGCCGCGCTGACGCGATCCGGGCGCGTCGGGGCGCGCTATCCCGACGGCCTCGAGGACGAGGTCCGAAACGCCATCGCCCGACTCCACCGCGTGAGCTCCGAGCAAATCGTGCTCGGCTGCGGCTCGAGCGACATCCTCCGGATGGCGGACGCGGCCGCCCTCGGCGAAGGGCGCGAGGTCGTGGCGGCGGAGCCGACTTTCGAAGCCGTTCTCCTCTACGCCAACGTGATGCAGGCGGGCGCCGTGAAGGTTCCCCAGACCGCGGATTTCCGTCACGACCTGCCGAAGATGGCGGCCGCGTGCAACGATAAGACCGGCCTCGTCTACATCTGCAACCCGAACAACCCCACCGGCACGATCGTGCGCCGGGAGGAGCTCTCCCAGTTCCTCGCCGCCGTGCCCCAGTCGACGACCGTTCTCGTGGACGAGGCGTACCACCACTTCGTCGAGGACACGGGTTACGCGACCGCCCACGATTTCCTCGACCGGCATCCGAATCTGATCGTCGCCCGGACTTTTTCGAAGATCTTCGCGATGGCGGGTCTGCGGCTGGGCTATGCCGTGGCTTCGCCCGAGCTCGCGCAGAGGCTCTCGCGCCAAGCCGGGTGGAACAACACGAACGCCGCGGCGCTGACGGTGGCGCTCCAGAGCCTGAAGGACGCCGAGCTCGTTCCCGCCCAGCGACGTCGGATCTCCGAGACCCGCCGCTGGCTGTGCGACGCGCTCGACCGGGAAGGACGCCGCTACGTTCCGTCGCACACGAACTTCCTCATGATCCACGTCGGCTCGGACGTGGGGCCGATCATCCGCTCTTTCCGCGAGCGCCGGATCCTCGTCGGGCGCAAGTTTCCCTCGATGTCCGACTGGCTCCGCGTCTCGATCGGAACGCGCGGCGACATGGAGGCGTTCCTGACCGCGCT
>JBKPSZ010000243.1:0-4261 GCA_046735265.1 Acidobacteriota bacterium | reverse complement strand
CTCGTGTAGAGGCGGTCGCCGAGCGTCACGGGGACGTTGCGGTCGGCCGACTGCCACTCGTCCGGATCGTCTCCGCGCGCATACGAAACCGAACCGTCGAGCTCGGAGATCCGGGCGACGGTCTGGCGGATGTCGCCGCCCGAGTCGCCGCGCGGATCGTCGGCTCGAACGTCGATCGGATTGCCGTACTCATCCCGGGCCTGGGCCTGCGAGACGCCGCCGCCGACGGCCGCCAGGAGCGAGGCACCGAGGAGAAAAATTCCTGTTCTGGAAGCGAGTTTCATGTCGCGTCCCTCCATCGCCGGAAGACACTGCAACCCCCGTTCCCGTTTTGGCACCCGAAAAAACCGCGGAATTGAGCCCCGGAAGGATAGACGCGTGGCGAAACGCCTGCAAATCGGACGATCCAGCGAACCTGTCGGTTGACGGCTGTCCTCGAACGGGGAAGGAGCGTCCGCGCTCGGGGGCAGCCGTAGACTCTGGCCGATGGCCGAGCCCACCCGCGTTTCGGTCCCGCCCGGCCGCCCCATCCTCATCTTCGACGGCGACTGCGGCTTCTGCCGGCGCTGGATCGAGCGCTGGAAGTCGGAAACCGGCGATGCCGTCGATTACGCGCCATCGCAGGAGGTCGCGGAGCGCTTTCCGGAAATTCCTGCGGAGGCGTTCCGGCGCTCCGTTCAGCTCGTCCTGCCGACGGGAGAGGTTCGGGAAGGAGCGCAGGCCGTTCTCCGCGCGCTCGCGGAAGAGCCGGGAAGGCGCTGGCCGCTCGCCTTCTACCGGCGCGTGCCGGGAGTCGCGCCGGTCTGCGAGCTCGTCTATCGCCTGGTCGCCCGCCACCGCGGCGCGGCCTCCGCCGTCACCCGCGTCTTGTGGGGCCGGCGCGTCGAGCGCCCCGAGTACGGGGTCGCGAGCGACCTCTTCGTGCGCCTGGTCGGCGTCTGCTATCTGGCGGCGTTCGTTTCCTTCTGGCTGCAGGTGGACGGCCTCGTCGGCTCGCGCGGAATCCTTCCGGTCGCCGACTTCCTCTCGGCCGTGCGGAGCCAGGCGGGCGGCGCGCGGTGGGATCTCCTGCCGACGCTCTGCTGGCTCGACTCGAGCGACCGGTTCCTGCATCTGCTTTGCGCGGGCGGGGCGGCGGCAGCGGTGGCGGCTATCGCGGGGTTCTTTCCGGCGGCCGCCCTCGCGCTGTGCTGGATCGGCTACCTCTCGCTCTGCGGGGCCGGACAGGTCTTTCTCGAGTTCCAGTGGGACACGCTCCTCCTCGAGACCGGGCTCCTCGCCGTGTTCCTCGCTCCGCGCGGTCGGCGGCTCGCTGCCGCGACGCCGCCGTCGCCGACCGTGATCCTGCTCTTGCGGTGGCTCCTCTTCCGTCTCATGTTCGCATCCGGGTGGGTCAAGCTCGCGAGCGGCGACCCGGCGTGGCGCAGTCTCTCGGCGCTGCGCTACCACTACGAGACGCAGTGCCTCCCGCCCTGGACCGCCTGGTACATGCACCAGCTCCCGCCGGGGTTTCAGACCTTCTCCTGCTCGGTGCTCTTCGCGATCGAGCTCGGCGCGCCCTTTCTGATCTTCGCGCCGCGGCGACTCCGGTTGATCGGTTTCGGCGTGATCGTCTTTCTGCAGCTCGTGATCGCCGGCACCGGCAACTACGCCTTCTTCAACTACCTCGCGATCGCGCTCTGCGTGCCGCTTCTGGACGATCGCGCCTTCCCGGAGAGCTGGAGGAGGCGCCTCGCCCCCGTGCCCGCGACGGCCTCGCCGCCGCGCGGGCGCCGGTGGCCGAGAGTCGTGATCCCCGTCGTCGCCGTTCCGATCCTCGTCGTCAGCTCGGCCCAGATGATCTCGATGGTGTTCCGGCCCCGGTCTTTCCCGTCGCCCGTCGTGAGTCTCGCGCGGGCGGTGGCGCCGTTTCGGAGCGTCAACACGTACGGGCTCTTCGCCGTGATGACGACCTCGCGGCCCGAGATCATCGTGGAAGGCAGCGACGACGGCGTCTCCTGGCGCGCCTACGAGTTCCGCTGGAAGCCGGGAGACCCGCGGCGCCGGCCGCCGTTCGTCGCTCCGCACCAGCCCCGGCTCGACTGGCAGATGTGGTTCGCGGCCCTCGGTTCGGCCGAGCAGAGCCCGTGGATTCTGGCGTTCGCGCGCCGGCTCCTCGAGGGCTCTCCGCCGGTGGTCCGGCTCCTCGAGAAGACTCCCTTTCCCGATCACCCTCCGCGCTTCCTGCGCGCCGTCCTCTACGACTACCGTTTCACCGATTTCGGACAGCGCCGCGCGAGCGGGGCGTGGTGGCGACGCGAGGAGACCGGAATCTACCTGCCGGTGCTGTCGCTCGACATGTTCCGGCGCTAGCGGAGCGTCCCCCTCGCTCCGCAGTCGCCGATCGCATGGGCGCCGCTACACCCCGAAGCGCTCGGCGTCCCAGGCGAGGCCGAGCTCCGACGGGGGAGCCATGTAGCCGGCGAGGGCCGACGCCGCGACCACGGCCGGGGAGGCGAGATATCCCTCGCCGCCCACGCCCATGCGGTTCTGCCAGTTCCGATTGAAAGACGTAATCGCGCGCTCCCCCTTCTTCAGGGCATCCGAGCCCTGCCCGAAGCAGGGGCCGCACCAGGAGGGGCGGATCTCGCCTCCGACCGATCGAAAGACCTCCGCGATCGATTCGCCTTCGAGACGCGGCTCCGGGTTCTCGATGCGGTGCTTGACGCCCCCCGATCCGGGAAAGACAGCGAACGCCCGCGCGACTCTCCCGAAGCCTCTCTGGCGGGCCGCTCTCAGCACGAGGGCCGCCGAGAGCAGATCGTCGTAGCTCCCGTTGGTGCAGGAACCGATGAGCGCCTTGTCGAACGTCAAACGCTCGCGGGCGACTTCCTCCGCGGGGTACGCGTTTCCCGGAGAAAAGGGCTTGGCGATCATCGGCTCGATCCGGGAGAGGTCGAGGCTCTCGTCGATCTCGTAGACCGCATCCGAACCGGGCGCCAGGCGCGGATAGGGCAGATCCCGGATTCCCTTCGCGGCGTACCAGGCCTCCGTGATCTCGTCCTGCGCGAAGATCCCGTTGGAGGCCTCCGCTTCCGCCATCATGTTCGCGATCGTGTTGCGGAAGACCATCGGAAGCTGACGGCGCTCGTCCACGAACTCGACCGACATGCCCTGCGACTGCTTCGTCCCCCATTGCCGGAGGAGCTCCAGAACGACGTCCTTCCCGGAGACCCACGGCTGCAGATGGCCCCGAAAGACAACGCGCCGCGCCCGGGCCGGCGTGAAGTAGACGTAGCCCGTCGCCCAGCCGAACCCCAGTGTCGTCGAGCCCACGCCAAATCCGACCGCGCCGTAGGCGCCGTAGGCGCGGCTGTGCGAGTCGGCACCGGGGATGAACATTCCCGGAAGCACGAGGCCCTGCTCCGGGAAGTAGAAGTGGAAGATCCCGTCGCCAGGGGTGGCGTAGTACGGCTTCTCGAGCCGGTGCCGCGTCGCAAACTCGCGCCCGATCGAAGTCTGCCGGTCGTCCGTCTCCTTTCCGGTGAAGACGAAGTGGTCGTTGGCGATCGCCGCCTGGCGCGGGTAGATCGACGCTCCGCCCGTGATCTGGTTGAACGTGTGGATCGCGAACGGGGCCGTTCCGTCCGAAGCGGGGAGCAGGTCGGCATAGACGCGGATCGTGCTCCCGGGCTGGACGCGCGCGTCCTTGTCGACGCGATGCGCCCAGGCGATCTGCTCGGTCGTCGTCAGGCGACGCGCCGTCTCGGGGTCGGGCCAACGGATCTCGGACCGTCTCGCCACGGATTCGGCGAGCTCGCGGCGGCCGACCGCGAAGATGCCTCCGCTCGAGCGGATCTCCTCCTCCTTGGGAGACAGAGGAATCGGTGTGTACGTCTTCGCCTGCGTCTCGTTGGTCAGCCGGCGCGTCGCGGGATCGAATGAGAACGCGTCTCCGTCGCGCGCGTCCGCGACGGCCTCCGGGCTCTGAACCACGTGGAGCCCGAGATTGAAGGCGTTGCGGCGGAAGATGTCGCCCATGTTCTCGCCGCAGACGACGACGAGCTCCCGCCCGGCTTCCTCCGCGACGCCTTTCAGACCGGCCGGGCTCATCTCGCGCGAGGAGCCGATCGCGAACCGATCTCCGGCGATGAGAAACGTCTCTCCGGAATGGACGCGACGCCGGAAATCGGGAACGAGATGGCGAAACGAGCCCGCTTTCCAGCGCTCGTCGAGCGTTTCGAGGCTTTCGGAGACACAGTCGGCGGACGGCGTGATCTGG
>JBKPSZ010000242.1:0-8362 GCA_046735265.1 Acidobacteriota bacterium | reverse complement strand
GCGGCCAGTGTCGTCAATATGTTTCATTGCGACATATTGGAATGCCACAGTTTGAGGTGACGGTCAAGAGGAGAGTGACGGGCGCTGCGCCATGCAATCGGTCGATGCGCTCTCTCGCCGCCTTTGCGCTCGCAGCCGGGATGGCCGCGACACCGAGCGTCTCCCCGACCCCCGCTTTCCGCGAGACCGTGCCGGGCGAAGCCCGACCCCGCCGCGCGATACCTGATCTACCTCCATGGGCGGATCATCGAGGACCGGGGAATTCGCCCGACCGACCCGCGCTATGGCACCTACGAGTACGTCGCGATCGTGCGCGCTCTCGAGCGTAGGGGCTTCACGGTCGTGACCGAGGCGCGGCCGAGCGGGAGCGATCCCGAGCGCTACGCACGAACCGTCCAGGGACAGGTCGAGGCCCTTCTCGCCGCGGGCGTGCCCGCGCGTCACGTCACGGTTCTCGGCGCTTCGAAGGGCGCCGTGATCGCGATGCTCGCCTCGACGTTCATCCGCAACAAAGACGTGAACTTCGTCCTGATGTCCAACTGCAACGACTGGGTCCGGGAGCACTTCCGGGTCGATCTCTACGGAAACGTTCTCTCGATCTACGACAAGAACGACGAGTTCGGTACGAGCTGCGGCCCGATTTTCGCGCAGTCGAGCGGTCTCGCCCGCAGGAAGGAGGTCGTGCTCCAGCTCGGCACGGGCCACGCCGTCCTCTACCGGCCGCTGCCCGAGTGGCTCGACCTCGTCGATGCCTGGGCCCGCGAGGCCGCGGGTGAAAGGCGGTAGACACGTCGGCAAGCGCCTCTCCACGCTGGCAGGAATCTTGCGGCTCATTCGGACATTAGTTGCAATGGGGCCCGACATGGCTGCGCGCCCCGGAAGAGGAGTCGAAAAATGAAAAGACGCGTGGATCTGTCATTTCCCGAATTCGGTTTCGTCGTCGCCACGCGCGCCGCTCTGGGCGCCGGCATCGGCCTGCTCGCTTCCTCGAGACTCGGCAAACGGGCCCGCAGACGCCTCGGCGCTTCGCTGCTGACGGTCGGGGCGCTCACGACCCTTCCGGCCCTCTACTTCCTGTTCGGGGAGAAGAGTCACGACGTCGTCGCGCCCTAGGCGTCCGGCGACCACGGCGAGCCCGAAGCGTTCGACGCCGCCGCGACGAACGCCGCGGGGCCAACCAGGATTCACTTCCATGAACGAGGAGCACAGGCCCTTTCAGATCGCCATCGTTCTCTATCCCGGCGTGACCGCGCTCGACGCGGTCGGACCTTGGGAAGTGTTCTCGCGCGTGCCCGACACGGAGATCCGGTTCGTCGGCAAGGAAGTCGGGCCGCTGGAGGCGGAGGGCGGGACTCTCCGGCTCGGCGTCACGCACACGCTGGCCGAGACGACTTCACCCGACCTCGTGCTCGTGCCCGGCGGCACGACGACGCCGGGACAGATGGTGAACGACGAGATCCTCGACTGGCTCCGCCGGGTGCACCTCACGACCACCTGGACCACCTCGGTCTGCACCGGCGCGATGATCCTCGCCGCCGCGGGCATTCTGAAGGGCCGGCCGGCGACGTCGCACTGGTACAAGATGGGAGTGCTCAAGATCCTGGGCGCCCGGCCGCGGCCCGACGATCGCATCGTGCGCGCCGGCAAGGTGGTCACCGCCGCCGGCGTCTCGGCGGGCATCGACTTGGCGCTCTGGCTGGCCGGCGAGATCGCCGGCCGCGAGCGAGCCGAAGCGATCCAGTTGACCATCGAATATGACCCGCACCCCCCTTTCCACGCCGGTCACATGAGCAAGGCGTCCCGGGAGACGCGGGAACTGGCTCGAGAAATCATGGACGAGCGCATGCCTGCCGACCAGCGTCGTCTCGTCCCGAAGATCGCTTTGAGGCGATTCGCCGATCTGATTCGGACGGGGAGATAGCCCGAAGAGTCCGGGCGCGGACCCGGATTCACCGCAAATCCGCAACCATCCGCCTCGATGTCGCGTATCACCACGAGCCAAGGAGACGCGAGCGATGACGAAACGCAAGACCGGAACGCCGAAGAAACGCAAGACCGCCACACCAAAGAAGGAGACGACCGGGAGATCGAAGAAGCACCGGATCGGCACCAGGAAAGAGTGGCTCGCCGCACGGCTCGAGCTCCTCGAGGCGGAGAAGAAGCACACGCGGAAAGGCGACGAGCTGACGCGGCGGCGCCAGGAGCTGCCGTGGGTTCGGATCGACAAGGAATATCGATTCGACACCGACGAGGGAAGCGCCTCGCTGGCAGATCTCTTCCGAGGGCGCTCGCAGATCCTCATCTACCACTTCATGTTCGGCCCCGACTACACCGCCGGCTGCCCTGCCTGTTCGGCCATCGCGGACGGCTTCAACGGGTTCGCCGTGCACCTGGCCAACCACGACGTGATGCTCTGGGCGGTGTCGCGGGCGCCGCTCCCGAAGCTGCAGGCGTACAAGCGGCGGATGGGATGGACGTTTCCGTGGGCGTCCTCGTTCGGCAGCGACTTCAACTTCGACTTCAGCGTCGGGTTCACCGAGGAGCAGCAGTTCGAGAAGGGCATCGATTACAACTATGAGCACGAGAAGCCGTTGCCGCGCCGCGCCGCGAAGCCGGCCGGCGCGATCCCCTCGCGCACGCAACCCGATGGGCCGGATCTGTTCGCGTCCATGACCGGGACCGACATCGCCACGTACACGCGCGAGAGGCCCGGTGTCAGCGCCTTCGCGCTCGACGACGGCGCCGTGTACCACACCTATTCCGCTTTCGCGCGAGGAGTGGACGCCCTCTGGGGCATGTATCAGTGGCTCGACCGTGCGCCTCTGGGACGCAACGAGACGGATCTCTGGTTTCGCCGTCACGACGAGTACGAGAAGCGCTGACGAGCGTTCGTCGAGGCGCCGCCCCCACCGCGACCGTGGAGACGACATGGAACGGAGGCTCGCATGCGGAAGTTGATCGCCGGGATGAAGATTTCCGTCGACGGGAAGACGGAGGGATCTCAAGGGATGGCGGATTGGGTCGCGGCGTGGTCGGACGACTACGGTCTGACGTCTCGAATCGACGCGTGCCTGCTCGGTGGAGGAATGTATCCGGGATACGAAGGGTACTGGTCCGGCATACAGAACGAACCGGACAAGCCTCACTGGATCACCGGCGAGCCGCCGACGCCGGCCGAGCTCGAATGGGCCCGCTTCGCCGCGCAGACGCCGCATTACGTGCTGTCGAGCACACTGACTTCGGCTCTCTGGCCGAAGACCCGCTTCGTCCGGAAACCCGACGACGTCGCCGCCCTCAAGCGGCAATCCGGCAAGGACATCTATCTCGTTGGCGGGGCGCGAACCACGGCGAGCCTCATCGATGCGGGGCTGGTCGATGAGCTCCGACTCATCGTCTACCCGCTGATCGCCGGACAAGGGAAGGAGCTCTTTGCGACGTCGGAGCGTCGTCGCGAACTCGCGCTGCGGAACGTTCAGCAGCTCGAGGGCGGGCGATTGAGCCTCATCTACGAAATGGGCTGAGATCCCGATTCGACGACATGGCTTCCGAGCGAGCATCTCAGCGGGTCTTCCTCGGCGTCTCGGCGCTGCTCTTCGCGGCCAGCGCGGCGGTCACGATCCTCTGGTGCGCGTCCATGTCGGCGATGGGCGGCATGCCGATGCCGGGCGGCTGGACGATGTCGATGTCGTGGATGCGGATGCCCGGGCAGACGTGGCTCGGCGCCGCGGCGTCGTTCCTGGGCGTGTGGGTCGTGATGATGGTCGCGATGATGCTGCCGTCGCTCGTCCCCATGCTGCGGCGCTACCGCGAGGCCGTCGCCGGGGCGGGCGAGGCGCATCTCGGTCGGCGGACCGCGCTCGTCGGCGCGGGGTACTTCTTCGTTTGGGCCGCGTTCGGACTGGCGGCCTTCGCGCTGGGCGTCGCGCTGGCGGACTTCACGATGCGGCAGCCGGCGGTCTCGCGCGCGGTGCCGGTCCTCATCGGTTTGGTGGTCCTGACCGCCGGCTTTCTCCAGTTCACCGCGTGGAAGTCGCGCACGCTCGCCTGCTATCGCGAGGCGGCCGGGATCGGGAGCGCGCTCGCCGCGGACGCGGGAACCGCCTGGCGCCACGGCGTGCGCCTCGGGCTCCACTGCGTCCACTCCTGCGCCAATCTGATGGCGATCCTCCTGGTGCTCGGCGCCATGGACCTTCACGCGATGGCCGTCGTTGCGATCGCCATCACCGTCGAGCGTCTCCTCCCGACGGGTGACCGCGTCGCGCGAGCCACGGGCGCCGTCGTCGTCGGAGCCGGGCTGTTTCTGATCGCGCGCGCCGTCGGGATTGGGTGACGCGTCGTCGGTGTCGGGAGGCCCACGGCCGACCGGAGCGTACGGTCATCCCGAGCGATAGCGAGGGATCCCGAACTCGGCAGGCTGAGGGCGAGGGCATCGTCGACGAGGAAGCTCGGTATCCCTCGTCGCGGAGTCCTCGGGATGACCGGCGATATCGCTGCGGGAGGGAACAAGCCCGTGCCCTTCCATAGGCCCCGACTCATCCCTTCCCGACGCGCCGAAAATCCGCACTGACCCCGAACGTCCGCAGACATCGCTCGACGCTGTGGCTTCGCGGTCTCTAAAGACGAGATGAAAACTGGATACGGACGACATCCAATCCTCGCTCACCGGTGAATTCCTTACTGAACGCGGGATGTCCCCGCTTCGGTCAGGCGGGCCGCCGCCTCGAAAGGATTGGTCATGAAGAGACTTTTCGGTTGGCTTCTCCATCCCCCCGATTCCGCACCGAGAGCGACGCTCCTGGTTCGGCTGATGGCTGGAGGCGTGTTCCTCTGGGAAGGGATTCTCAAGTTCGTTTACAAGAATCAGGGAGTCGGCCGCTTCACGAAGATCGGGATTCCGGCACCTCATGCCACGGCCGTGTTCGTCGCCCTCCTGGAAATCGTGGGAGGCGTTCTCTTGCTGACCGGCCTTCTGACGCGCCTGATCGCCGTTCCCTTCGTGATCGAAATGCTCGTCGCGATGGCCTCCACGAAAATCGCGCTCTTCCTGGGTACGTCGCCGCTGCCTCTTCCTCCGGCTCCTCCCACGGTGGGGATCTGGGCTGTTTTGCATGAGATACGCTCGGAGTACGCGCAAATGATGAGCGTCCTTTTCCTCGGCATCGTGGGCCCGGGACCGTGGTCTCTCGATGCGCTGCTGGCTCGCAAGAGGAGATCCACCCAGCAGCGCGGCTGGTCGGCGGAGCTCTCGAGGAGGTCTGTGGCCTGAGGGTCAATGGCGAGCGGTCCGGGCGGATGGGTGCCCGACCGCTCGCCCGGCCCCGATACGGACCCGATCCTCCCGCCGTCGAACTCAGCGGCTCGCGAGACCCCCGGCGATTTCGCCGCCGTCGATGATCACGGGATGTCCCGTGATGTAGGGAGCCTCGTCGGAAGCGAGGAAGGCGAACAGAGCGGCGATCTCGCCGGGCGTCGCGTGGCGGCGGAGCGGAATCTTCGCGTCCACCGCCGCTTTCATCTCCGGGGTGTACTCGGCTTCCTGCATGGCCGTCCAGACGTACCCGGGACACACCGCGATCACGCGAATGCTGGGAGCGAGCTCGAGCGCCATCGTCCGTGTGAGCTCGATCACACCGGCCTTCGCGGCGTTGTAGTCGGCGTAACGCGGGTAGCCGTTCATCCCCGACGTCGAGCCCATGTTGAGGATCACGCCGCCGCCGCCGGCGAGCATGCGCCGGGCAGCTTGCTGCGCCACGTAGAACACTCCGTCGAGGTCGACGCTCATCACTTTGCGCCACTCCGCAGGCGTGATGTCCATGAATTCGTGACGCAGGCTGATGCCGGCGTTGTTGATGGCGACGTCCACGCCGCCGAGCAGCCGGTCCAGCTCACGAAACGCGGCATCCACGGCAGCCGCGTCGGCCACGTCGGCTCGGATGACGCCAGCGAGTTTCGGGAGTCTCCCGCGAAGGGCTCGACCTCCCGCGTCGTTCTGGTCGATCACCGCGACGCGCGCTCCTTCTTCCAGGAACCGTTCCACGGTCGCCGCGCCGATTCCGCTGGCGCCCCCCGTGATCACGACCCGCTTGCCGGACAGACCTTTCATCGAGTCTCCCTGGCGATCGTTCGACGGCCCGTCGATTCGATCAGTCGGCGATGCCTCCGCCGTCCACCACCAGCGCCGCGCCGGTCATGAATGAGGAGTCGTCCGAGGCGAGAAAAAGCGCCGCCCGCGCCAGCTCCGTCGGCGTTCCGACCCGGCCGAGCGGCCGATTGGCGGCGCCCTTCATGTAGTCCGCGTAATCCAACCGCCGGGCTTCGGCGTCGAAGGCGAGCATCGGGGTGTCGACGTCGCCGGGACAGAGACAGTTCACGCGAATGCCCTGCTTGCCGTGATCGATCGCCAGCGCCTTGGTCATCACCACGAGGCCGCCTTTGGCCGCGCAATAGGCCACGGCCTCGTCGCCGCCCTGAATCCCCCACCCCGATGCCTGATTGATGATGACGCCGCGGCGCTGCGCGATCATCGTCGGCAGCGAGTACTTGGACATGAGCCACGCCCCTTTGAGGCTCGAGTCCACCTGCGCATCCCACTCCTCTTCCGTGCAGTCGATGGCGTTGTGCGGATAGAAGACCCCCGCGTTGTTGAAGAGGATGTCGAGGCGGCCGCCGAACGCGCGCAGCGTTTCTGCCACGATGCGTTCGCAGTCGGCGGCGAGCCGGACGTCGGCCCGGACGAAGATCGCCGCGCCGCCGGCCGCCGTGATCGCCGCGACCACTTTTCTGCCACGCGCGTCGTCGCGGCCCGTCACCGTCACCCGGGCGCCCTCCTCGGCGAAGAGGAGCGCCGACGCCTCGCCGATGCCGGACGTCGCGCCGGTGATGATCGCGATGCGGTCCTCGAGCTTCATGCGGGAACCCTCGATTGCCCTGATCGATAGCCTACCTTCTTGGCCACGCCGACTAGGCAGGGGCAGTCCCCAATCCGTCTACCCGGGCTGATAGAGCTGGATCAGGTTGCCGCAGGTGTCCGACAGGATTGCGATCTTCACCGGCCCCGCCGCCGTGGGGTCTTTGGTGAACGCGACGCCCTTGGTCTTGAGGCGCTGAAACTCCGTCGCGAGGTCGCTCACCTCGAAGGCGGCAATCGGGATGCCCTGGTCGAACATCGCCTTCTGAAATGTCTTTGCCGCCGGATTGGCGTTCGGCTCGAGCGCGAGCTGCAGGTCGTCGGGACCTTCCGGAGAGACCACGGTGATCCACCGATATTCGCCCACCGGGAAGTCGAGCTTCGTCCTGAATCCCAGCGTTTCCGTGTAGAACTTCTGGGCCTTCGACTGATCGTCCACCATGACGCTCGTGAGCTTGATTCGCATTCTTCGCCTCCGAGCCCGAGTGTGCCGTAGCGAGGCGGCCTAGGCTTCTCGAAAACTGCGAAACGCCGATGGCGGTAACTGGGACATCAGGCTCAAGCAGCCGGGAAAGAGCTCCCGCGGGAGCGTGCCTGGAACCTGCACCATGGAACGCGCTCGTCGTCGAAAGGACGACGGCGGCTCGCCGACGCGGCGGTTGAAGAGGTCGCTGAAGCTTCCCAGGCTCGAGAAACCGACCTCCATGCAAACTTCGGTCACCGAGAGCCCGCCCATCGCGAGAAGGCACCGGGCTCGATCCAGGCGCGACTGGATGCGGAGCTGATGGGGCGTGAGCCCGAAGAGCGCATCGAATTGACGGATGAAGTGAAACGCAGAAATCCCGGCCGAGCGCGCCACCTTGTTGATCGAAGGCGCGACCTCCGAATCCTCCGTGAGCGCTTCCCGAGCCTGGCAGAGGCGGCGGAAGACCTCGGGCCGTATCAGCACGGGGCTCAGTCTAGTTCGCGAAGGCCCGACTGACTCCGCGAAAACTGAACGCGATTTGGCCGGTCAGTTCACGGTTTTTCGGCGGAACACCGGTCAGTGTCAGCGAGCCACCGTCGTCCGGGTCACCGTCGACGCTCTCGGGCGCCTCCGGGCGATCACGATCGCTACGATTCCGAGCAAAACGCCGGGAAGGCCGTAGTGGAGTCCCGTCCCCAGGGCGGGGAAGGAACGGAGGACCGGAAGAAGCGCACCGCCGGCGGCCGCGAGGGTCAGGAAACGCGCGATGGGAGACGCGAGGCCGAGGCCGCCCGCGACGAGAGCGGCGCGCCGCCAGGCGAGGCTTCGCCAGCGCCGGTCGAGGGCCGTGACGAGAAGGAATCCGACTGTGGCGACGGCGGTCGCGAGGGCGAGGAGATAGGTTGCGAGGAGGAGATCGCCCTTCCGGTCGGGCCGGGGAGGCGCCTGGCTCACGAGCGCCAGCGTGAGAACGGCGCGCGGCACGGCGG
>JBKPSZ010000241.1:0-5017 GCA_046735265.1 Acidobacteriota bacterium | reverse complement strand
GATCGGCGCAGTCGACTTCCACGCGGCAGTCGTCGATCCGCCTCGCCGAGGCGCCCGTGAAGCAGAGGCGGCAGGGGGGCAGCGGAACTCCTTCGATGACCACCGGCGGTCCGAACGACCGGCAGCTGATGGGCCGCGACTCGTAGAGGTCGCATCGGCCGGACTCGGAGTCGAGCGCCGGACAGAGGAGGGCCTCGTGACGGAGAAAGAAAGCGTCGCTCGAAGCGTCGTCCGAGGAGAGGACGCGCGAACGCTCGTCCGCCGGGAGATCCGCCTCGAGGAGGGCCGCCGCCTCCCGCGCCCGGCGCAGGACGCGAGCCGCGCGCAGAGGATCGCGCGCCGCGAGGTCGGCCAGACCCCGGCGCAGGCGCAAGGCGTCCACCTGTGTGATCGGGAACGGGCCGGCGCAGCACTCGGCGCAGCCCGGCCGGCAGGCGAGTTCCCCGTCGGCGCGCGCGGCGGCCCGGGACAGGATGCGATCGACGTAGGAGGTCAGTCGCCTGTCGGCCGCTTCGAGGTCGATCCGCCGCGTCACGCGCGGAGGATACCTCCACGCGCGCCGTTTCGGCCGGACTCGTCTCTCAGTTAGAGTTTTCGACGCTTCCGATCTCGGACGAGGTCGAGACCTGGAACTTGCGGTAGTCGGAGTAGTAGCTGTGGGCGTCGAGGCGGCCGACGGCGAACAGAAGGACTTTCGCGGCGCCGACGAACTGCGCCTCAGCCGGCAGCCAGATCTCGTCGTTGACCCGCCGCCGCTCGAAGAACGCGTGCGCTCCCTTTTGCAGCCGGAAGATGCCGCCGGGCCCGACGGGGAGTGCGTCGAGCAGCTCCGCGTCGATCCGCACGAGTTGCTTCTCCTGCTCGTCGATCCAGGCGCGGCCGGCGATCCTCTGCAGGACCTTTCCACCCTTGGTCTTCGGGCGGAAGCCGGGACGGGGGCGGAACGTGACGAGAATCGCGCTTCGTCCTTCGAGCATCTCCCGCCCCGCCACCTGGATGTCGTCCATCTGAAAGAGCTCTTCGACGACCTCCCTCTCCTTGCGGAGGTTTTCCTGCTCCTTCATCTCGCGCCGGCGCGCCTCCTCCGGCGTCTCGTTCTCGCGAGCGAGTCGCCGCCTCTCCGAACGTTCGTCGTGTTTGCGGTCCGCCTCGGCGAGATCCTTCGGGTCGACGGGCTTGCCGTCGACTTCCACGAGGCGCCGGTAGATCCGGCCGGGCTGCTCGCTCGGGTAAACCTCGTAGATCTCGGTCTTGCGGCTCTTGACCCCGCCCTTGCGGTCGAGCTTCGACTGGACGTGCTTTTCGTTGAACGTGTACTCGGCCATCAGGCTCTGATCGCTCCGCAGGGCGTCCCGCACCGCCTCCAGGAAGGGCCGGGCCGCCGGAAGCGGCGCCGAAGAGACCGAGTCGGAGCCGCCCGATGCCGTGGCGACCGACGCGAGGGCCAGGAGGAGAAAGGAGACCGAGGCCGGCCGGATCCGGCGTTCCCGGGACATCGCCGTCAGAAACCGCGCGAGCGTCCTCTCCATTCCCCGGCGCAGGGGGCGCCGGAGGCGACGGGCGGTCCCGCCTCCGGTCATGCTTCGCCCCCCTCCGGGCCGTAGAAGAAGACCCAGGTGGCGAAATCGTCGGAGAATTTCTCGAAGCGGTGCGTCGCCCGCGCCGGGACGAAGAGGACGTCGCCGGGCCCGAAGGGCCGCCGTTCCGACTCGAGCACGAACTCGCCCCGCCCGGAGATCACCGCATAGACCTCGTCGCGGGTATGCGGTTTCTGGGGATCGCTGCCGCGTGGGGCGAAGACCTCGACGGAAAGGGTCCCGTGCTCGAGCACGACGGCGAATCGCTTTCCGTCCGCCGTCGGGACCCGCGACAGCGCGTCGGCCGCCGTTCGATGCCAGTCTGCGAGGCCCATCGAAAAACCTCCTCGCTCATCTTCTCGCGGATTCCGACTTCGCGTCTTCACCGGCTCCATCCCCGGAGGATCGTAGCCCGCCACCTGCGCTAGGATCCATCGAGTTCCTTTCGCGTGAGAGGAGGCCGATCTGGTTCGAACCGTCGTGATCTTCGTGCTCCTCGGCGCGATTCTCGGAGCCGTGGCCGCCTCGTTCGTCGCGCCGCCGCTCCTTGGCTGGTACAACGAGCCCGGATTCCTCTCGAAGACCGGTCAGGTTCAGGCGCTCGTCAACCTTCCGCAGATCATCCGCTACACGACCGATCGGCTGCTCAAGGCGCAGGCCGTCGGCGCCGGGCTCGGGGCGTTCACGTTCCTCGTGCTCGGTCTGTACGCCTCGAGCCGCGGCCGGAGGCGCGTGTCCACCTCCCCGGCGGCATCCGCGACCCCGCGACCGAACTAGCGGCCGGCAGGCTGCGGCGGCGGGTCGTCCCACATCTGGTGCGTGATGCGCCACGCGCCGTCGGCTTGCCTGCGAAACAGGGTCAGGTTCGTTCCGGCGTTGGAGGACTTCGTCGCCTGCGCGCCCTTTCCGGTCGTCCAGGCCACGCGGCTGTGCCCCCTGGCGAAGGCGATGTCGCACGAACCGCCGACCTGGTCCACGGTCATCGCGAGCTCCGTGATCGTCACCGGCGGAGAGTCCTTCGGGAACCAGAAAGCGCGGGCGGCGTCGATGCCGACGACCGGCTCGACGCCGTGGTGCGGGATCAGGACCGCGTCGCGCGTGAACAATCGGAGCACGGCATCGGCGTCGTTGGCGAGCCAGGCGCGCCGGTACTCGTCGAGCACCGCGCGGACCTTCTGCTCGTCGCCCGGCGGGAGGAGGGTCTCGGCGGCCCGGGCCGCCGCGTTTCCGATCGCGAGCATCGCGATGAGCACGGATACCATCGAGCGGGCTCGTCGAAACATGGATGCCTCCTTCTCCCGAACTCCCGACGCCGTGGTGGTCAGCCTCCGGACGGAGCCTCCGGCCGGCCCGACATGCGCATGACGGTCTGCTGCATCGTCGCGCAGAGCGATTCCTCGTTTCCGGAAACGGCGAAGACGTCCGCGCGGCAGACGAAGAGCGTGCGTCCCGCCTTGAGAACGCGGCCGCGCGCGACGAGAAGCTCGCCTCTCGCCGGCGCGAGGAGATTGATCTTGAACTCGACGGAGAGAACGGAGTCGGACGCCTCCATCAGGCTGTAGGCGGCATACCCGCCGGCGCTGTCGGCGATCGCCGCCGTGGCGCCGGCGTGAAAGAAGCCGTGCTGCTGCGACAGCCCGTCGCGGAAGGGGAGGCGGATCTCGCAGGCGCCCGGACGGACTTCGCCGAGCTCCGCTCCGAGCGTGCGCATGAGCCCCTGCCGGCCGAAGCTCGAACGCACGCGCTCGGCATAGCCGGAATCGGCGGGCTCGAAGTCGGGCTCCGGCGGCTCCATCGCGAAGGGTCCGCGGGACTCTACACGACGCCCGGCGGTGAGCGGCATGAACCGGAGAGCGCGCGGCGGTCGCGGAGAATTTCCGCCGGTGGCGGAGCGACTCGGTCCGGTGACGAGCGGCGCCTTTCCTGTTGACATTCGACAGGAGACGCTTTAGCGTCCTGTCGAATCACTAGGGGAAGGAGACTGTCATGAAACGGCGCGAATTCCTCGTTTCCGGGGCGGCACTGGGCCTCATGGCCGCGGCGGGAAAGGCCGGCGCCGGCGGAGCGACCGAGCGGCCTCCGGAAGGCGGCGCGCGGATCGCGCCGCCGGAGAAGGGCGGCATCCCGGTCGCCGTTGCCATTTCGGAAGGCGTCACCGTGATCGATTTCGCGGGTCCCTGGGAGGTCTTCCAGGACGTGATGGTGCCGGAACGGGGCGGCGACCACGCGCACCAGATGCCCTTCGAGCTCTTCACGGTGTCGGAGACGAAGAACGTCGTGATCGGTTCGGGGGGACTTCGCCTCGTGCCCGACCACACGTTCGAATCGGCCCCGCAGCCGAAAGTCATCGTCGTGCCGGCCCAGGCCGGATCGAAGGCGCTGCACGCCTGGCTTCGGAAAGCCGGCGAAAAGGCGGACCTCACGATGTCGGTGTGCACGGGGGCTTTTCAGCTCGCGCGCGCGGGACTCCTGTCCGGCAAGAGCGCGACGACCCACCACGACTTCACCGATTCGCTGCAGAAACAGTATCCGGACATCCACGTGCAGCGCGGTCTGCGATTCGTCGAGAACGGCCGCATCGCGACGGCCGGCGGGCTCACCTCGGGGATCGACCTCGCTCTCCGCGTCGTCGAGCGCTACTTCGGCCGGCCGGCCGCCGAGCGCACCGCGGAATACATGGAGTATCAGAGCCGGGGCTGGATGGTCTGAGCTCCGCGCGTTTGCTGCCTTCCCGCGCGCCGCCCGCCGCTTTCGTAAGATCGGCGCCGAAGGAGGCGGCATGCGCAACACGCTTCGAGCTCTTTCCGCGATCCTGTTTCTGACGGCGGCGAGCGGGGTTTCATCGGAGCAGACCCGCGCCGATTCGGTCACGGTGCCGGCGATCGCGGCCCAGCCGGCCGACGTCGCGACGATCGACGGAGTGATGAAGGCCTTCTACGAAGTCATCAGCGGGCCGGCGGGGCAGCCCCGGCAGTGGTCGCGGGACCGGACCCTCTACATTCCCGAAATCCGTTTCGTCTCCATGGACGTCGATTCGAAGGGCAAACCGGTGCCGCGGATCGTGACGCACCAGCAGTTCGTCGACGCGAGCAACCCGTCGATGGTCGCGAAGGGCTTCGACGAGCGCGAGATTCACCGCGTGACGAAGCGTTTCGGCAACATCGCGCACGTCTTCTCGACCTACGAGACCCGGCAGACCCCCGGCGGGCCTCTGACGGGACGCGGGATCAACTCGATCGAGCTCTTCTGGGACGGCGACCGGTGGTGGATCGCGAGCGCGATCTGGGACGACGAGAGGCCCGACAACCCGATCCCGAAGGAGTACCTTCCCTAGAGATCGACTGAGGACCAAGGACGGACTGGGTCCAAGAACCGATCGTCCCTGGTTCCAAGTCCCTGGTCCCTTCCGACGAAACACTGGCGCCGCCCCTCCGTATGAG
>JBKPSZ010000240.1:0-12949 GCA_046735265.1 Acidobacteriota bacterium | reverse complement strand
CCCCAAGCCTGCGACAGGGGCCCGTATGGGCCGTAGACGACGAGGGAGTAGCCTCGCGCGAACCCGCGACTCGGGTCCGTCTCGTAGAACTCCTGGCTGAAGCAGGGGTTCGAGGCGAACCCGATATGCCCGTCCAGGCGGTCCGAGAAGACGCCCTCGACCCAGGCGCTCGGATGCGACATGTAGTTTCGTCCAACGAGCCCGCTCGAGTTCGCGAGACCTTCCGGAAAGAGGCGCGACCGCGAATGGAGAAGCAGCCGGGGTGTGCCGATCCCATTGCCGCAGACGACGACGACGCGCCCGAGCTGCTCGTGGAGCGCGCCCTTCCGGTCCTGATAGAGAACGCCCCGCGCACGCCCTCGCGCGTCGACAGTGATCTCGCGCACGCGCGCCCACGTGCGCAGTTCGGCGCCCGCCGCGATGGCTTTGGGCCAGTAGGTGAGGTCCACGGAGGCTTTCGCCTTCCGGGGGCAACCGAAATTGCATCGTCCGCGGCCATCGCAGGCACGTCGGTCGCCCGAGTCGCGCGAGAGGATCGCGTTGTCCGACGGCCACCAATGCCATCCGAGATTCTCGAAGCCCCGCACGATCGCCTGGCCGCGCTTTCCGAGCCCGATAGGGGGATTGGGTCGCTCCGCTCGGGGCGGGTTTGCCGGATCGCCGGCGAGGCCCGAAACACCCATCATCCGGTCGTTCAGGTCGTAGTAGGGCTCCAGGTCCTCATAACCGATCGGCCAGTCGGACGCGACGCCGTCGAGCGACCGCACACGGAAGTCCGACGGATGAAAGCGCGGGAAATGTCCTTCCCAGTGGATCGTGCTTCCGCCAACGCCGTTGAACATCACCACTTGCGTGGGGAGAAGCCCTACGGTCGAAACCGGATAGTCCTGCGGCAGACGCCGCGTGTTGGGACTGAGACTTGCCGTCCCGCTACGCAGGAACGTCTCGACCTCCGGACGGGACGACGCGAGGTCGCCGCGATCGACCCAGTCCCCCTGCTCGAGGCAGACGACCCGGACTCCGCGCTCCGCGAGGCGCCACGTGACCGCGCCGCCCGCCGCGCCCGACCCGACGACGACCACGTCCGCGCGCTCGGAAGCCATCACGTCGTACGGCGATAGAAGGGAGGCCGGGCCCGGACTCTCTCGAGCGCAGTCGCATCGAATTCCGCGATTCCCGGACCCAGGCGGTCGGGGCCGTAGAACTCGAAGCCGAGGAGCTTCCAGACTTCCGGGCTCGTGTAGTACCCCTGATAGACGAGATCGCGCATCATCGCGAAAACCGCAGGCTCCCGTCTTTCGAGGGTCTCGAGGGCGCGGACCCGGCCCTCCGCTTCGAGCGATGCGTAGCGCTTCGTCCGCGCCGATTTCTCCAGAGCCGCCGCGACGCGACTCAAAGCGCGTTTCACGCTCGCTTCGCGATTCGACAGTTCTTCGAGATACCGCGCGACGCCGGCCTCACTCGCGGAAGGCATCCCGTCGGCGGCCGGAATGATCTCGTCCATCGCGGCGCGAAGCGTCTCCGCCGAACGGGACACGGCGCTCGCCGGCGCCGGCCTTGCGTTGGACGCGGCTGCCCGCAAAGACGCCAGGGTTCCTGCCGCGGCTTCGAAGAGATGGCGGCGCGTCCACGGGCGGCGCATGAGCTTCTCCCTGAAAATCGCAGTCGGCGAAGTTTTGGAGAGTATCTCCGAACTCCGGACGGCAGGCTACCGACCCGGACGAGTGGACAGAATGCGAGGTCTCTTTCTGACCCTGGCCCTTCGTCTCTTCTCGTCAGACGAGCACGTCGACACGGGCCCGGTCGCGCCGCGCCGCGGCGCCGTAGGCCGACCAGGCCTGCGCGAGCCGCCGCACGCCCTCCTCCATCGACTCCGCGTCGAGCACGAACGGGAGGCGCACGTGCTCGGAGGAGCCGCCCTCGGGCGAAGCGAGCGAGCCCGGGACGATCGAGACGCCGTGACGCAGGGCGAGCTGCGCGAACTCGTCCGAGTTGCCGCGCGGCAGGCGCGCCCAGAGCGAGAGTCCCCCGGCCGGCGGCGTCCACGTCCAGTCGGTGAGATGCCGTTCGAGGAGACGCGTCAGCTTCTCGAGCTTCTCGCGAAGCTCGCGGCGCCGTGCTTCCCGCATCTCGTCGGCGCGTGCGAGGAGCCGGACCGCGGCGAGCTGCGAGAGGACCGAGCCCCCAAGGTCCGCCATGATCTTCCGGCGCGCGATCCTCGCGAGGAACGCCTCGGAGGAGCGGATCCATCCGACCCGGAGCCCGCCCCAGAAGAGCTTCGAAAGAGAGCCGACCGTCAGAATCGGCGCTTCGGCGTCGAAGGCGGCGAGCGGGGGCGGCGGGTCGCCGCCGAGCGGCAGATCGGCGAGCGTGTTGTCTTCCACGACCGGAACGCCTCGCTCCCGCGCCAACCGCGCGACGGCCCGGCGCTTGCGCTCCGGCATCAGCGCGCCGGTCGGATTCTGGAAGGTCGGCATCAGGTAGATCAGGCGCGCGGCCGTGCGGGTGACGATCTCGCGCAGGCGGTCTGCCGAAACGCCGTCGCGTTCGACCGGCACCGGCATCAGGCGGGCTCCCAGGCTCGTGAAGATGTCGATCGCCCCGAGGTAGGTCGGGTTCTCGAGAACCACCGCGTCTCCGCGGCGCACGAACGCCGCGCCCGCGATTGCGATCGCCTGTTGCGCGCCGCAGGTGACGAGGATCTGCTCCTCGGTGGTCGGCAGCCCGCGCCGGGTCAGGTGGACGGCGATTCCACGACGGAGCGCCGGCAATCCCATCGGGAGATAGCCCGGACCGCGCAGGATCTCCGCCAGAGCCTTGCGGTCGACCGTCGCGAGGTCGCGCGACAGCAAATCGTTGCCCGGCAGGTGCGCGCCGAGAAACTCGATCGTGCCGCCGGAGCCTTCGATGAGCCCGCGATAGACCGGATGGCCGCGGAAGGAGACGGTCCCTTCTTCCGGCGGGAGCGCAGAAGCCGCTCCGCTCCCGGAGGCGACTCGCGTGCCGCTCCCCTGCCGGCTCTCGAGCCACTCCTCCTGGCGAAGGATCTCGTAAGCCGCGACGACGGTCGTTCGCGAGAGCGAGAGCAGGCGCGCGAGGACGCGCTCGGCCGGCAGCCTCTGTCCCGGTCCGACTTCGCCCGCCCGGATCGCGGCTTTCAGCGCGGCCGCGAGCCGGCGATAGGCGGGGCCCTCGCCGGCGCTCCAGTTTCCGAGCGCCCGCGCGAATTGCAGCGAGCGGGCGCCCGGAGTGTGGGGCAGATCCACTTTTGCAGAAGTGGCTATTGATTGGTCGTGCATATGGACCGATTGTAATGCCAATCGAGGATATCGAAGGAATGGCACTGAAAAGTGGTTTTGAGGTCGGAATGGAGTCGCCCGGCACCCCGGGCCGCTTCTAGAATCGCCCGAGAGGAGGCCGCCATGCCCCTGCCGCGCTACGCGTTCTTCCGAGGCCACATCGTTCCGTATTCCGAGGCGCGCGTCGGCGTCATGACCCACGCCCTGCACTACGGAACCGCGGTCTTCGCGGGAGTGCGCGCCTACTGGAACAACGAGGAGGAAGAGCTCTTCGTCTTCCGGCCGCGCGACCACTTCCGCCGCTTCCTCGAGTCGGCCCAGCTCCTGGGCATGGAGCTGTCCCACTCGGAAGAGAGCCTCGCGGCGGCGCTGATCGAGCTCCTGCGCGCCGAGCTGTACCGGGAGGACTGCTACGCGCGGCCGCTCGCTTTCTATGCCGACGAACAGCTCGGCGTTCGGCTCCACGGCCTGACCCCCGAGGTCACGATCATGTCGATGCCGTACGGGCGCTACCTGGAAAACGAGGAGAGCCTGCATCTGACGATCTCTTCCTGGCGGCGCGTGGAAGACAACATGATCCCGGCGCGGGGCAAGATCGCCGGGTCCTACGTCAATTCCGCCCTCGCGAAGAGCGACGCGCAGCGCGCCGGATTCGACGACGCGATCCTGCTCACGCACTCGGGCCACGTCTCGGAGTCTTCCGCCGCGAACATCTTCCTCCTGCGCAAGGGGGTCGTCCTGACTCCGCCGACGACCGACGACGTGCTCGAGGGGATCACGCGGCGGACCGTCATCGAACTGCTGCAGAAGGAGCTCGGGCTCGAAGTCGCCGAGCGGCCTGTGGACCGCACCGAGATCTATCTTTCCGACGAGATCTTCCTCTGCGGAACGGGCGTCCAGATCGGCGTCGTCACGCGCGTGGATCACCGTCCGATCGGAAGCGGCCAGATGGGCTCCGTCGTCTCGGAGCTGCGTCGCGTGTACTTCGACGTCGTGCGGGGCCGGCGCCGTGAGTACCGGAGCTGGTGCACGCCGGTGTACTCCGGGGAGCGCGACTTCGGGCGGCCCGAGTCGTCCGATCAGCGCACCGGCAAGGACGGGACGACCCTGCGCATCGCCCGCTAGCCGGACCGGCCGCCGGAACCCCCTTCCCATCGGGGGAGAGCGATCGGGCGTAGGATCGATCCGCGGAGCGGTCGAATTCGTCTCCGCTCTCGTCATGCCCGACAAGAGGAAGTATCCGCGGGTCAAACGCCGGCTCGTGATCGAGTTCCGGGTCGCCGACGCACCCTATTTCGGCTTCACGCACAACCTGTCGCCGATGGGACTCTTCGTCCGCTCGATTCGGATCCCGAATCCCGGGACGAATCTCGCGGCGGAGCTCCATCTGCCGGACGGCCGGCGGATCCCGCTCCAGGGGCGCGTCGTGCGCTCGTATCGCGCGCCGACGGCGCTCGCCCGTCTGGTGCCGAGCGGATTCGGGATGTCGCTCGCCGCGGGAAGCCCCGAGGAATACTTTCAGTTCCTCGCGGGCCTCTAGCCAGACCGGCCGCCTATTTCTTCGCGGGCGGGGCCTTCGGCTCCTCGTAGTCCGGAACCCGGTTGACGATCGGCGGAACGGTGCGGAGATAGGCGTAGATCGCCTTCAGATCCTCGTCGGTCGCCTTGGAGTACCACATCCACGGCATCGGCGGCTGGATCGGACGGGACGTGCCCATGTGCTTGCCCGTACGCAAAGACTTCACGAACATGTCCTCGGTCCAGATGCCGATTCCGGTATTGGTGTCCGGTGTCAGGTTGATGGAATAGGTCGTTCCGAAGGGACCGGCGAAGGCTGTGAAGGTCCCCGCGATCGAGGCGATCCACGGCCCGCTCGGGGCCGGTGCCGGCGGCATCTTGAGATTCTCCGGGTGGCCCGAGAGCATCCGGGTCATGTCGGGCTCCGGAGCGCCGTTGCCTCCCATCTTCCAGGGCGTATGGCAGTCGTTGCATCCCATGATCGTGACCAGGTATTTTCCCCGCTCCACCCGGCCGCTCGCGGCCGAGGGCTTCGACCCCGCGTCGGCCCCCAGGAGCAGAATCGTCGGGGACAACGACAGCGCGAGAAGCGCAGCCCGGCCCCGGGACGTTGCAAGTCTCATCGACAAGGCCTCCTCATTGTGTGTGAATTTGGTGGCTGCATCTTAGCCCGGCCCGATCGGATTTCATAGAATCCGCGCGCACCGCGCGTTCTCGCGCGCGCCGCGCCCGAGGAGGAAAATTGGCCACGGTCCGCCCGTTTCGCCCGCTGCGCCCGACGCCCGAGCGAGCCGCCGCGGTTTCCGCCGTCCCCTACGACGTCGTCTCGACGGCCGAGGCGAGAGAGCTCGCGTCGGGCAACCCGCTTTCCTTTCTCCACGTCTCCCGTCCCGAGATCGACCTGTCGGACGGTGCGGACCCGCACTCGGAGGCGGCCTACGACCGGGCCGTCTTGAACTTCGAGGAGCTGAGGCGCGAGGCGCCTCTCGCGGCCGACCCGGATCCGGCGCTCTTCGTCTATCGCCTCCGCATGCGCGGGCGCGAGCAGACCGGTGTCGCCGGCGTCTCCTCCCTCGACGAATACGACTCGGACGGGATTCGCAAGCACGAGCGCACCCGGCGGGACAAGGAGGACGACCGCACGCGGCACATGCTCCGCCTCGCGGCGCAGACCGGCCCCGTCTTCCTGACGTATCGGGACCGTCCGGAGGTCGACGCGATCGTGGAGGAGGCCAAGCGCGCCGCGCCGCTCTTCGATTTCGAGGCTCCGGACCGCGTGGCGCACACCGTCTGGCGGCTCGGGCTGGAGACGAGCGCGCGACTCTCGGACGCGTTCACACGAGTCCCGCTGCTCTACATCGCAGACGGCCACCACCGAGCCGCGAGCGCCGCGCGCGCCCGGCAGGAGCGGCGCGCCGCCAATTCGCGCCACACCGGTCAGGAGCCGTACAACTTCTTCCTGACCGTGACGTTCCCGGCCGGACAGCTTCGGATCCTTCCGTACAACCGCGTCGTCCTCGATCTCGGAGGCCTGTCACCGGCCGACTTTCTCGAGGAGCTCTCGAAGAGGTTCGAGGTCCAGAGTCCGGGAGCCGCGTCGCCCCCGCAGAAAGGGGACGTCGGCGTCTACCTTCCCGGCGGCTGGCACACGCTGACGCTCCCGCCGGCCCCGGGAACCGGCCCGATCGCGACGCTCGACGCCGATCGCCTCCAGCGCTCGTTGCTCGAGCCACTCCTCGGGATCGGCGACGTCCGCACCGACAAGCGAATCGACTTCGTGGGAGGCATCCGGGGAACCTCGGCCCTCGAGAAGCTGGTCGACTCGAAGAAGGCGGCCGTCGCCTTCTCGATGTACCCCGTGTCGCTCGACGAATTGCTCTCGGTCTCCGACGCCGGCGAGATCATGCCGCCCAAGTCCACCTGGTTCGAGCCGAAGCTCCGGGACGGACTGTTGATCCACGAGATCTAGGAGGAAGCGGATTCGAATGAAGGTCCTCGTTGCGGACAAGTTCGAGAAGAGCGGGCTCGAGGGCTTCGCGGCCGCCGGCTTCGAAGTCCAGTATCAGCCCGACGCCAAGGACGACGCGCTCGCCCAGGCGATCGGCGCCTCGAACGCCGAAGTGCTCGTCGTGCGCTCGACGAAGGTCACCCGTCCGATGCTCGAAGCCGGGCGGCTCGCGCTCGTCGTGCGCGCCGGCGCCGGCTACAACACGATCGACGTCGAGGCGGCATCGGAACGCGGGATCTACGTGGCGAATTGCCCGGGCAAGAACGCGATTGCCGTCGCGGAGCTCGCTTTCGGTCTGATCCTCGCGCTCGACCGCCGCATCGTCGAAGGGGCCGCGGATCTCGCGCGCGGAGCGTGGAACAAGAAGGAATACAGCCGGGCCCGCGGGCTCTTCGGGGCCACTCTGGGACTACTCGGAACGGGCGGCATCGGCCGCGAGATGATCTCCCGCGCGCGCGCCTTCGGAATGCCGGTCGTCGCCTGGAGCCGCAGCCTCACGGAGGAGAAGGCGAAGGAGTGGGGCATCGCGCGCAAGGACACGGCGGAAGGCGTGGCCGCGGCCGCGGACGTCGTTTCCGTTCACCTCGCGGCGAAGCCTGAGACGAAGGGGCTGTGCGGCGAGCGGTTCTTCGCCGCGATGAAGCCGGGCGCGTTCTACGTGAACACGTCTAGAGCCGAAATCGTGGACGAGGCCGCCCTCGAGCGCGCCGTCACCGAGAAAGGGATTCGGGTCGGGCTCGACGTCTTCGCGGCCGAGCCGGCGAGCGGCACGGCCGAGGTCTCGGCGCCGATCTTCCGGAAGCCGGGAGTCGTCGGCACCCACCACATCGGAGCCTCGACCGATCAGGCCCAGGAGGCGATCGCGGCGGAGACCGTCCGCATCATCCGGGAGTTCCGGGACTCGGGGCGCCCCCCCAACTCCGTGAACCTCGCGCGCAAGTCGCCCGCGACGCACCTGCTCGTCGTGCGCCACTACGACCGCGTCGGCGTGCTCGCGGCGGTCTTCGACCGGTTGAAGGAAGCGCGGATCAACGTTCAGGAGACGGAGAACATCGTCTTCGACGGCGCGAAAGCGGCGATCGCGCGCATCCACGTGGATCGGGAGCCGCCGCCCGACACGCAGGAGGCGATCCGCCGGGCCAACCCCGACATCATCGAGCTTTCGGTGCTGCCGCTTTAGCGGCGGGGGGTGTCGGCGGCAGGTCGTTCCAGTCCAGGATCGCGTTCCACACGAGCCGGAAGTCCGATCGCGTCATGTATCGGTGGATGGGGTCGAACTCGAAGGCGAGGACGCGCCCCTTGCCGGTCGGCAGGTCGAGGATCGCGGGCTTGCCGGAAAGATCGCTTCCGCCCTTCAACCCTCCGCTGACGACGAGCTCCGGCTCGTCCTCCTTCGGCTTCTTGTCTTTCTTCTCCTCTTTCTTCTCCGCGTCGTCGTCCTTCGGGATCTTCGCTCCCCACTGGAGAACGATCTTGCCCTCGTCGGGCCGCCGGACGCGATAGACGGGCCGGTTTTCCCGGAAGACCGACGTGATCTCCGGGTAGCCGTAGGCGATCGGATGGTCCGGCCGCCGGAAGCGCGCGGTGAGCTCGCTTCCGGGCGAGTCCACCTTGACGCCCGCCCGCGAGACGTCGCGCGCGATTCCGCCGTCTAAGGCGAGAGTCGAAGCGCCGCCGAGGGTGACGAGCAGACCCCCTCCCCGCACGAACTCTTCGAGGTTGCCGACGCCGCCCCAGGTCAGCCCGCCGGTGATGTCGGGCGACGAGGTAGGCGAGCCATGGCTCGGGAACTCGTCGGTTCGCGTGTAGGCCAGAGGCGAGAACTTCGGATCGATTCCGCCCACGATCGATTTCAGGCTCTGGTACGTGTTCGGAAAGAGGATGACGTCGAAGCGGCTCCCGAGCTTGCCGGCGCGCACGTCTTCGTCCTCGATCAGGGTGTAGGGGATCTTCCGCTCGTCGAAGATCATGCGGACCCACCCGGCGGATTGCGTGTCGTTCCAGGTCTGGAGCACCGCGAGCCTCGGGAAGTCGAGCTCGTGCTTCGGAACCGACGGCGCCGCCGCCGCCGAGCGGAAGTCCAGGCCGAGATCGGCGGCCGTCTTCTGGAGGACCGGCGCCAGGCCGTCCTGCGCCGCAATAACCCACGACCCCGCTGGAAAATCGCGGCCGCCCGAGGAGAAGGCCTTCTCGGCCGCCTCGACGCGGAACCCGGCGAGCCGGATCCTCGCCTCGAGCAACGCTTCCTGTCCCGTGTCCGCCAGGAGATAGACGGGTCCCTTCCCTTCGACGCTGCCCGGAAAGGTCACCGGCGCGGCGACCGCCTCGACCGGAGCGTTACGGATCGCCGGGTCATCGATCGTCTTGACCTCGACGCCGAACGTGTGCGGCAGCGACCAGGCGACGTCGTCGTACGGGGGATAGAGCGCTTTGTCGATCGGATACTTCTGCGCGGTCAGCAGGTCGAGCGCGTAGCCGCGGTACGGCTGATCCATGCGCACGACGAACGTCCCCGCCGGATAGTTTCCGTCGGAGACTTTGATCGCCTCCTTCGCCCGCGAGACCTCGATGCCGTGCGCGCGAAGCAGATCGACGAGCGCCGCGAGACGCCCCCGGTCTCTCGGGCTCTCGGGGATGACGATCGCGTACGGTTTCTCCGTCTCTCCTTTCTTGACCGCGTTGCGGCCGCGGCGCCAAAAGTTGCGCATCATGGAAGAGGCGTTCGAGGCCGTGTATTCGAGAGCCGCCAGGACGCCGGTCTCCATGTAGTTCGTGTTGTTCCGGAGCGACCAGCGGAACTTCTTCGGGGGCGGGAGCGTGCGATACCAGTCAGGGTCGGTCACGGGGCGGCCCGTGTATTGCTCGTCGTCCGGTTCGAGCACGCGCTCGATCGTCTCCGCCGTACCGTTGCCGAACGTCTCGTAGCCGCGCCCGATCGCGTTGTGGTTCGTCGCCACCGAGTCGGCGTAGATCTGCGAGAAGCCCTCGCCGAACCCCCAGGTCCAGACGCCGGGCATTCCGAGCGCCGTCATCTCCGTCACCTCGTGGAACGCGATCGTGTGCCACTCGGTCGTCGCGATCGGATCGAGATTCGCGTTGTACGGGCCGGTGCCGGTCCAGATCGAGAGCAAGGGGACCGACTCGTGCAGATCGTGAAAAACGATCGGATGCCACCGGAGAAATCCATCCTCCGAGGCCTGCGTCAGGGCGAGGCGGCGCTGGATGAGATCCCGGTTGTTGTCGTGGGCGACGTACTTCCCCCAGTAGGGAAGATCCAACGAGAGATTCTCCCAGTCCGTCTTTCCCTTCAGGTGCCGGTAGAACCAGTCCACCGCGCGGTCGCGTCCGTCCGGCTCCGCCACGGGGTTGATCAGGACGACGAGCCTTTCCCGGATGCCGCGAATGCGCGGATCCTCCGAGACCGCGAGCCGGTAGGCGAGCTCCATCAACATCTCGGGGCTTCCCGTCTCGGTCGAGTGGAGGCCCCCCTGCAGCCAGTAGAAGGGGCGGCCGTGCGCGACGATCCGCTCCATCGCGGCTTCGTCGGTTCGCCGCGGGTCGGCGAGCGCCGCCATGTCCGCGCGCAGCGCCTCGGCGGCCGAAAGATTCTCGCCGACGAGGACGAGGAGCATCTCTCTTCCTTCCTCGCTCTTTCCCAGGGTCTCGACGCGGACCCGGGGAGTCGCGGCAGCGAGGGCCCGATAGTAGGCGTAGATCTTCGCGGTCCGCGTCAGCTCTCCCGGCGCCCCCGCGATGTGACCGAGGAAACGGGTGGGCGACGGCACGGTCGCCGAGGCCGGGACGTCGGCGACCCAGGGCGAGGCGAAGCGCGGTTCCGTGGTCGCCGCGGCGATCGCTTCCCGCGATCCGGGCTCGGGGGTATCGAAGCCGTCCGCGCCGCTCCCGCCCGAGAGAGCCAGCAGCGCTCCCGCCGCCGCCGCCGCTGCGAATCGCATTTTCTTCATGGGCGCGCATTCTAGTGGGCGGCGCATCCCCCTCTATACTTCGCAGTTCCGGAGGGGACATGGCAAGCCGCATCTTCAACTTCAACGCCGGACCGGGCGTGCTACCGGAGCCAGTCCTGGAGGAAGCGCAGCGCGATCTGATGGCGCTCCCCGGTGTGGGCATGTCGGTGCTCGAGATCAGCCACCGCTCGAAGCCTTTCGACGAGATCCTCCAGGGCTGCGAGTCGGACATGCGCCGGCTGGCCGGAATCCCCGACAACTACCGGATCCTCTTCCTCCAGGGGGGAGCGACGTTGCAGTTCTCCATGGTCCCGATGAATTTCCTTCCGCCGGGGGGAAAGGCGGACTACGTCGTGACCGGAGCGTGGGGACAGAAGGCGGCCAAGGAAGCGCAGCGGCTCGGCGGCAACGTCGCGGTGCTCGCCCCCGCCGAAAAAGAGAACTTCGACCGTGTCCCGGAGCCGAAGGAGCTCCAGCTCGATCCGGCCGCCGCCTACGTCCACTTCACCTCGAACGAAACGATCCACGGGGTCGAATGGCCGAAGGAGCCGAACGCGGACGGCGTGCCTCTCGTCTGCGACGCTTCCTCCGACATCTTCAGCCGGCCGATCGACGTCTCGCGCTACGGCCTGATCTATGCCGGCGCGCAGAAGAACCTCGGTCCGTCCGGCGTCACGCTCGTCCTCGTGCGGGACGATCTCCTCGCGCGTTCGCCGAAGGCGCTGCCGACCCTGCTCGACTACAACACACACGTCAAGGAACATTCGCTCTACAACACGCCTCCAGTTTTCGGCGTCTACGTGATCCGTCTCACCATGAAATGGCTCCTCGCCGAGGGAGGACTCGAAGCCATGGGCCGGCGCAACGCCTCCAAAGCGAAGGTGCTTTACGACGCGCTCGACGCCTCCGGCGGTTACTACAAGCCCCACGCCCGGCCCGGCAGCCGCTCGAACATGAACGTGACGTTTCGCCTCCCCTCGGAGGACCTCGAAAAGCGTTTCGTCTCGGAAGCGAAGAAAGCGGGTCTCGAAGGGCTCGCCGGCCACCGCTCGGTTGGCGGAATCCGCGCGTCGATCTACAACGCGTTCCCGGAGGCGGGCGTCACGGCGCTCGTCTCCTTCCTCGAGGACTTCCGGCGCCGCAACGGCTAGCCGCGGACCGCCCGCCGACGGACCGGCCGCAGGAGGAACCAGATCCCGGACTTCATCCGACCCGAAGATCAGCCGACCGTCCTCACACCCACCGGCGTCTCCAGCGGCCCCGAAGGCCGTTCCGGGCGACCTCCGGTCTTCGCTCCCGGAGACCTCCTCGCCGACCGATTCCGGATCGTGCGGTTTCTCGCTCAGGGAGGGATGGGAGAGGTCTACGAGGCGGACGACGGGGTCCTGCGCGACCGGGTCGCCCTGAAGACGATCCGCTCGGAAATCGCTTCGGATCGCGACGCGATGGAGCGTTTCCTCCGCGAGGTACAGCTCGCGCGTCGCGTCACCCACCCGAACGTCTCGCGGATCTTCGACGTCTTCCGCCACGGCGCGACGCAGTTCTTGACGATGGAGCTGCTTCCCGGCGAGACGCTCGCGAACCGGCTCGCGAAGCGGGGCCGCATGGCCGAGGAAGAGGCGCTGCCATTGGTCGAGCAGATGGCGTCGGCGCTGTCGGCCGCCCACGCCGCGGGGATCATCCACCGCGACTTCAAGAGCGGAAACGTCATGCTGGCGCCCGATCCGGCCTCCCCCGGCGGGACGCGTGCGGTGGTGACCGACTTCGGTCTCGCCCGACGGCACGGCGCCGCGGGGAGCTTCGGGTCGACGGGCGGCCCGCGGACCGACACGGAAGCGGTGGTCGGGACACCCGACTACATGGCCCCCGAGCAGGTGGAAGGCGCGCCGCTGTCTCCGGCCACCGACATCTACGCGCTCGGAGTCGTCCTCTACGAGATGGTCACCGGAGACCGCCCTTTCTCGGGCGACTCGCCGATCACGGTCGCCGTTCGGCGGCTTCGCGAGCGACCCACTTCGCCGCGCGAGCACGCCCCCGACCTCTCACCCGTCTGGGAGTCGGTGATCCTGCGTTGCCTCGAGCGCGACCCGCGGGAGCGCTTCGCCGGCGCCGGCGACGCGGCTCGGGCGTTGCGCGGCGAAAAAGTCGCGCCTCCGCCG
>JBKPSZ010000239.1:0-21641 GCA_046735265.1 Acidobacteriota bacterium | reverse complement strand
GTGGGATGGCTCTTCCACGGCGACGCGGACACGTATCGCTACATCCCGGCGTCGCTCGAGCGGTACCCGGGTCAGCGAGGCGTCGAGCGTCTGATGAAGGAGGCCGGCTTCCTGAACTCCCGTTTCGAGAACGCCCTCCTCGGCACGATGGGGATCAACCTCGGAGAGAAACCGATCGGCTGAAAGCTCCACCGATCGCTGATAGTCTTCCCCGTTCCTATGGCGCACCAGTTCATCTACACGATGGTCCGGCTGCGGAAGGTCGTCCCGCCGCAGCGCGAAATCCTGAAGGGGATCTCCCTGTCGTTCCTGCCGGGCGCCAAGATCGGCGTCCTCGGCTTGAACGGAGCCGGCAAGTCCACGGTCCTCCGGATCATGGCCGGCGTCGAGAAGGACTTCGCGGGCGAAGCGTTTCCCGCCGACGGGATCCGCGTCGGCTACCTCTCGCAGGATCCGAGGCTGAACCCGGGCAAAGACGTGCTCGGCAACGTGGAAGAGGCCGTGGCGGGGACACGCGCGCTCCTGAAACGCTTCGACGAGCTGAACGAGAAGATGGCGGGCGAGATGTCCGAGGCCGAGAGCGAGAAGCTCATGGCCGAGTACCAGCGCGTCCAGGACGCCATCGAGGCGGCGAATGCGTGGGAGCTCGACCACCAGCTCGAGATCGCCATGGACGCCCTCCGCTGTCCGCCGCCCGACGCGGACGTGGCGAAGATCTCGGGAGGCGAGCGGCGCCGTGTCGCGCTCTGCAAGGTCCTGCTCGAGCGGCCGGACCTGCTCCTCTTGGACGAGCCGACGAACCATCTGGACGCCGAGTCGGTGGCCTGGCTCGAGAGGCACCTGGCCGAGTACCCGGGTACGGTCGTCGCCGTGACGCACGACCGCTACTTCCTCGACAACGTCGCGGGATGGATCCTCGAGCTCGACCGCGGTTTCGGGATCCCGTGGGAGGGGAACTACTCGAGCTGGCTCGAGCAGAAAGAGAAGCGCTTGGAGCTCGAGGAGAAGGCCGAGACGGCGAAGCGAAAGACACTGCAACGCGAGCTCGAGTGGGTTCGGATGTCGCCGCGCGCGCGTCACGCGAAGAGCAAGGCGCGCCTGGAGCAGTACGAGGCTCTTCTCGCCGACCGCGGGCCGGAAGAGCGCGGCGAGACGCAGGAGCTCTTCATCCCCGCGGGGCCGCGCCTCGGAGACGTCGTCGTGCGCGCGGAGAGAGTCCGGAAGGCGTACGGCGACCGGCTCTTGATGGAGGACCTCTCCTTCGATATGCCGCGCGGCGGCATCGTCGGCGTGATCGGGCCGAACGGCGCCGGCAAGACGACGCTCTTCAAGATGATCATGGGCTTCGAAAAGCCGGATGCCGGCAAGCTCGCCGTCGGCGAGACCGTCGTCGCTTCCTACGTGGACCAGGACCGCGATCGGCCCGATCCGGCGCGGACCGTCCACGACGAGATCTCCGGCGGGCAGGACAAAATCGTCCTCGGCAAGCGCGAGATCCCGTCCCGTGCCTACTGCGCGATGTTCAACTTCAAGGGAGCCGACCAGCAGAAGCGGGTCGGAGACCTCTCGGGCGGCGAGATGAACCGGCTGCACCTCGCGCGGACGCTCAAGAAGGGGGGGAACCTCCTCCTTCTCGACGAGCCGACCAACGACCTCGACGTGGACACGCTGCGCTCGCTCGAGAACGCGCTCCTCGACTTCGGCGGCTGTGCGGTCGTCATCAGCCACGACCGGTGGTTCCTGGACCGCATCGCGACGCACATCCTCGCCTTCGAGGGGGAGAGCTCGACCGTCTGGTTCGAGGGGAACTACCAGGAGTACGAGGCGGATCGGAAGCGCCGCATCGGCATCGAGGCCGACCAGCCCCACCGGATCAAGTACAAGAAGCTGGCGCTCGGCTGACCACCGAAACCAAGTACTCAGGACTCAGGACGAGGGACTTTTTCCGCCCGACTCCCTATTCCCGCCCGAGCACCGCGGCGCCGATGCCGACGACGGCGAGGACCCCGAGGAGCAGGCCCCAGCGGATCCGCCGGCGTCGCGGCCGGACGCCGTCCAGCCAGTCCTCGGCGAGCTTCGAGCTCTTCTCGGCCAGGAGCTCGACGATTTCCTGTCCCTGCTTGCGCGCCTCGTCGTAGAGCTTCGACCCGCGGTCGGCGGCCCGCTCTCCGACGTCTTCCAGGTCCGGTTTCGCCTTCTGAAACCCTTTCTTCAGGCTGTCGCTCGCCTCTTCGAAATAGGCGTCGCTGTCGAACGGGCGGCGCTTCCGCAGCGTCTCGATGAAGATCGGCAGAGCAACCTTCGTGACGAGGGGAACCAAGACCGGGGCGAGCGCACGGGCTGTATCTCGGGGTAGCGATCGGCGGGCCATCGTGAACCTCCAGCCGGCATTAGATCAGATCCCGGGGCGCGGGCCGGCACAGAGGCCCATGCAATAGGATTGCCGCATCGACCCGCTCGATGTGGCGCCGGCCGGCGGCCCGCGCCTGGGGAGGACCCGATGGCGGGCAACCGGTCGTGGCGTTTGGGTCGGGTCGCCGGGCCGGCCGTGATCGGCGCCGCTCTCCTTCTCGGCCGTCTCCTCGCGGCGCCGGCCGGGCCCGCGGGACCGGAAGCGATCGTCCTCGGCGTCGCGCAGGACGGCGGCGTCCCCCACCTCGGGTGCCGGCAGACGCTGTGCGTCGAGGCGCGGCGGGACACGGGCAAGCGCCGGCTCGTGGCGGCGCTCGGCGTCGTCGATCCGAGGGCCGGGAAGCGCTTCCTGATCGACGCGACACCCGACTTCGCGGAACAGACGGAGATCCTGGGCGGCCTTCCCGACGCCATCCTCCTGACGCACGCCCACATCGGCCACTACCTGGGGCTCGCGCAGCTCGGGCGCGAAGTCGGGAACGCCCGGGAGCTTCCGGTGTACGCCACGGCTTCCATGGCGAAGTTTCTGCGGGAGAACAAGCCGTGGAGCCGACTCGTCGAGCGCCGGAACATCGTTCTCGAAGAGATCGAGGCCGGACGCGAATTCGCGCTCACCGAGAGCCTCCACGCGACCGCGATCCGCGTCCCGCACCGAGACGAGGACTCCGACACCGTGGCGTACCTCATCCGCGGTCCGCGGCGGCGCGTGCTGTGGCTGCCCGACATCGACCGATGGGAACAGTGGGACCGGCGTCCGGAGGACTTCGCCGCCGACGGCGACCTGACGATGTTCGTGGACGGCACGTTCTATTCCGCCGACGAGATCCCGGGGCGCGCGATCGCCGACATTCCGCATCCGCTCGTGCCGGACACGGTCGCGCGTCTCGCCTCGGGAGGACGTCCGTCGGCGCGCGTCCTCTTCGTGCACCTGAATCACACGAATCGTCTCTTCTGGGACACGGCGGCGGTTCAGGGCCTCGAAGCGAGAGGATTCGGCGTCGCGAATGAGGGAAAGAGGTATCCGCTCTAGCGATTGACGATTGATGATTTGCGATTCATGATTTGCGTCGGGAGCGCCGCCAGCCAATCATCAATCGCCAATCATCAATCACCAATCCTGCTAGCATTCCTTCGTGGCCGCTTCGCCCCCTCCGACGCCCCCGCCGGTTCTCCCCTGGAGGGCGACCGCGCGCCATTCGACGCGATTTCCCGAGGGCTATTGGAAGACGGTCGTCTGGCGGGGGTTGAAGCTCCGCTGCCCCGTGTGCGGGACGGGAGCGCTCTTCCGCACCTATTTCGCGATGAACGACCGCTGCTCCTGCTGCGGGGTCGGGTTCGCGCGGGAGCACGGCCAGTGGGTCGGGTCGCTCGACATCAACACGCTGCTGACGGCGGTGGTGCTGATGGCCGGCGTCGCCTTCGGACCGGAGTGGCCGATCCGGACGAGCCTCGCCGTCTGGTGCACGGCCGCCGTGATCTTTCCGATCCTCTCCTTCCGTTTCGTCCGCGGCCTCTGGACGGCGATCGTCCATCTGACCGGAGGCGTCTACTGAGAACCGCGGCGTCGATTCCCGGAGCCCACACATGAGGCACAATTCGGACGTGAACAAGACCCGGTCGAAATCGCACCGCTCGGAGCGGGAGCGCCGTTCGGCGGAGCGCCGCCGCAGGCACCGCCGATCGGAGCGCCGTTTCACGATTGGAACGTCGGTCTCCGACCGCCGCCGCAGCGAACGCCGCCGAACCGAGTAGCGCGGCGCCGCCCGACGCTTCCTCGAGATCGCCCGGCTAGCCCGGTGCGGCCCGCTCCCCCGGCGCCGGCGCGGGCTGGGTCCCCGGTTTCGGCCGCGGCAGGAGTCCCGCGGCTTCGATCAGTCGGAGGATCGCCTCCTGCCCCTTGATCGAGATCAGGTGGACTCCGGAGATGCCGCGGATCTCTCGAAGCGCGGCGACGGTCTCGAGCGCGAGCCGGAAGCCCTCCTCGGCCTGGAGCTCCGACGGCCCATGCTCGAGACGCGCCATCACGGCGTCGGGGACGTCGATGCCCGGAACGACATCGCGGAGGTAGCGCAGCGCGCGCGTCGAGCGGGTCACGTAGACCGAGACGAGGAGGAACACGCGCTCGAGAAGCCCGAGGTCCCGCGCGCGCGCGACGAACTCCCGCAGGCGCGGCACGTTGAAACAGAGCTGCAGCTGCACGAACTCCGCGCCCGCCTCGACCTTCTTGGCCAGGCGCATCGGTCGATAGTCGTGCGGCGGCGCGAAGGGGTTCTCGACGGCTCCGATGAAGAACGAAGGACGCGTCGAGAGCGGGCGGCCCGACAGGTAGGTGCCCTGGTCTCGGAGAATGCAGGCCGTCCGCAACAGATGGAGCGAGTCGAGATCGAAGAGAGGCTTCGTCTCCGGATGGTCGCCCGCGGTCACGCCGTCGCCGGTCAGGAGCAGGACGTTCCGCGCACCGAGGCAGGCGGCGCCGAGGAGATCCGCCTGGAGCGCCAGCCGATTCCGGTCGCGGCAGGTCAGCTGAACGACCGGCTCGAGGCCCGCCTGGACGAGGACGTGGCCCGCGGCGAGGGAAGAGAGATGCGGCCGCGCGGCCGGGTTGTCGGTGCAGTTGGCGGCGTCGACTTTTCCGCGAAGGCCCGTCGCGAGCCGCCGCACTTCCTCCGGATCCGCGCCGCTCGAAGGCTGCATCTCCGCGGTGACCACGAAGTGCCCGGCCCGCAGCAGAGCCTCGAGCCCGCTCCGCGGTTTGGCCGGAGCGCCTGCGTCCGTCACGGGCTTCTCTTTTCCGCCGCGGCCCAGGCGGCCGGCAACTCCTTGTCGCGCCCCGTCGCGAGATTCGCCCACGCGGAAGTCCCCTGCAGTCTCCAGTCGACCGGAGGATTCAGGTGCTCCATGTGGTCACGCCACAGCGGCAGAAGGCGGGAGTGCTCCCACGCCTTCACCCACACGCAGGGACGGTCCGGATAGACCTCGCAGTTGCCGTCCACCAGAACGCCGCCGCACGGACCGTTGCGGAGGTTCTTGGGGCACCGCATCGGACAGACAAGCCCCGTCGAGTGCAGGATGCACTGGCCGCACATGCGGCAGTCGAAGAGCGGCTCCTTGACGGCCTTCTCGACCGCGACGAGCACTCTGCCGAGGAACGACACTTCCGGGAGATCCCGGGAACCGGGCGAGGCCGGAGCCGCGCCCGTCATCGCCGGGCGGCCTCGCATCCCCTCAGGAAACCGGAATCCTCTTGTTCGGATCCACGAAGGGCATCGGGACCACCGTCGCCGAACGCCGTCCCCACTCGCTCTCGACCGAGAGCTTCGTGCCATCTTTGGCGAGGTCGGCCGGCACCCAGCAGAATCCGATGTTCCTCTTCAGTCGCGGCGAGTAGATCGCGGAGGTGACCTTCCCGATCGAATCCCCGCCGCTCGCACGGTAGGCCGGCCACTTGACGTTGTTCAGAGCCGGGAAAGCGTCGCCGTCCATTTCGACGCCGACCAGGCGCTTCTGGACGCCCTGGGCCTTGATGCGCTTCAACGCCGCGATCGAGATGCACGCGTCCTCGGGCAGACTGAAATCGACGAGCCGCTCGAGGCCGAGCTCGAGGGCGTTGTTGTCGTAGTTCATGTCCGCGCCCCAGTTCAGGATGCCTCCCTCGACTCGGCGTATGTCCGACGGTCCGGTCGGCTTGACGCCGTAGGGCTTGCCCGCTTCGAGCAGCGTGTCCCAGATCTGGGCGCCCTTCGTCGGATCGAGCAGGTAGATCTCGTAGCCGACCTCGCTCGTCCAGCCGGTGCGCGTGACGATGATCGGGATGCCCTTGATCTCGGCGCGCGTCCACCAGTAGTACTTGAGATTGAGGATTTGGGGGCCGACGAGGTCTTTCATGAGCGGCTTCGACTTCGGCCCCTGTACCTGCAGCGGCGCGACGTCGCGCTCCCGAATCGAGACGTTCCACTTCGGGTAGGCGTTCTTGAGTCCCCGCGCGAAAAGAAGCGCGTCGGAGGAGGCGAGCGCGAACCAGAACGTGTTCTCCTCCATCCGCGTCATGACCGGGTCGTTGATGACGCCGCCGTCGGAGTCGCAGATCAGGACGTACTTCCCCTGACCCACGGCGCACTTCGACAGGTTGCGGGGCGTCAGGAGCTGGGCGAATCGGAAGCCGTCGGGGCCGCTGATCTCGAGACAGCGCTCGACGGCGACGTCCCAGATCGTCACGTCGTTCAAGAGGGCATTGAACTCCGCCTCGAACGTGTCGAACTGGATCGGAAAGTACATGTGGTTGTAGACGGTGAAGCCCTTCGGCGAGCAGCGCTGCGTCGCCTCGTAGTAGGGAGTGCGCCGGTTCCGGGCTCCGCGCTGGACCTGACTCATGTCGAACTGGCTCAAGGAGGCCTCCTTACTGGATGTCCGTTTTCGTTCGGCGTTTGCCACTTCGTTCAGGAGACGATCACGGACGACTGACGAATCCCTCTACACCGGTGTCGCGGTTTTCCTCTTCGGGTTGAAAAAGGGGGTCTTGACGACGGTGGCCGGCACGCGATGTCGCACCGCCTCGACGGTCAGCTCCATCTCGAGCTTCGATCCCGGAGACGTGTGGTCGCGCGAGATCGTCGCCAGCGCGATCAGCTTCTTCAGCGTCGGCGACCAGGTCGTCGACGTCGCCTTGCCGACCTGTGCCAGCCGGCCGTAGACAGGCACCGCCACGCGCGAGGCGGCTCCCGCGACCTGCGGCGGGAGACCCACCGCGTCGTAGAGGGCTTCGATGCGGTCCCAGTCGAGCTCGAGCCCCACGATCTCTCGCGCGTGGCCGGCGCGGTGCTCTTCCCGCAGGGCGGCCTGGCCCACGAACCGGCCCTTCTCGAGGTCCACGAGGCGCGAGAGCCCCATCTCGAACGGGGAGTACTTCTGCGAATCGATCAACGCTTTCTTGCAGGACTGGAAGTCCACATCGATGAGGAGAAGTCCCGCTTCGATGCGCGACACGTCGAGCGCGAGCATCCCGGCGGCATGGATGTCGAAGCTCTTGCCCCCCTGCATGAGGGCATCCCAGACCTTTCCGGCCTCGCCCCAGGGAATCCAGATCTCGTAGCCGAGATCTCCCGTGTAGCCGGTTCGCGAGATGTCCACGGGCACTCCGGCGATCTTCCCCTTCGTCACCCGGAAGTACTTGAGGTTCTCGATCGGCGCCTCGGCGACGGCCTTGAGCAGCCGTCCGGAGGTCGGACCCTGCAGCGCCAGTGATGCGACTTGCTCGGAGATGTCCTCGATCGAGACGTCGAGCCCCGCGGCGTTCATCTCGAACCAGCGGAGCGACGGGTCCGCGGCCGTCCAGCGGTAGACGTTCTCCTCGAGGCGCGACACGGTCCCGTCGTCGATCGTCTTGCCGCGCTCGTCGCACCACGGCGTGTAGATGACCTGCCCGACGGAGACCTTGCGCATGTCGCGCGTCACGACGCGGTCCACCAGACGCGTCGCATCGCGTCCCGAGATCCGGTACTTGTAGAGCGGGGAGACGTCGATCATCGCGGCCGCGTTGCGGATCGCGTTGTATTCGTGCTCGTGGTGCGTCTCGTAGGAGGAGACGGCATAGTAGCCGGACCAGTCGCGATAGCTCAGGCTCTCGCAGAGCGCCAGCGTTCTCTCGTGGACCGCAGTTCCGATCGGCACGCTCGTCCCCTTTTCCCCGTTGTAGCGGGCGCCGATTATAAGTATGCTGCCGGGCCCGAGCAATGAGCTCCCGAACGAATTCTTCCTACGACGCCGTCGTCATCGGCGGCGGACACAATGGCCTGACGACCGCCGCGTACCTGGCGCGCGCCGGTAAGAAGGTCCTCGTTCTCGAGCGCCGGCACGTTCTCGGAGGCGCGGCCGTGACGGAGGAGGTCTTTCCGGGCTTTCACTTTTCCGTCTGCTCCTATGTCGTGTCGCTCCTGAGGCCCGAGATCATCCGGGAGCTGGATCTCCCCCGCCACGGGCTCGAGATCCTGCCGCTCGACGGCACCTTCACGCCGATGCCGAATGGCGACTATCTCTGGCGCGTCAACGACCACTACAAGACGCGCCGCGAGATCTCCCGCCATTCGAGGCGGGACGCCGAGGCATACGACGAGTACGGCAAGGCGATGGTCGAGATGGGGCGGTTCGTCAAGCCGATCCTCTCGATGACCCCGGCCGACCCGACGTCGCGCGACTGGAGGGGGTTCCTCGACCTGCTCCGCCTGGGCAAGCGCTTCCGGGACCTGTCGCCGGACGACCGGTACAACCAGGTCCAGCTCATGTCGATGAGCGCCGTCGACTTCCTCGACCAATGGTTCGAAACCGACGTGCTCAAGGCCACGATGTCCGCCTCGGGGATCATCGGGACCTTTCTCGGCGTGCGGTCTCCCGGCACGGCCTACGTCCTCCTCCACCACTACATGGGGGACATCGACGGGGCGTACCGCTCCTGGGGCTTCTCGCGGGGCGGGACGGGCGCGATCTCGAACGCGATCGCGGGCGCGGCCCGGGAAGCGGGTGTCGAGATCCGGACGAAGTCTCCGATCGCGAAGATCGCGACGAAGAACGGCAAGGCGACCGGGGTCGTGCTCGAAAGCGGCGAAGAGATCTCGGCCCGCGTCGTCTGCTCGAGCGTCGATCCGCGGCTGACCTTCATGCGCATGATGGATCCGAAGGAGCTGCCCGAGGACTTCGTCGAGGACATCGGCCGCTACAAGTACCGCGGTTCCTCCGGCAAGGTGAACCTGGCCCTGGACGCCCTGCCGGAGTTCACGTGCCTGCCGGGCACCGGGGCCCACCTGCGCGGCGCGATCTCGATCTCGCCGTCGGTCGACTACATGGAGCGCGCCTACGATGACGCCAAGTACGGCCAGTTCTCGCGGCGCCCCTACATCGACATCGTCATCCCGAGCCTGACGGATCCCTCCATCGCTCCTCCCGGCAAACACGTCATGTCCTGTTTCGTGCAGTACGCGCCGTACAACCTGAAGGGGAACTGGGACGAGCAGCGCGAAGCCTTCGGCGACACGGTCGTCGACACGATCTCCGAGCACGCTCCGAACCTGAAGAAGATCATCCGGCACCGGCAGGTCCTGACGCCTCTCGACATCGAGCGCGAGTTCGGCCTCTCCGAAGGGAACATCTTCCAGGGCGAGCTGACGCTCGAGCAGCTCTTCTTCCTCCGTCCGGCGCCGGGCTGGGCGCAGTACACGACGCCGGTCCGCAACCTCTACATGTGCGGGTCGGCGACCCATCCGGGGGGCGGGATCATGGGCGCGCCCGGCCGCAACGCGGCGGTCCGGTTGCTGTCCGACTGGAAGAGGGGGAAGGTGCGCGGGTGAGCTCGGCCGCCTCTCGAGACGTCGTCATCGTCGGCGGTGGGCACAACGGACTCGTCGCGGCGGCCTACCTCGGGCGCGCGGGGCTGCGTCCGCTCGTGCTCGAGCGGCGCGCGATCGTGGGCGGCGCGGCGGTGACGGAGGAGATCCACCCCGGGTTCCGGTGCCCGACGCTGGCGCACTCCGCTGGTCCCCTCCTTCCCAGGATCGCCTCCGACCTCGAGCTCGTCCGGCGCGGCGTCCGGGCGCTGACGCCCGAAGTGCGCGTCCTCGCCCTCTCCCCCGACGGCCGGCACCTGCCGCTCTACGACGATCCCACGCGCACGGCGACGGCGCTCGCTTCGCGCTCCGAGAAGGACTCGCGGCGATTCTTAGACTTTCACGAGAGCCTCGGCCGGATCGGCCGCTTCGCGGCGCCGCTGCTTTCGCTGGCGCCGCCCGATCTGGACGGACCGGCGGCCGGAGAGGTCTGGCAGCTCTTGAAGCTCGGAAAGGACTTCCGGGGACTGCCGAGGCGCGACGCCTACCGGCTTCTCCGGTGGGGTCCCATGGCCGTGGCCGACCTCGTCGCGGAGTGGTTCGAAACGGAGCTTCTCCGAGCGGCGGTCGCTTCTCGCGGCGTGTACGGAATGTTCGGAGGGCCGTGGTCGGCGGGAACGGGCGCCAACCTCCTCCTTCAGGCGGCGGTCGAGCCGCACTCGGCGGGTCCCGCTTCCTTCGTGGCCGGCGGCCTCGGCGCTCTGACCGCGGCGCTCGCCGAGGCGGCTCGCGAGAGCGGCGCAGAGATCCGGACGGGGGTCGAAGTCGCGCGGATCGACGTGCGCGACGGCCGCGCGGTCGGCGTCGTCCTCTCGACGGGCGAGCAGATCTCCGCGCGGGCCGTCGTTTCGAACGCCGATCCGAAGCGCACGTTCTTGAAGCTCGTCGAGCCGACGGAGCTCGATCCGGACTTCGCCCACCGCATCCGCAGCTATCGCAGCTCCGGCTCGGTCGGAAAGGTCAATTACGCGCTTTCCGCGCTGCCGAAGTTTGGCGGGTTAAACGGCGACGGATCGAAACTCCTCGCCGGCCGCATCCACATCGGTCCCGAGATCGACTACATCGAGCGAGCCTTCGACGCCGCCAAGTACGGAAAGTTCTCGGAGCATCCGTGGTGCGACGCGGCGCTGCCGACGGTGCTCGATCCCTCGCTCGCGCCGGCGGGCGCGCATGTGATGTCCGTGACCGCGCAATACGCTCCCGAGAAGCTCCGGGACGCCGACTGGAAGAGCCGGCGCGACGCTTTCGGCGACGCCGTCACCCGGACGATCGCGGAGTACGCGCCCGGGTTCGAGTCCCTCGTTGTGGGACGGCAGGTCCTGACCCCGGCCGACCTCGAAGAGACTTACGGCCTGACCGGCGGCCACATCTTTCACGGCGAGCACGCGCTCGACCAGATCTTCACGATGCGCCCCATTCTCGGATGGGCGCGCTACCGCACCCCGATCGCCGGCCTCTATCTCTGTGGAGCCGGGACCCACCCGGGCGGCCGCGTTACGGGCGCTCCCGGAGCCAACGCCGCCCGCGAAGTCGCGCAGGACCTGCGCTAGCTTCGACCGTCGTACGCCTCCGCGCGCCGCCGGCCGGCGCGGTACACGAACAATCCCGATCCGACGAGGAGCACGGTCCCGATCGCGACCTTCGCGATCGCGAACGCCGGATTCTTCTCTTCTTCCGTCGGGATCACCGCGAAGACGATCGAGAGAAGCGTCGTCAGGAATCCGACCGCGGGCAGGAGGATCGAGACGGCCCGCCCGCCGGGCGGACGATCGGAGAGCAGCTTCCACGCGGACGCGAAGAGAAAGAGGAACGGGAGAAACGTCGCGATGACCATCATGCTGACGAGCACGTCGTACGCGCCCCGGACCGTCGATCCGGCCTGGCCGAGCACCACGAAGACGATGGTCATCGCGGTCTGCGTCCAGAGCGCCACGTGCGGAGATCCGAAGCGGGGATGGAGCCGCCCGAAGCTCTCCGGCAGGAAATGATCCATGCCGGCCACGAACGGAATTCGGGCGACGGACGCGAGCCAGGCGCAGACGCTCCCGACGGTGGAAACGACGATCAGGGCGGCCGCAGCGGGCGCGAGGCCCGGGATCCCGAGCCGGCGGGCTCCGGATCGAATCGCTTCGCCGACCGCCTCGAGCCCCGAGACCCCGCCCGGCGGAAGAACGGCGAGGACCGCGACCGTGCCGAGGACGTAGATCGCGGCGACGAAGGGCGCCGATCCGAGGAGGGCGCGTCGGACGGTGCGGCGGGAATCTTCGATCTCCCCACCCATGAAGGAGGCCGACTCCGCTCCGGTCCAGGCGAACGCGATCGTGGACCAGAAGACGAGGTCGCGGAAACGCACGCGCGGCACCAGCGATCCGGCGTCCCACGAGGTCGCCGAGCCGTATCGGATCCAGACCGCAGCGCCGATCCCGATCAGCGCGAGAGTCGCCCCGCAACGCGCGATAGCGCCGGCGTTGATGAGCCACTTTCCCCGCGAGAGGCCGACGACGTTGATCACGGTCGCGAGGAGGAGGCCGGCGAGCGCCGCCGTAACGAAATAGGCGGGGGAATGGGAGAGGCCCGACCATCGATCCCCTCCGATCAAGAGGGCGCTCGAAGCGGCGAAGTAGAGGATTCCCGGGAAGTACGGCAGATTGCTCGACCAGTAGAGCCATCCCGTCAGAAAACCGGTCCGGTCGCCAAACGCGCGGCGCGTCCAGACGTAGAGGCCTCCCTCGTCGGGGTGGCGAGACGAGAGGCCGACCACCGTGTAGAAGAGCGGCACGAACATCGCGAGAAATCCGATTCCCCACACCGCGACCGAGCCCGGCCCGGCCGCCGCGGCGGTCGAGACCCACTGCAGGTTCGTTCCGGCGATGACGAAGAAGAGGAGCGTGTCCCGCAGACCGAGGACGCGGCGAAGCCGGGGCTCCTCTTTCTCGGAAACCCCCACGCGCGGCGGCTATCGTCCGTCCGGCGCGCCGGTCGGCGCGGCCGGATCGCGGAGGAAACGCTCGAGCAGTCCGTGAAAGTGGTGGACGCCGTTTTCCCGAAGGACCGAGTACCGGCCGCTCCGATAGGTTCGCGACGCGAGACCGCGCTGGACCGCCTCGCAGATCTCGATGTCCTCCCTCTGGACCCGGTCGGCGAAGGCGAGAGAGCGCTCGAGCTCCTCCGCGTCGCCCGGGCGTTCGGACTCGAGCGCGTACCACTCGAATCGAGCGAGCGTGCGATCCGCCGAGAGCGGCAGGACCACGTTGGTCTGCAGGTTGTCCGGATAGAAGTTCAGCATCAAGTTCGGAAAGAGCCAGTAGTAGAACGCTTCCCCGCCGGCGGAACCAGAGGCGGCGCCGCGTCCCGCCTCGGGCTCGCGGATCGGCGCGTGCTGCTTCGAGTGGAACGCGGACGTCTCGACGCGGTACGCGCGGTAGTCGAGGAGCCGAAAGAGACCGGGATGGACGATCGGGATGTGGTACCCCTCGAGATAGTTGTCGACGTAGACCTTCCAGTTGCACGCGATCTCGTAGTCCACGCGCTTGCGGAGCTTCATCGACGCGACGGGCAGGTGCCGGGTCTCCTGCGGGATCGTGCCGAGAAAGCGCGCGAGATCCGGAGCCGCAGCGTCGAGGTTCACGAAGAGAAAGGGACCGAACGCCTCGGCCCGAAAGGCCGGAAGACCGTGACCGGCCCGGTCGAAGTCCCGCACGCCCTCCCACTCGGGCGTGCCGCGGAGGGTTCCGTCGAGACCGTAGGACCAGCCGTGGTAGCCGCACTGGAGGACCTTCCGGTTGCCGGCGCCGCGGGCGACCGGCCCCGCCCGGTGACGGCAGACGTTCGACAGCGCACGGACCGTCCCGTCCTCGGCGCGCGTGAACACGAGGGACTCCCCCGCGACCTCGCCGGTGAAGAAGTCGCCGGAAGATCGGAGCGCGTCGGTGTGCCCGACGGCCTGCCACGTCCGGCCGAAGACGCGCCGGCGCTCCTCGCGGAAGATCTCGGGATCGAGATACCAGGCCGACGGGATCGTCGAGGCCCGGGAGAGGTCGGGCTCGAAATCGTAATCCTGCGGCATCACGCGCCCGAGCTCCGCGGATTTTTCCGCCGGACCGCGCGGCGCGGCGGGGACGCCGAGGGTCGGCCTCGACGCCGGGACCGGCCCTCGCCAGGTCGCGCCGCGAGCGCGCTTTGGAGGACCTTCAGGAACTGCTTCTTTCGGTCCTCGATCCGGTCCGGCCGCCCGCGCGGCTGCCGGAAGAGCCCCGGGTCGAGCTCCTCCGTCAGGAGGGCGTCCTGGAACCGTTCGACCGTCCACTCCAGGATCGAACCGATGAGCTCCGGATCGACGTCGTCCCGCACCTCACCGCGCTCGATGCCCATCCGCACGAAGGGCTTCGTTCCGAACGGATCCTCCTCCACCAGGAAGCGATTGATCTCGCGTCGCAGATCGAGATCGCTCGTGTAGTTTCCGATCAACCCGAGGCGGTAGGGCACCCAGTTCTCTCGGAGCAGCCGTTCCGTCCTTTCGAGCCAGTAGCCGAGGGTCGCGAAGAACCCCTGCTCGACCACGTCGGACGGAGCGTCCAGGTACTTCGAGAGCGACCGGACGGCCTCCCGGTAGGCGGCGAGAAACAGCGCTTCCTTGCTGCCGAAGTGCTGAAAGATCGAGCCCTTGGCGATCGCGAGCTCGGAGGCGATGTCTTCCATGCGCGCCGAGTGATAGCCCGCCCGCGCGAACTGATGCATCGCCGCCAGGAGGATCCGGCGGGCTTTCCGCTCCCGTCGGCCGGGCTTCTTCTCGCCCTCGTCCTGACCGCGGGTCAACGTTTGCGTACCCGCTTCCTGCATGGCTGTGCTACTGTTCCGCGGACTCTAGCACAGGAAAATGACCACCGGTCAGACAAATTCCCGGCATCGATTCGACGCCGTCGTCGTCGGCGGGGGCCACAACGGGCTGACGGCCGCGGCCTACCTCGCGCGCGAGGGGCTCTCGACGCTCGTTCTCGAGCGGCGGCACGTCGTCGGGGGCTGCTGCGTCACCGAGGAGATCGCGCCCGGGTGCCGGGCCTCGACGACCTCCTACATCGCGAGCATGCTGCGCCCCGAGGTGATCCGCGACCTCGACCTCGGCGCGCACGGGCTCCGGATGGTGCCCTGCGATCCGTCGCTGACGGTCCCCTTCCTCGACGCTCCTCCCCTACCCTGGTGGGCCGACCGCGACCGCGCGATCGCGGAAATCGCGCGCGTTTCCGCCGCCGACGCGCGGACCTTTCAGCGCGTGGACGAGGAGCTGAAGCGCCTCGCCCGCTATCTCCAGCCCTTCTTCCTGGAGCCCCCTCCGGACGTCGGCGCTCGCGGCGCGGGTCGCGTCCGAGAGCTGTGGAGGCTCGGCCGCCGCTTGAACGGAATCTCCGGCGAGGAGATCGCCGGGATGGTCTCGTTCCTGACGGGGAGCCTCGGCGAGTTCCTCGACCGCCACTACGAGTCGGATCGTGTCAAGACGCTCATTCTCGCCAACAGCCTCTACGGGAAGCACGGCGGCCCGTATCAGCCGGGGACGGCGCTCGGGCTCCTCTTTCACCTTCTCTCGGGGGGCGAGCATCAGGTTCAGGGCTTCTACGGCCACGTCTTGGGCGGTATGGGGGCGATCACGTCGGCGATGGCCTCGGCCGCGCGCGGCTTCGGCGTCGAGATCCGGACCGGATCCTCCGTGGTCCGGATCCTCTCGCGCGACGGGCGGGCGCGAGGCGTGGCCATGGAGGACGGCACGGAGATCGAAGCGGGGATCGTGCTGTCGAACGCCGATCCGAAGAGGACGTTCCTCTCCCTGCTCGAACCGGGCGACCTCCCCGCGGAGTTCCGCGAGCGCATCGAGAAGATCAAGATGGACGGCCCCTGCGCGAAGGTCAACCTCGTGCTCTCCGAGGAGCCGCGCGTGAGCGGCATGCCGCGCGACTGGTCTCCGTCGGAGCGGGCGCTCTTCACGCTCGTTCCGTCGCTCGAGTACGCCGAGCGCAGCTACGAGGCGTCCCGCCGCGGCGAGATTCCCCGGGAGCTCTGGGTCGATTGCGTGGTCGCCACGAACGTGGACACGTCGCTCGCGACCGCCGGCCGGCACGTCGTGACCTGCTTCGTGCAGTTCGTCCCCTACCGTCTGCGCGAAGGGGACTGGGAATCGCGGCGGGAGGAGCTGGGCGACCGGGTCGTCGCGAGGATCGGAGAGTACGCTCCGAACGTGCCGAAGAGCGTCGTCGCGCGCCAGGTCCTCACCCCGTTCGACCTCGAGCGCGTCTACGGCCTGACCGAGGGGAACATCTTCCACGGGGATCTGAACCTCGAGCAGCTCTTTTTCCTTCGGCCGGTCTCCGGGTGGGCGGACTACCGGACGCCGGTCGAGGGGCTCTATCTCTGCGGCGCCGGCGCGCACCCGGGAGGCGGGGTCACCGGCGCGCCGGGCCACAACGCGGCCAAACAGGTGCTGCGCGACCGCCGGAAAGGCGGCCCTCCGGCTCGCGCGGCGTAATCGTTCGATTGGAAAGGGGATCTTCCAGGATGCGGAAAAAGGGGATTCTGGAAAGGCTGGCCGAGGGCGTCGTCCTCGGCGACGGCGGCTACCTTCTCGAGCTCGAGAAGCGAGGTTGGGTGCGGGGAGGACCGTTTACTCCGGAGGTGGTCCTCTCGCGGCCGCAGGCCGTGCGCGAGCTCCACACGGAGTTTCGCGAGGCCGGGGCCGACGTCCTCCAGGCGCTGACGTTCTACGCGAGCCGCGACAAGCTCGCGACGGTCGGACTCCAGGACTCGCTCAAGGATCTGAATCGCGCCGCCGTCCGAATCGCGCGGGAAGTCGCGGGCAATCGTTGCCTCGTCGCCGGCAACATCTCGCTCACGTGGATGTACGAGCCGGGCAGCCCGACCGCCGCCGACCGCGTCCGGAAGACCTTCGACGAGCAGCTCGAGATCCAGGTGGACGAGGGAATCGACTTCGTCATCGGCGAAACGTTTTCCTATCTCGGCGAAGCTCTCATCGCCGCGGAAAGCGCCAAGAAGACGGGCCTCCCCGTGATGGTGACGATGTGCTTCGAGCAGCAGGCCGTGACCCCGGAGGGGAAAACGCCGGCCGAGTGCGCCCGCGCGCTGCGCGACGCCGGCGCGGACATCGTCGGGGTCAACTGCCTTCGGGGGCCGGAGCTGACGCTGCCGATCGCGGAAGAAATGCGTCGGGCGGTGGACGGCTACGTCGCCTGCCAGCCCGTCGGGTATCGCACGACGGTCGAGGCGCCCGACTTCACGTCGCTTCCCCAGTTCCCGTTCGAGCTCGACGTCCTGCAGGTCTCCCGCCGGGAGATGGCCGACTACGCGCGGCGGGCGCGGGATTTCGGCATCAACTACATCGGCGCCTGCTGCGGAGCGGTCTCCACGCACATCCGCGAGATGGCCCGCGTGCTCGGCAAGCTACCGGCCGATTCGCGTCCATGGAAGCTCGACTACGGCAAGCCGATGTCGGCGTTCGAGTACTACAAGCACGGAAGCTAGCCGCCGGGGCTCCGAGTCCTCCGGCGGGAATCGCGCCGCTAGCGGATCCCGTACGCCGTCTCGAGCGCCTTGGCCACCTGTTCGGCGGTCCGGCCCTCGATTTCCTGCCGCTGCAGGAGGAAGAGGAGCCGGCCGCCTTCCAGAATCGCCACCTGCGGGGAAGACGGCGCCTTCCCCTCGAAGTAGCTGCGCGCGCGGGCGGTTGCCTCGACATCCTGTCCCGCGAACACCGTCGCGCGGCGGGCGGGCGCCCCGGGGTTTCGCAGAGAGAGAGCGACGCCGGGCCGCGCGACGCCGGCCGCGCAGCCGCAGATCGAATTGACCACGAGGAGGAGACGTCCCGGCTGCTGCATCGCCCGATCGACGTCCTCCGATTTCCGGAGCTCGGCGAAGCCGAGGTTCGTCAATTCTTCACGCATCGGCGCAACGACAGCGGGGTCGTACGGCATGGCGTCTCCTTTCCTCCAACCGGTATCCTAGCGCCGCTTCCGAAGGAGGAGGAATGTCCCTGACGCGCCGCGGACTGATCGTTTCGGCCGGAGCCGCCGCTTCCCTGGCCGCGCTGCCGCCCCGCGCGGAGGCAGCGGAGGAAGCGAGCGCGCTTCCGCCGCCGCTGCCCGCGACGGAGTTCCGGAGCCGGCAGGTGAAATTGCGCGCGGAGGCCAAGAAGCGCAAGCTCGACGCCCTTCTCGTCACGCCGTCGACGAACCTGGCCTACGCGGCGAACCTCGCGATTTCCCGGAGCGAGCGGCTGACCGCTCTCCTCCTGTTCGCCGAGGGGCCCGCGCTCCTGGTGACGCCGTCGTTCGAGGAGGGAAATCACCGAAAGAACGCCGTCGTGGACGACGTCCGGACATGGAAGGAAGATGAAGATCCGATGACGGTCGTCGCGAAAGCCGTCGAGGGACGCGCCGCGATCGGCATCGAGGGATCGACGTCCTACGAGACCGTCACCCGTCTCGCCGCGGTCTTTCCGGGCCGCCTCGAGAACGCGACGGAGATCTTCGACACGCTCCGCCGCGTGAAATCTCCCGAGGAGAGGGCGCTCATCCGCGCCGCGGGCGATCGCACGACGCGCGCCATCACCGCAACGCATCGCCGGATTCGAAGCGGGATGAGCGAGCATCGGGTCTCGGAGATCCTCGAAGAGGAGTTCCGCCGGCTCGGAGTCGAGGGCGGAGGCCTGGTCCAGTTCGGGCCATCTTCGGCGTTTCCGCACGGCGCTCCGGAAGATCGGACGCTCTCGCGCGGAGACGTCGTGCTGATCGACGCCGGCTGCAAAGTCCGCGGTTACAGCTCGGACGTCACGCGGACGGTCGCCTTCGGCGCCGCGTCGGACGAGATCCGAAAGGTGTACGACACGGTCGAGCGCGCCCAGAGCGCGGGAATCGCGGCTCTGCGGTCCGGGGCGATTCCCGAGGACTGCGACCGCGCCGCGCGAAAGGTGATCGAGGACGCCGGCTACGGCGAGTTCTTCACCCATCGCCTCGGGCACGGCCTCGGAATGGACGGACACGAATCGCCCTACCTCGTCCGGGGCAACAAGACGGCTCTCGTGGCCGGCAACGTGGTGACGGTCGAGCCGGGGATCTACACGCCCGGCAAGTTCGGCGTGCGCATCGAAGACGACTACGCCGTCCGCGACGGCGAGCCGGAAGGGCTCTCGTCGCGGTCGCTCGAACTCCAGGTGCTGAAGAGCTGACCTCGGACAGTCGCCAGTCTCGAGTTTGTAGTCCTCAGTCCTTCGCCTTCGCTTCGAGCGCGACCTCGGCGGTGAAGATCTTCCCGCTTTGCTGGAACTGCACCCACCCCTTGTAGAGCCCCGGCTTGGGCAAACGCACGAGGAACGGGATCCGGCCCGCTTTTCCGATCGAGGGGTCCCGCTCGTCCGGGTGGGCGTGCGCGAAAGTCTCGCCGTCGCGTGAGACGAGGAGCAGGTGCCCGAGCGCGCCGAGCCACGGCTGGATGTCCTCGACCGGCCGCCCGTCCCGATCGCGGATGTGCGCGGCGACCGTAACGGTCCGGCCGGCGGGAATCCCGCCGTCGGGAGGGTCGAGATCCACGCGCATCGAGCCGGCCTCGCCCCAGAGCTGCGGGCTCATCGGCGCCGGGGACGGCGGCGGCGGATCGGAGGCGCCCGGCCGCACCGAAATGTCGGCGGCGAGGACCTGGGACCCGGCGTCGCGGGGAGCGACGTCCGCGAAGAGCCGATAGTCGCCGGGCGCCGGAAATCGGTATCGGAGGCGGAAGACCCCCGGTGCCGCGAGCTCCGGATGCTCGTGCGCGAAATAGGCGAGATCCCGCCGCACGAGGAAGAGGTGCATCGGACGCTCGTGGACCGGATCGAAGTCCAGGACTTCGCGCAGATCGGGGCTCCCCGCGATGCGCACGCGAATTTCGAGGGCGGCGTCCGAGCCGGCCGCGGGGGCGCCTCCGTCGGCGATCACCTCCAGGCGATAGGGCAGGACGCGAGCGCGGCGGGCCCGCCCCTCCGACGCGTCGCGGACTTCCAGCGGGAACTCGACGGTGAACGGAGCGTCCGGACGCGGCGAAGCCGCGAGCTGCTCGGCCGGCGGCAGGAGCGAGATGCAATAGCGATACTCGCCTCCGTGGGGGAATGTCGGATGCACGCCGTAGACGCCCGGGACGTCCTCGCGGTGGGCGATCTCGTCGAACCGCGCCATGCTCGGCATGCTCGGCATGTCCACCTCGCAACGGAATCGGGCGAAGAGGAGCGGCGCGGCGCCCCCTTCCGGCGAGAGGACGCGCGTGTCGAGGACCCGAAACTCGAGCTCCATCTCCTCCTCGGCGAAGAGACCGGCCGCCGGCGGCAGGAGGGTCACTTCGTAGGGGCCCGATCTCGCAACGGGGTTCTCCGACCGCGCGGCTGCGGACGCGAGGAGCAGCGCGGCGCCGAGAAGCATGCGAGTGTTCAAGCGGCGTTCATTGTAGAAGAGCGATGCGGCGGGTCGCGGCGCGTGCGCCGACGGAGGTCTCGTCCGCTGCAGTAGAGTCTGCCCGGAGGCGATCGCCGATGCGCTGGAAACCGACGCTCCTCCTGACTCTCGCCGCCCTCGCCGCCGCGCTTCCCGCTGCCGGCGCCGAACGGCTGATCGTCCTGAACAAGTCGGACGACACCGCTTCGATTCTCGATGCCGCCTCCGGGAAGCCCCTCGCGACGATCCCCGTGGGCCACGGCCCGCACGAGGTCGCCGTCCTCGCCGGCGGACGGCTCGCCGCCGTCGCGGACTACGGCGACCGGGAGAAACCCGGCCGCACGATCACGCTCCTCGATCTCGACAAGAACGTCAAGGCGGGCTCGATCGAGCTGCCGGAAGGGGCTCGCCCGCACGGCCTCTTCCCGCTGCTGGACGGCCGGCTCCTCGTGACCGCCGAGGGCTTGAAGGAGCTCCTCCTCGTCGATCCGGGCGCGCGGCGCGTCGAACATCGCATTGCGACCTTCCAGGAGGTTTCCCACATGGTCGTGGCGACGCCCGACGGGGCGCGCGCGTTCGTCGCGAACATCGGCTCGGGCTCCGTGACGGTCGTCGAGGGCCGCAAGGCGATCAAGCAGGTCCCGACGGGAAAGGGAGCCGAAGGCATCGCGATCACGCCCGACGGCCGAGAGGTGTGGGTGACCAACCGCGAGGCGGACACGGTCTCGGTCATCGACGTTTCGAGCCTCGAGGTCGTGGCCACCGTACCGGCCGCGAAGTTTCCGATCCGCGTGAAGATCACTCCCGGCGGGAAGCGAGCCCTCGTCTCCTGCGCGAACACCGGCGACGTCGCCGTCTTCGACGTCGCCTCGCGGAAGGAGCTCGCCCGGATCCCGATCGGCAGCGAGGCGGTCGCCGGCGCGGAGAAGCGCGTCTTCTCGGATCAGTTCGGCAAGAGCCCGGTGCCCGTCGGCCTGTTGATCGCACCCGACGGCCGCCGGGCCTGGGTCGCCTCGACGAACGCGGACGTCGTGTCCGAGCTCGATCTCGCGACGCTCGCCGTCGTGCGGCGGCTGACCGCAGGCAAGGAGCCCGACGGGCTGGCCGGCGCGTTTCGGTGATCGCGCCGCACAACGCGGACGGGCCGCGGCGACTCGACGCCCTCGACGTCCTCCGCGGGCTGACGGTCGCCGGGATGCTCGTGGTCAACACGCCGGGAACCTGGGAGCACGTCTACCCGCCGCTCCTCCACGCGGAGTGGCACGGGTGGACCTACACCGACACGATCTTTCCCTTCTTTCTTTTCGTCGTCGGCGTGTCCCTGGCGCTGTCCTTCGGGAGACGGATCGAGGCCGGCGCTCGGCGCGCCGATCTCTACCGGCACACGGTGCAGCGT
>JBKPSZ010000238.1:0-7757 GCA_046735265.1 Acidobacteriota bacterium | reverse complement strand
CGGCGTTCCTGGGCGCCCTGGTCATTTCTATCGTGAGCATCCTGCTCTCGGTCCTCCTTCCGGATCCGAAGGAGTCGTGACCGCCGGATGAGATCGCTCGCACGGCGTGCCTTCTTTCGGGCGCTCGAGGAAATCCGGGACGCGCGTCTCGAGATCCGATATCCCGGCGGCGCGCGGAGCTTCGGAGACGCCACGGCCTCGTTGCGGGCCGAAGTCGAGATCCGCGACGTGCGCACGTTCACGCGGGCGTTCCTCCGGGGAGAAGTGGCATTCGGCGAGACGTACACCGACGGCTTCTGGACGACGCCGGATCTCTTCTCGACGGCCCGGCTCGCCGTCCGCAACGCCGGGCGATTCGGCGGCGGTGCGGCGTCCTTTCTCTCGAGGCTGGTCCAGCTCGCGCGCCACCGACGCCGGCCGAACTCCATCGAGGGGAGCCGCCGCAACATCGAAGCGCACTACGACCTGGGCAACGACCTCTACGGGCTCTTCCTCGACCGGCGGCACATGGCGTACTCGTGCGCCTACTTCGAACGATCCGATTCCACTCTGGAAGAGGCGCAGGAGGCGAAGTTCGCGCGGATCGCGGAGAAGCTCGAGCTCTCCCGCTCCCACCACGTCCTCGAGATCGGCACGGGCTGGGGCGGCTTCGCGGTATGGGCGGCGCGGCGTTACGGATGCCGGGTGACGACGACGACGATCTCTCGCGCCCAGCACGCTTTCGCTCGGGACCGGATCGCCGCCGAAGGTCTCGGCGATCGCGTGACTCCTCTCTACGAGGACTACCGCAAGCTCTCGGGGACATTCGACCGGATCGTCTCGATCGAGATGTTCGAAGCGGTCGGGCTCGAGCGGTACGACGAGTTTTTCGGCGCGGCGGAGCGCCTCCTGTCCGCCGACGGGGCGATGCTGCTCCAGACGATCACGATGAACGAGCGGGACTTCCCGGCGTATCGGCGCCGTCCCGACTGGATCCAGCTCTACGTCTTTCCCGGCGCGGAGCTCGCCTGCCTTTCCGAGATCCTCCGGTCGATCGGACGCGTGACGCGCCTGACCCTGATCGGGCTCGAGGACATCGGGAGGCATTACGTGCGGACGCTTCTGACCTGGCGCGACCGCCTCTTGGAGAGCCGCGATCGCGTGCGCGAGCTCGGATACGACGACCGTTTCCTCCGCCTCTTCGACTTCTATCTCGCCAGCTGCGCCGCCGCGTTCGCGGAGAGACACATCGGCGACGCGCAGCTCCTGTTCGTCAAACATCCCTCCGGCGACCGGGCCGCGGCTTCTCTCGACGTGCTCGCGGCGCGCTCGGCCCGCGCTTCGAAAGCCCTCTCCTAGATCACTTGGCCGACAGCCTGTCTCGACGGCTGGTGCGGGTCGTCGCCGCCGAGCTTCGCCAGGGTTTGACGCCGCACGACATCGCGCTGACCCTCGCCGTGGGGCTGTGCCTCTCCGTGCCTCCCGTGATCGGCACGACGACGATCCTCTGCGCGCTCGCGGCCCTCCTGCTCCGTCTGAACCAGCCCCTGATCCAGGCGGTGAACTTCCTCGCCTACCCGCTGCAGCTCGCGCTGCTGGTCCCCTTCCTGCGCGCGGGGGAGTGGCTCTTCCAGGAACCGCACACGCCGCTCTCGCCGGCGAAGATCATCGCGATGGGGCGCGCGGACCTGCCGGGAACGATCGCGTCCCTCTGGACCGTGACATGGCACGGCGCCGTCGTCTGGGCCGTCGCCTCCGTTCCGGTCGGGTTTCTCGTCTACGCATCGGCCAAGCCTGGGATCGAGAGGCTCGCGGGACGGCTCTCGCGCGAAGAGCCGCCGAGCCCGAGCTGACGGGCCCACCCGTCGTCAGGTGGTCCGCAGCTCGGGCGTCTCGACGATCCGGATCGCTGCCGCCGGGTTCTCGACGGCGCGCACGAGGGCCGAAAGCATCTGATCGAGGGTGACGGGCCGGAGGCGGCGCGCCGTCTCGCGCGTTGCGGGAAGGCGCTCCGCGAGCCAGTAGCCGGGAAGGAGCAGCCAGGGCCAGCGGTGTCCGGGGCCGAGCACGTACCAGGGGCGCAGGAACGTCGCGGCGAGGCCCTTCGCGCGGATGTCGGCTTCCGCTTCGGCGCGCGCCTCCTGGTACGCCTTCATGACCGGCGCCGGCCGCGCGACGCTGACGTAGACGAAGTGAGCCACACGCGCGCGCGCCGCCGCTTCGGCCGAAGCCTTCGCGGAAGCGAGATCGACGCGGCGGAACTCCGCGGCCTTCGACGGGGATGGATGGGCGATCCCGACGAGCTGGACGAACGTGTCGGCCGGCGGCACGCGGGAAGCGAAGGACTCGGCGTCGAGCGCGTCGCCGAGCACCGGTTCGCATCCGTCCGGCAGCCGCCGCTCGGAGCCGGGCCGCACGAGCGCACGGACGCGATGGCCTCGCGCGGCAAGCCGTGGAATCAGTCGCCGGCCCATGTAGCCGGTCCCACCGGTCAGAAAGACGTCTCGAGCGCCGGCCATGCGGAAGGATCCTTCTTCGGGAGTCGGAAGTCGACCGTCAGCCGGCGACGGCCCGGTCCGCGAAGTGCGCGATTGAGTTGGCGTAGTAAGTCAGAAGCGGCAGCTCCTGCGGGACCGGCGCCAGGATGCCGCCCGACTCGGCGACGAGGCGGCGAAGGACGAGCATCCGGAGGCCGACCTCGAACGCGTAGTCGAGATCCCGCCGCGGAATGTAGACGTGCGCGCCGCGCGCCTCGAGCTCGTTGACGAGGCGGAGGATCTCGGCCTTGAGCTCGAGCCGGCTCCACGCCTTTCCGGGCTGGCGGACGAGCACGGTCGCCGCGAGGGCCACCGGCGTGACCGGGATGACTTTCGCGATTTCGCGCATGAGCTCCTTCGCGAAGGCCTCGACTTTCGGGAATCGCTCCTCCTTCGAGAGGCGCCGGAAGTCGACCCCTTCCCGCGCGAGGTAGTCCCGGAGCGACACCGGCGAGCCGAAGTTCACGCAGGCGTACCCGAAGCGGTGCCAGCGGTTGCGCGCCATCAAGAACGCGTTCCGGGAGACGAAGCGCGTCGCCGTCGCGAGCGACTGCGTCGTTCCCGGCCGGAGCGCCGCGGGATCGAGCTCGACCTGGAAGCTTCGGTCCTCGAACACCCGGTCGTAGTTGATGCCGACCGGAATGAACGCGATGTCGCGCCCGCCTTCCCGATCGAAAGAGCGGAGCATGTAGTCGAGGATGCCGAACTTCGGCGGCCGGAGCTTCCCGTCGCGCGAGAGGCCTCCCTCCGGGAAAATCGCCTGGGTGACGCCCGCCTCGGTCGCCATCGCCACGTAGCGCTCGAGGACCTTCCGGTAGAGCGCGTCGCGCGAGTTGCGCCGGACGAAGTACGCGCCCATCGCGCGAATGAGGGTCTGCAGCGGCCAGACACGCGCCCACTCCCCGACGGCGTAGGAGAGCGCCGCCTTTTCCGCCGCGAGATAGGCGACGAGGATGTAGTCCATGTTGCTTCGGTGATTGATCAGGAAGACGACGGTCGTGTTCTCTCCGACCCGCGAGAGCCCCGCCTCGTCGGAGTAGCCGAGGCGCACGCGATAGAGATTGCGCGCGATCGCTCGGGCCGCCGCGTACCCGGCGCGGAAGTACACGTAAGCGTTGAAGCTCGGAACGATCTCCCGGGCGTATCGGCGAACCGTCTCGACCGCGACTTCCCGCGGCATTCCCGAAACGCGGGCGTGCGCCGCCGCGGCCTCCTGGACCTCCCGGTCGAAGAGGAGCCGGTCGATCAGGACGGCGCGTCGGGTGAGCTTGAACGGCGGCAGCCGGATCTTCAGCTGCGTGTTGACCCGCTCGATCAGCCGGTTCACGCGCCGGCGCAGCAGCCAGCGCACCGACGGGATGAGAAGACGATCGAGCGCCGCCCAGACCGCGAGGAGGCCCCCGAGGACGGTGAGCCAGAGGGGAACCGAGACGTCGCGGAACATCGAGATCGGGCGCGAGCATAACGCCCGGCCCGCTCACGAGATCAGTCGACGCGCCCCCGGGCCGCCACGCGCCACTCGCATTCGACGCTTCCGGCGCGGACGCCGTAGACGCGTTCGTGGAGGTTCGACACGACGCAGGCGTGGTTGGGAAGGATCGCGACGCGCTGGCCGACGCGAAAACGGTCTCCGGGCGCGACCGCGACGACGCCGTGCTCCTCCGACAGCCGGTCGATGCGGCTCGACGTTCCGAGCACGAGGCCGTGCCCTCCGGGCCGCGGCCGAAGGATGTCGGAAGAGAGGGTCTTCGAGCCGGCGTCCACGACCGCGCGGTCCTGGTCGGGAACGCTCACGACCGTCGCGGCCACGGTCATCGCGCAGTCCTTCGGGGTGCAGGTGCCGAGGGCGACCTGCGAGCCGTCGTGGTAGACGTAGTTGCCGGGACGGCACTCGGTCACTCCCTTCACCTTCATCGAGGAGAACGCCGTCGGAGTCGAGCCGACCGAGACCTCGGCCACCGGAAGGCCGGCCGCCCGAAGCTCCGAGGCGACGGCGGCCACGGTCTCGCCCTCCAGTCGGCCGACGTCGGCGACGCCCTGGGCGGTTTCGGTCGAATACGCCTGGCCCCCGTGCGTGAAGACGCCCGCGAGCTCGAGACCCGGCAGCTCCGCGATCGCGCGCGCGAGCTCGAGCGCGCGGCCCGGTTCGACGCCCACCCGGTGGTAGCCGCAGTCGATCTTCAAGACGACCGCGAGGCGCCGGCGCGCGGCGGCGAAGACATCCGAAAGAGACCGGGCCCCTTCGAGGCTGTCGGCGCCGACTCGGATCTTCGCGCGATCCGAGAGAGCGAGCAGGCGCCGCGCCCGATCCCCGCCGATCGTCGGGTAGGCGAGGAAGATGTCGTCGAAACCGGCGTGGACGAAGACCTCGGCCTCGCCGACCTTGGCGAGCGAGAGGCCGGCCGCGCCGAGGGCGAGCTGCATCCGGCCGATCTCGGGAACCTTGTGCGTCTTCGCGTGCGGGCGCAGCTTCACTCCGGCCGCGCGCGCTCTCTCCGCCATGCGCGCCAGGTTCTTCTCGACGACGTCGAGATCCACGAGCACGGCCGGAGTCGGAAGATCCTCGACGGAGCGCACGAGGCCGATTATCGCAGCGGAGGAAGCGGGGACCTCAGGCGCTTCAGTCGGGGAAGGATTCGGGCCGCTCGACGGCGCGCCGGTAGAGGTCCTCGTCGATGTTGCGTCCCGTCACGACGAGAACGAGCGCTCCGGGAAACTTCGAGAGGCGGGGCAGAGCGGCGAGCGCCGCGGCTGCGGCTCCCTCGACCCGAATGCCCGCCGCCGCGTACCGTCCGACGGCGCGGGCGATCTCCCGCTCCGAGACGAGCTCCATGCCGTCCACGACCCGGTCGAGCACCTCCACCGCATAGGGAATCGCGACGCGCACCGCGAGCCCGTCCGCGAACGTCGCCATGCGTCCGCCGGGGACGGCCTCGCCTTTCCGCCACGATTCCTCCATGACGGGCGCGTCCTTGGCCACGACCCCGACGACGAGGGTCTCGGGGGCTCGACGCCGCACGACCTCCCCGATGCCGCCGATCAGCGCGCCGTTGCCGACCGGGACGACCACGGCGGCCGGCACGTTCGGGAGCTGCTCCAGGATCTCCGACGCGATGACGCCGTAGCCTTCGTACTGGGCGGGTTCGCGGCCGTCCTCGAAGAACGGGAGGCCGCGAGACCGGGCGAATTCGCCCGCCGCGTCCTTGGCGTGGTCGAAGTCCCTGCCCGCTTCTCGGATCTCGGCGCCGAGTGAACGGATGAGCGCGACTTTGGCGCGCGACGCCGCTTCGGGAACGAAGACCGTCGCGGAGAGCCCGAGACGCGCGGCGGACCAGGCGGTTGCGGCGCCGTGGTTTCCCGTGGACGCCGTGACGACGCCCGACGCTCCGGCCGCGCGGTAGGCCTCGAGCGTCGGAAGCGCGCCCCGCCACTTGAAGGCGCCGAGCTCGTGCACGTCCTCGCGCTTGACCCAAACGTCGCCGCGCGCCGCGGCCGTCTCGGGCAGTCGCTCGAGGGGCGTCGGAAGATTCACGCGGCGTATCATCGCCGAGCTTCAACGGGAGGTCGAATGAAGCATCGGTGCGCGGGTATCGGGCTGGCTCTCCTGATGGCGGCGACGTCGGCGATCGCCGCCACGAAGGTCTACATCTCGGTCGACATGGAGGGCATCGCGGGCGTCGTGACGGGAGACCAGCTCGGGCCGCCGGGCTTCGAGTACGAGCGGTTCCGGGGCTTCATGACGGACGAGGCGCTCGCCGCGATCGAGGGCGCCCGCGCCGCCGGCGCGACCGAGTTCGTCGTCGCAGACTCGCACGGCAACGGCGAGTCGCTTCTGATCGAGCGCTTTCCGAAGGACGTCACGATCGTCCGAGCCTGGCCCCGCCCGCTCGCGATGATGCAGGGAATCGACGAGACCTTCGCCGCGGCGATCTTCATCGGCTACCACTCGAGCACGACGAATCCGCAGGGGGTCCGGGCGCACACGATGTCGTCGGCCACGCTCGCGGACGTGAAGTTGAACGGAGTCTCGGTTCCGGAGGCGGGCCTGAACGCCGCGATCGCCGGTCACTTCGGGGTCCCCGTCGCGATGATCTCGGGGGACGACGCCATCGTGAAGGAAGCCCAGGCGCTCCTGGGGCCCCTCGAGACCGCGGCCGTGAAGTGGGCCTACGGATTCCATTCGGCGCGCACCCTCACGCCGGCCGCTTCGTGCGAGAAGATCCGGGAGGCCGCGCGGCGCGCGCTCGGACGCATGAAGGATTTCCGCGTCTACCGGCTGAAGGAGCCGGTCGAGCTCGACCTGCGTTTCAAGAACTACCGGCCGGCGGAGCTGCTCGCCTACCTCCCCGGGATCGAACGGACCGACGCGCACGCGATCCGGTTCCACGGCAAAGACGTCCTCGAAGTCACGCGGTTTCTCGAGTTCGTGACCAACTACGAGTCGGGGATGGCCCCTTGACGCTCTGCGCGATCCTCCCGCCGCAGATCCTCGTGGCGATCGCCCGCAACGGAACGCCGGACCAACGGCGCCGCGCGCTCGCGACGCTCGCCCTCTCGGAGCGGATGCGGGGGAGGCGCGAGGTCCGAGCCTCGATGCTCGTCGCGGTGCCGACCGGTCAGAAACGACGGACGGTCTACGACGCGCAGCACGCCACGCGCCTGCCCGGCGTGCGCGTCCGCGGGGAAGGCGACCCCGACTCGGGCGACGCAGCCGTGGACGAGGCCTACGACGGAGCGGGCTCGACTTACGACCTCTACTTCGACGTCTTCGGGCGCAATTCGATCGACGGGAAGGGCATGCGCCTCGACTCCTCGGTTCACTACGGCGTCGATTACGACAACGCGTTCTGGGACGGCGCGCAGATGGTCTACGGCGACGGGGACGGGGACCTTTTCGAGCGCTTCACGATCAGCGTGGACGTGATCGGGCACGAGCTGACGCACGGCGTGACCGACCACGCGGCGGGCCTCGAGTACCACGACCAGCCCGGGGCGTTGAACGAGTCGATCTCGGACGTGTTCGGCTCTCTCGTCAAGCAGCGCGGCCGCGGAGAGAAGGCCGCCGACGCCGACTGGATCATCGGAGGGGGGCTCTTCACCTCGCGCGTGCGAGGCGTCGGGCTCCGCTCGCTCAAGGCGCCCGGATCGGCCTATGCGGATCCGGTCCTCGGCAACGATCCGCAGCCCTCCCACATGGACAACTACGACCGTTCTCCCGAGGACAACGGCGGCGTCCACGTC
>JBKPSZ010000237.1:0-22016 GCA_046735265.1 Acidobacteriota bacterium | reverse complement strand
ATCTGAACGCTCGCGAAGAGCCGGCGGCCGAAGGTCGGATCGAAGGGGTCGTTGCGGGAGTCGTACCGGTAGGCCGGCGTCAGCGACGAGGTCTTGCCGGTCGTGTCGGCGAGTGTCGGAGGCGGGATTGGCTGGCCGGGCGGCACGGGAGCCCCGGTCACCGGGTAATTCGCCTTGATGTTCTCGTACTGGTAGAGAAGGTTCCAGGACGAGAACAGGTCGATCCCGTGCCCGTAGAAGATGCTCGCTCCCTGTCTTCTCTCGTCCACATTCAGGTAGTCGGCCGTGCGGCGGTAGATCGAGAAGCCGACCGACTGGTTCTTATCCATGAACCAGGGGATGGTGTAGGAGACGTCGTAGAAGCTCGAGATCTTGCCGACCTGGGCGGAGGCGGCCAGCACCTCGCCGCGACCGAGGAAGTTGCGGGTCTGGAACGAGAACTGGCCGAAGAACTTGTCCACGGCCGAATAGCCGGCGCCGAACTGGATCTCGTTGCGCGACGTCTCCGTGCCTTTGAGCGTCAGATTGACTTTCTTCGCGTCCGGATCGACGCCGAAGTCCGGCTCCTCGGCGATCTTGAAGTAACCGAGCTGTTGGAGCTTCTGGAGGCTCTTCTTGACGGCCTCCATGTCCATGACCGCCCCCTCGTCGAGGGCGAACTCTCGGCGGATCACCTTGTCGCGGGTCATCGTGTTGCCCTTGACCTCGAAGCGCCCGAGGTAGAACTTCTCGCCCTCGAAGATCTTCACGTCGATGTCGACGCGGTGGTTTTCCAGCTCCTTGTAGGACGGGTCGGCGAACCAGTAGATGTAGCCATTCGACTTGTACATCGATTCGACCTGGGAGAGGGCCTCGACGAGCCGGTCGCGGTTCAAGACGGCGCCGGGCTTGAGTTCCCAGAACCGGGCGAGAATCGCCTTTTCCGGAAAGACCATCGGAGACGTGCTCTCGACCGTCTTGCCCGACTGGTCCACTCGCGCGATCCGGATCTCGTTGACGAAGTACTGGTCCCCCTCCACGATCGGGATCGTGATCCGGACCGCCCGCTTGATCTTTTTGGGAGCGGCCTTTGGGTTCTTGACGAAGACGTCGAGGACCGGATCCTTGACGACGATGTCCTTGTACCCCTTCGACTGGTACAGCCCCTTGATGTTCTCGACGTCCGCCTCGTAGTTGGCCTGGCTGTACGTGGTGTTCTCAGAGAAGACGCGCCAGAAAACGTTGACCTTCGTCTTCTTCATCGCGTTGCGAAGCTTCCACGACGAGATCACCTTGTTCCCCTCGAACTGGATCGAGTCGATCTTGATCTTGTCTCCCTCGTCGATCACGAAGACGACCTTCTTCTCCGTCTTGGAGACGTCCTCGATCCGGAAGTCCACGCTGACGCTGCGAAAGCCCTGCTCGAGGTAGTAGTCCTGGATCGTCGAACGGACGCGGGCGATCTCCCGCAGGGAGAGGGGCGACCCGGCGCGGACCTCGATCTTCTCCTCCTTCAGGCGATCGCGGATCTGAGAGGTCGAGACCTTCTTGTTGCCTTCGAAGTCGAGGGCGGTGATCGTCGGCCGCTCCTCGATCGTGACGACGAGCGTGACTCCCTGATCGGTCCGCTCCGCCTCGATCGTGGCGTTGTCGAGCAGCCCGACGTCCCACAGCGTGTGGAAACGGGAGCGGATCGCGTCCGGATCGTAGGGGTCGCCGACCTTGATCCCGAGGTAGTGCGCGATCGTGTCGGGGGAAACGGTCTGGTAGCCGACGACGCGAATCCCGACGATGCGATCCCCGGACGCCGGGGCCGCGGCGGGAGGGACGGACGGAGCGGCCGGGACAGGAGTCGGGACCGTTTCCGGGGGAGGGTTCTGGGCCGAGATGGAGGCCGAGAGAAGAAGGGACAGAAGCGGAGTCGCGAGCGCCGCGGCGATCCTCAAACCTGCGTCCCTCGCCGGGCGTTCCCCGCCGCCCGATCCGCCGGGCCTCCTCTTCTCACCCCCACCCCCCCACCGAACGATTGGCTAGCCTAGCTTGTTCCCCTCGGTGAACAAATCGGGAAACGCGGACCCGCATCCGGCGGCCGGGTCCCTGGCGCGGAAACGATTCCGGGGCCTATCGTCCCTGGCCGATCGTCTCGCTTTCGCGCGCCGTCACCGTCAGACCCTCCGGTCCGACCCGCGCCTCGATGATTTCGGGACGGTCCTCGCGCGACTGGATCAGAAGCTCGGAAACCGGATCCTCGATGTGCTTTTGGATGGCCCGGCGCAACGGGCGCGCTCCCATGTTCGGGTCTTCCCCGCTCTGGGCGAGCAGCCAGTCGACCGCCGCGTCGTCCACGTCCACGAAGGCACCCTTCGGCGCCAGGGTCGTGTTGACGTCGTCGATCAGCAGCCGACAGATCTTCGCGAGCTCCTCCCGCGAGAGGGGCCGGAAGACGATGATGTCGTCGATGCGGTTGATGAACTCGGGCGAAAAATCCTTACGCAGCTCCTTCAACACGAGATCCTCGATCTCCTTCGCGTCCTGGATCTCGCGGGTGCTCCCGAAGCCCAGCCGCGACCGGCTGACGAGGTGCTTCGTCCCGATGTTCGAGGTCATGATGATCAACGTGTTCTTGAAGTCGACGACGTTCCCGTAGGAGTCGGTCAGGATCCCGTCCTCCAGGATCTGGAGGAGCAGATTGGCGATGTCCGGATGCGCCTTCTCGATCTCGTCGAACAGGATCACGCTGTAGGGATTTCGCCGGATCCGCTCCGTCAGCTGTCCGCCGTCCTCGTGCCCGACGTACCCCGGCGGCGACCCGATGAGCTTGGACACCGCGTGCTTCTCCATGTACTCGGACATGTCGAAGCGCACGAGCGCCTTCTGGTTCTCGAAGAGGAACTCGGCCAGCCGTCGGGCGACTTCGGTCTTGCCGACGCCCGAGGGCCCCAGGAAGACGAAGGATCCCATCGGACGGTTCGGGTTGTTGACGCCGAGCCTCGAGCGTCGAATCGCCTTGGACACTCCGACGATCGCGGCTTCCTGCCCCACGATCCGGCGCCTCAGGGCGTCCTCCATGTGGAGAAGCTTCTCCGCCTCCTCCATCTCGAGCGAGGCCACCGGGATCCCGGTCCAGGAGGAAATGATCTCCTCGATGTCGCGGCGCGTGACCTCCTGCGTCGTCTCGTTCTTCTCTGCGGTTTGCGCCTTCGTTCGCTCGATCTCCTCCTTGAGCTCGATCTCGCGCTCCCGGAGGAAGACGGCCTTCTCGAAGTCCTTGTCGGAGATCGCCTTCTTCATCTCCTTGACGATCTGGCGCGTTTCGAGCTCGAGCTTGCGGAGATTCTGCGTGTCGGCGACCCGCTTCAACTTCACCTTGGCACCCGCCTCGTCCAGGATGTCGATCGCTTTGTCCGGGAAGAACCGGTCGGTGATGTAGCGGTTCGACTGGTAGACGGCGGTCTTGATCGCCTCGGGCGAGTAGCGCACCTTGTGGAACTGCTCGTACCGGTCTTTGACCCCCTCCAGGATCTCGAAGGTCTCGCTCTCGGACGGCGCCGTCACGTTGATCGCCTGGAAGCGGCGGAGGAGGCTGCGATCCTTCTCGATGTACTTGCGGTACTCCTTGAGCGTCGTCGCGCCGATGCAGGAGACCTCCCCCCGCGAGAGCGCCGGCTTCAGGATGTTCGCGGCGTCGAGAGATCCCTCGGCCGAGCCCGCCCCGATCAGGGAGTGGATCTCGTCGATGAAGATGATGAGGTCCGGGTTCTCGCGCAGCTCGCGGATGATTCCCTTCAGCCTCTCCTCGAACTGTCCGCGGTATTTCGTCCCGGCGACGATGAGCGACAGGTCGAGCGCCAAAATTTTCTTCTGCGAGAGGAACATCGGGACCGCGCCCTCGACGATTCGCGTCGCGAGTCCCTCGACGATCGCCGTCTTGCCGACGCCTGGCTCGCCCAGAAGGATCGGGTTGTTCTTGGTGCGGCGGGAGAGGATCTGGATGATCCGCTCGACTTCCTTCTCGCGGCCGATCAGCGGATCGAAAGTTCCCGACGCCGCGAGCTGCGTCAGGTCGCGGCTGTACTCCGAGAGGAACGGAAGCTCCTTCTTCTGTTTGGAGACCTCCCGTTCCTTGATCAGCGAGATCGTCTCCTCGCGCACGCCGTACAGGTTGAAACCGCGAGCGGCCAGAAGCCGCCCGGCGACGCACCCGTCGACGCGCAGCAGGCCGATGAGGAGGTGCTCCGTCCCGACGTACGGGTGCATCATGGATTCGGCCTCGTGCGAGGCGTACGCCAGGATCTTCTTGGACTCTTCGGAGAGTGGCAGCTCGGCCGTCGAAGAGATCCGCTCGACGAAGATGCGGTCCCCCTCGATCTCCCGGCGCACCTCCTCCGGCTTGACGTTGAAGCGGGAGAAGATCTCCTTGATGATGTCCTCCCCCTCGCGGAGGATGCCGAGCAGCAGGTGCTCGGACTCGATCACCTTGGAGCCGAGCTTGGAGGCCTCGTAGCGCGCGAAGAAAAGAGCGCGGCGCGCTTTTTCGTTGTATTTCTCAAACATCGCAGGCGGGCATGGAGGCCGTGTCCTTGAGGCCCTATCCCCGCCCCGCGAAACCCGGCGCGGGAGTGATTCCTTCCCGTGACATCTTGAAAATTTTATCACAGCGCTCAGCCAAATCGGGATTGTGAGTGACGAGAACGGTGCTCATCCTTCGCTCGCGATGCAGCTCTTCGAGGAGAGCGAAGACGCGGCCCGCGGAATCGGCGTCGAGATTGCCCGTCGGCTCGTCGGCGAGAAGGAGCCGCGGCCCCCGCGCGAGCGCCCGCGCGATGGCCACGCGCTGCTGCTCTCCGCCGGAGAGCGCGCGCGGCCGGTGGGCGCCCCGATCCGGAAGCCCGACGCGCTCCAGAAGCTCGCGGGCGCGCCGGCGCGCGTCGCCCGCCGCGACCCCCGCGATGCGGTGGGGAAAAGCGACGTTCTCTTCCGCCGTGAACTCGGGAAGCAGATGGTGGAACTGAAAGACGAAGCCGATCGTCTCGTTCCGGAACCGAGCGCGTTCGGCGGGCGCCATCGCCGCGAGCTCCTTGCCGAACACCTCGACCCGGCCCGAGTCGGGGCGGTCGATTCCCCCGAGGAGGTGGAGGAGCGTGGACTTGCCCACCCCGGACGGCCCCATGATCGCCGCGAAGATCCCCTCGGGAAGGTCGAAAGAGAGGTTGCGAAGAACGGTCACCGGCGCCGTCTCGTCGCCGTAGGTTTTCGAGAGGTTCTCCGCCCGGACGGCGAGCATCAGCGAAACCGGCGGCGTCGGTCTCTCATCGCGACAGGCCGATCGCCTCGCCGGGACCGAGGCGCGCCGCCGCCCGGGCCGGAAGCACCGCCGCGGCGACCGCGGTCGAGAACGCGAAGGCAGCGACGACGGCGACCTCCCGCGGGTGGACGGCGAACGGCACATGCGTGAAGAGATAGACGTCGGGCGGAAGCGGGATCAGCGCCAGCCGGTCTGCCGCGACCGATGCGCCCACGCCGAGCGCCAGCCCGACGAGAGTCCCGATCGCGCCGATCGTCGCGCCGAGGGAGAGATAGATGCGCGCGAGGGAGCGCGGCGCCGCCCCCATCGTCGTCAGCACGCCCAGGTCACGTTTCTTCTCCACGACGAGGAGCGCCACGTTGGACACGACGTTGAAGGCGGCGACGAGGATCACGAGCGCGACGGTCGCGAAGATGACGAGCTTCTCGAGACGGAGGGCGAAGGAGAGGGGAGCGTTCTTGTCGCGCCAGGTCTCGACGCGGTAGGGGCCGGCCAGCCGGAGCGCGACGTCGCGAGCGGCGCGGGGAGCGTCCTCCGGATCGGCGAGACGCGCTTCGAACGCCCGGGCACCCTCCGGTTGCCCCGCGAGGAGCCGGGCGATCGCCTCCGGCACTTCCGCTTCGGGAAACTTCTCGAGCGCGCCGCGGCGCGAGAGGCCCGCCACCGACAGGACGACGGAGACCGGGATCGGCCCGATCGGGGAAAGCCGGGTCCGCGATGACGTCAGCCGGACGGCCTCTCCGGCGCTCGAGCCGATGCGGAACGCGACCGGGGCGGCCAGTCGAACCGGCGCCGGCGATCGTCCGTCCCAGGAGAGATCGCGCGCGCTCCGGTAGCGCACCGGAGCGGCGCTGCCGCCGGAGGCCGGCGTCACCCAGGCGCGCCCCTCGATGACGGGCTCGACCGCGATGACACCGCGCTCCGCCGCGAGCGCGCGACGGACGCCCTCGGGATCCGGCAGCGCGGCACCGCGCTCGGGCTCGACGGTCAGGTGAGGGCTCCGCTCCGCCATCTGACTCCGAATCCGGTCCTGGAAGCCGGAGAGGAGGGCGAGGGAGATGACGAGCGCCGCGACCCCCACGGCCAGCCCGAGGACGGAAAACGTCGAGATCAAGGCGACGTGCGCGGTCTTCCGCGACGCGACCAGGAAACGGCGCGCGACGAACGATTCGAAGCTCAACGGTTCCGCCTCGCCGGTCCGCCGATCATTCCTTCGGCTTCAGCAGCGGGAAGAGGATCACGTCCCGAATCGAATGGCGGTCCGTCAGCAGCATCGTGAGACGATCGATGCCGACTCCTTCGCCGGCCGCGGGAGGCATGCCGTACTCGAGCGCTTCGACGTAGTCCTCGTCGTACGGGGTCGCCTCCAGGTCGCCTCGCTCCCGCTCCTCCGCCTGACGCCGGAACCGCTCCGCCTGCTCCGCGGGATCGTTCAGCTCGGAAAACCCGTTCGCGATCTCCATGCCGCCGGCGTACAACTCGAAGCGGTCGACCCACTCGGGATCGCGAGGGTCCTGCTTGGACAGGGGCGAGATCTCTGTCGGAAACTCGTGCACGAACGTGGGACTCTGCAGCCCCGCCTCGGCGAGGACTCCAAAGAGCTCGCCCAGGAGCTTCCCCTTCTGGCCGGCGAATCGCTCCGGCTTCTCCACTCCAAATTTCCCCGCCGCGGAGAGCAGCCGGTCGGTGGAGGACAGGTCCTCCTCGTTCAAGGCGCCGCGGGGATCCTTTCGAGCCGCCTCGAGCACGGCGTCGCGCATGGTCACGCGACGGTACGGCGGCATCCAGTCGATCGCGCCCCCCTGCCAGGGGGTCGTCGTCCCGCCCGTGATCTCGCGCACCAGGCCGGCCGTCATCTCCTCGGTGAGCTCGATGAAGTCCGTCGCCCGCGCGTAGGCCTGGTAGAACTCGAGCATCGTGAACTCCGGGTTCCACCTCCAGCCGATCCCCTCGTTTCGGAAGTTCCGATTGAGCTCGTAGACGCGCGGGATCCCTCCGACGACGAGTCGTTTCAAGTAGAGCTCCGGTGCGACGCGGAGATACAGCTCGAGATCGAGCGCGTTGTGATGCGTCACGAACGGGCGCGCGATCGCGCCGCCCGCCAGCGGCTGCATCATCGGGGTCTCGACTTCGAGGAAGCCGCGTACGTCGAGGAAGCGCCGGAGATAGCGGATGACCGCCGAACGGGTCTCGAACACCCGCCGCGATTCGGAGTTCACGGCGAGATCGAGATAACGCTGGCGGTAACGCATCTCGACGTCCTTCAACCCGTGCCACTTCTCCGGAAGGGGCCGCAGGCACTTGGCGAGAAAGACGAGCTCCTTCGCCTTCACCGTCAGCTCGCCGGTCCGGGTCTTGAACACCGTGCCGGAGACGCCGATCCAGTCGCCCAAATCGAGCGCGCCGTAGAGGGCCCAGGCCGGCTCGCCGACGACGTCCTTGCGCACGTAGACCTGCAGTCGGTCGGTGCCGTCGGAGAGGTCCAGGAACCCCGCTTTCCCCTGCGTGCGGCGCGCGAGGATGCGGCCGGCGGTGGCGACGTCGACCGCCGCCGCCTCGAGCTCCTCGGCCGACCGATCCCGATGGGCGCGGGCGATCTGCGAAACCGTCGCCGTCTCCCGGAATTCGAAAGGGTAGGGATCCGCCCCGAGCTTGCGGATTTCCTCGAGATTCCGGCGGCGATTTTCGACGAGCGTCTGCTCGGCGGGAGCCTCTTCTCCGGCGGGTGCGGCGGGTTCCTTCACGCGCGCGAGTATACGGGGGCGAGCGCGCGTCTCGCACCGAAGCTACGAGACCCGATCGACCTCCAGCCAGAGCGCCGAGGCGGCCGTCCGGAGGCGGTGCCGCGAACGGTTCCGGGAGCGCGCTTGCTCGAAGCCGCCGCTCTCGAGCGCGAGGCTCTCGAGCGCGTTGTCGATCGCTTCGCACCGGGCGATGGTGCCGCGGGCCGCGCGCAGAAGGTCCGCGGCCGCCGCCCCGGGTCCCGTCGATCGAAACTCTTCGGCCTGATCCTCCGCGCGAACGCGAAGCGCCGCGGAGCGCAGGAGGGTCCGGTCCGCGTCGGTCGGCGGCGCGCCCGCTTCGACCGTGCGGCGAGCGGCTTCGAGCTCCCAGGTCTCGAGGCCCAGGGCTCCGATCGGCTCCGCCCAGGCCGCACCCGGGCTCGCCGAGGCGCTCGCGACTGGATCCAGGATGCGCTCGAGACACGGGCCCCAGAAGGATTCGTCCTCCGAGCTCGCGTCGACTTCTTCCACGAGCTCCAGGGCGTCGTCGATGTCCTCGGCCTCGAGGCCCGAGATGTCGAACTTGTCCAGGACGTCGCCGATCGCGAGCTTCAACTCCAGGACGTGCTGCGCCCGGATGTTGCCCTCCGTCGAGAGCCGCTCGAAGCGGACGCGCGACTCGCGGAACCGGCGAAACTCCACGGGCGGCGCCTCGTCCTCGCCGCCGCGGACGAGCTCGCGCTCGAGATCCGCGATGCGGCCCGTGGCCTCGTCCAGGCGTCGCTCCTCGCGCTCGTAGAGTCGGTGAAAGACCGAGCGCGTCGTCAGGTTGCACCACGCGACCGCGGTCAGGATGTCCGGGTCGGCGAGACCCGTCGCGACGCGGCGCTTCATGGTGCGCGCGTTGTTGAGCAGCCGCTCGGTCAGGAGCTGCTCGAATTCCCGCGCCTGGGTGACGTCCGCCGCGAGCTCGTCGAAGGCCCGGACGATCGCCGGCGTCATCCCGGATTCGATCCGCGGCCAGACCGAGGACGACGTGACCGACTCGAACAGCTGGCGGATCGCGGCCCGCGGCCGGGTCGCCGTGGCCTCCGGCTCCGGACGGCCGGTCGCCGCCACGGTGGCCAGAAAATCGACCTTGTCGATGACGTCTTCGTCGACGTCCGACTGCGAGAAGTAGTACCGGAGCAGGTAGAAGGCGATCTTCTCGTCCTGCGGCCGGATCCGGTCGAAGAACCGGCGCACGAGCGAGGGCGAGATGCGGCGGTCCGTGTCCCGCAGGTCGGCGGCGACGGCTTCGAGTCGCCCGGAGAGACCGTGCATCCTGTCCGCCACCGTCTCCGGCGGCAGCGTCGAGAGCTCCTGCCCGAGACCGCGCACTTCCTCGTAGAGCCCGTTGAACCGGGCGGAGGGCTCGGGCGCCTCCGGCGCAAACGTCTTACCGATGCCGCGCAGAAACTGGTGAAACGTCCAGAGGGCCTTGAACCGCTCCGTCAAGCGGATATAGTCTTCGTGAAGAAGCTGCAGCTTTTCGACGGACATCGCGGCTTTACTTGTTCGGTCATTCTAGCCCGGCGGGTCGGTTCCCACAGGGATCGGTGAATGCGTCTAGGGAGAACTCTCATCGACGCGGCGGCCCTCCGGGACGGCATCGCCCGTCTCGCGAGCCAGATCGACCGCGACCAGGACGGCCGGCCCCTCCTGCTCGTCGGCATCTTGAAGGGCTCGGTCTTCTTCCTCTGCGACCTCGCGAAGAAACTCCAGACGCCGGTCGCCGTGGACTTCCTCCAGGTCTCCTCCTACGGGAAAGGAACCAAGTCCTCCGGCAACGTGCAGCTCCAGCGCGACCTCACGATGGACGTCGCGGGGCGCGAGATCCTGATCGTGGAAGACATCGTGGACACCGGCCGCACGCTGCAGAAGATCGTCGAGCTGCTCGCGACGCGGCGGCCCAAATCCGTCAAGATCTGCTCGCTCTTGAAGAAGCGGATCGCGAGCAACTCCGCGATGCCGATCGACTACCTCGGCTTCACGATCGACGACCACTTCGTCGTCGGGTACGGACTCGACTACGCCGAGAGCTACCGGAACCTCCCCTACATCGCGATCCTCGAAGAGGACGTGAAAGGAGATTGAGCTTGGACTTCATCTCGACCGACGGCGCTCCGAAAGCGATCGGGCCCTATTCCCAGGCGGTCGCGGAAGGGGGCTTCCTCTTCACGTCGGGACAGATCCCGCTCGATCCGCGGACCGGGGAGCTTGTGTCGGGGGGCATCGAGGTCGCGACCGAACGGGTCTTCGACAACCTGGAGGCGGTCCTGCGGCAGTCGGGGCTCTCCCTCTCCGACGTCGTCAAGGCGACTGTGTACCTCGCGAAAATGGAGGACTTCGGCGCGATGAACGCCGTCTACGCCCGCCGATTCGGGGAGCATCGCCCGGCGCGCTCGACGGTCGCCGCGGCAGCCCTTCCGAAGGGCGCTCCGGTCGAGATCGATCTCGTCGCCCGACTGCGTCGCTAGGCGCTTCGCCCCCTCACGGGCGCAACGCCAGGGCGGCCGCCGCCGCGAGCCAGCCAAGCGTCAGGACGCGGACGGAGCGCCGGTGAAGGCGGTCGAACCTCGACTTCCACGGGTCGTCGGGCGCCGCGACGTCGAAGGAGCCGACTTTCTGGCGAAAGTATCCGATGCGCGGTCGCAGCACCATCGCGAGATAGACGTTCGACGCGACGGCGAGGAAGATCGCGATCCCGGAGGCCACCCCGGCCGGACCGAGGGTGCCGCGACGCTCGAGCTCCAGAAAGACCGCGATGACCAGAGCGAGCGAGAGCCCGTGCTTGACCGCCTCGAATCGCCGGAGGATCTCGTCGAAGAGGGAACCGGCTCGATCACGAGACGGAAGTCCGCGGAAGAGCACGGGCGCCGTGAGGACGAGAACGAGCGTGCCACCTACCCAGACCGCGAGCGCGAATCGGATGATGAGCTCGGAGAACCGAAGCACGCGGCCACTCTACCGGGTCGCGCCGCGCCGCGACAGACCGGCGCAAGCGGACGGAGGGGCCGCCCCGTGCATTAACATCGCCCTGTGGATGCGGAGCTCGCGGCGGCGCTCGACGACCTCATCCTCGGGCGCGGCGTGTCGCGCGGGCGTCACAGCCTGATCCATCAGGGGCGCCTGCGTCGCACCGAGTTCGAAGAGAGGCTCCGCGCCAACGGATTCCTGCCGATGACCGTCCGCGAGGCGGGAATCGAGGCGGGCGAGCGGATCCCAGCGTTCTACCTCCACGGGGACACGGCCGACTTCGGCTACGTCCGCTGGGAGATCTTCACGCCGCGCAGCCGCCGGAAGCTCTTCCAGTCCGAGTATCGGCGCCCCGACAACCAGGAGTGGGCGGTGCAACTGAATCTTTCCTCTCGCGAAAAGGTCTGGGCGAGCCCGGAGAGAAAGGAGCGTCACGACGTGGACACGGTCGTGGCCGTCCACCCGTGAGCGCGGCACCCGCGATCGAGACGTTCCCGGTCGGCCCGCTCCAGTGCAACTGCACGATCCTCCTGGACGAGGCGACCCGGGAGGCGGTCGTGATCGATCCGGGCGACGAGCCGGACAGGATCCGGAAGGCGCTGGAGGAGGCCCGGGTGCGGCCGGTCGCCCTGCTGCACACCCACGCCCACTTCGATCACATCGGGGCGACACGGGCCCTTTCGGAGGCGACGGGGGCGCCGATCCGATTGCACGCCGCCGACCGTCCTCTCTACGACGCCCTGCCCGAGCAGGCGTCGTACTTCGGTCTGTCGGCCGCGCCGCCGCGCCCGGTGGACCGGGACCTGGTCGACGGAGAGGTGATCCGCTTCGGAGCTTTTTCGATCCGCGCGATTCACACTCCGGGGCACACGCCCGGTTCGACGTGCTTCGAGCTCCAAGGGGATGCGCCGATCCTCTTCTCCGGCGACACGCTCTTTCGCCGCTCGATCGGCCGCACGGACCTCTGGGGAGGAGACACGCCGACGATCCTCGCCTCGATTCGGGAAAAGCTGTTCACCTTGCCCGGCGAGGTCCCGGTCGTCTGCGGCCACGGCCCGAGGACGACGATCGCCGAGGAGAAGCGGTCCAACCCCTTCGCGGCGCTGCCTCGCTAGGGCGCCTGCTACAATCGCGCGCGGCATGAGACTGTCGCTGCCGGCGAAATCGAACCTCGTCGCCGCCTTCTGGAAGGACGCTCCCCCCCTCTGCCCGAAGCACGACATCCCGATGCGCTCGTTCTTCGTCGAGCGCGTGTACAAGCCTCAGATCGTCATGGTCTGTCCGAAGGGGGAGATGCTCCGCTTCGACCAGAAGCCGAAGCAGATCGAGTTCTCGCGGCCGCACTTGAAGACCATGGTCATCGACGCGCAGGAGCGCGAATCTCCCGCCTGCCCTCAGGACTTCTCGCCGCTGACCGTCTATCGGACCCCCGCGAAGTTCCTGCCCGTCGGCTGGGACTACTCGTTCGTGTGTCCCAACTGTCTCTCCTACGGGCAGTGGATCGACTCGGGCCGGCCCGAGGAAGATGTGGCCGCGGCGCCGAAGCCGAAGAAGGAGGCGCCGGCCTTCCACGATGAGACCATCCCCCTGCCGAAGCGGATGGAGATGGCCAAGAGCGGCGACCTCGCGTTGAAGCTGTACGCCGCCATGGCCCAGACGGACTGTACCGCCTGCGGATACGACTGCGAGGGCTACGCCGTGGCGCTCGCCTCGGGCAAGGAGAAGGACCCGAACCTCTGCGTGCCCGGCAAGGAGGAGACGGCCAAAGTCGTCAAGGACCTCCTGAAAGGCACGGGACTTCCCGCGGCTTCCGGTTAGCCCGGAGCGCCGTCCGCGGCCGTCACTTAAAACGGCCCCGCGTCTCCTCGCGACGTCACGATCTCGCTTTCGGTCGTGCGACGCCAGCCCCGAAGCGGAAGACTGAAGGTGAAGCGGCTGCCCTGACCCACGCGGCTCTGGGCCCAGATCGCGCCGCCGTGCAGCTCGACCAGAGACCTCGCGAGCGAGAGACCGATCCCCATGCCCGGGTGGCGCCGCGTGGCCGACCCGTCCACCTGCCGGAACCGCTCGAAGACGTGCGGCAGCTCGCTCTCCGGAATTCCAGCGCCGTCGTCTTCGACGCTCACGAGACACCGCTCCGGCTCTCGCTCGACGCGGACGATGATTCGTCCGAAGCGCGCGGTGAACTTGATCGCATTGACGAGCAGGTTCCAGAGGACCTGCTGGAGGCGGAGGGGGTCGGCGCGCACCGGAGGAAGGTCCTCCGGCATCGGCGCCACCAGGAGCGTGATCCCCCGCGCCTCGGCCATGAGGCGCACGGTCTCGATCGTGCGCGCGATGATGTCGCCGACGGAGATCTCCTTCCAGTCGAGGGTGAGCGTGCCGCGGTCGAGCCGCGCCAGGTCGAGCAGGTCGTCGATCAAGGCGAGCAGCAGCCGCGAGGACTGCCGGATCTGCCTCAACCCCCGCTGGAGCGTCTCGGGCTCGATCGGCTCCTCGCCGAAGAGGTCGGTCCAGCCCACGATCGAGGTCAACGGCGTCCGCAGCTCGTGGTTGACGTTCTGGAGAAACTGGTCCTTCAAGCGACTCGCCCGCTCGAGCTCGGCGACCGTCCCCGAGAGTCTCGCGTACAGACGGGCGTTCTCGATCAGGAGAGTCGCGGCGTCGGCGAACATGACGAGGGCGTCCGCTTCCTCGGCTCCGAACCCCCCGGGCCGGTTGGTCGCCGCCACGACCCCGATCGTCTTTCCCTCCGTCCGCAAGGGGACGAAGATCGCGTTCGTCGCCGCCACGATCGGCTCGAGCTCCCGGCTGGCGTAGGGATCGCGGGCGAGGTCGTTCGAGACATGGATCTCCCCGGTCTTGAAGACCATCGTCGGGATCGAGACCTTCTCGACGGAGAGGCGCAGGCGGCCCACGAGTGCCTGGGGCAGATTCCACCCGGGCCACGCGGCTTCGAGCCGGTTCGTGTTCGGGTCGTGGAAGAAGAAGAAGACGCGCTCGGCGCCGGTGAAGCCGGCGATGGCTTCCGAGGCCCGCTCCTGAACCTCTTCGAGATCCGCGGTCGGCTGAGCGGCGCGAAGGAGCGCGTGCAGGCGGTGGAGCGTCTCGACGCGCCGTTCGACGCGCCGCCCCATCCGGTCGATCGAGGAGGCGAGCCGGCCGAGCTCGTCGCGCGACTCGGGGAGCAGCGCGGCGGCCTCCTGCCCCTCGGTCATTTCTTCGGCGGCCCGCACGAGGTTGATGACGGGAGCCGAGATCCGCCGCGCGGCGTACAGCACGGCGCCGAAGACGGCGGCGAGCAGGAGAACGTACAGCATCGCCGCTTCGCGGCGCAGGTCCGAGGCCTTGCCGTCGGCCGCGGCGTCGGGCTCCGCGCCGATCGAGGACAACCGATCCGCGGAGAGACCCTCCACGAAGATCCACCCGGCGGTCGGCGCCCGCGCGGACGCGAGGCGGTGCTCCTTCCCCCGGAAGCGATAGCCATCGACCGAACGGTCCTGCGCCAGGGCGACCGACGCGAGCCGGCGCCGTTCGGCGTCGTCGGACTCCTCGAGGCGCTCGGAGTCCTCTCCCCTCCAGCGGAGCAGCTGCCCCGCCGCCGCGGGCATGACGAGCGCGTGGCCCTGCCCGTCGATCGCGAACCAGAGATCGCCGGGGAGTCCTCCGCGTTCCACGGCCTGGACCACGTATCGCCTCGGATCGACGTCGTAGGCGATCGCTCCGAGGAGCGTTCCTCGCGCGTCGCGGACGGGGACGAAGACGGAGACCAGGCGCGCCTCCCGCGAAGTCGTCGGCTCGGTGAAGGCGGGCGTCCAGACCGCCCGATCTCCGTCGGGCGGCCGCACGGCCGGGAAGCGCGCCAGCCGATTGAAGACGAAGCTCTCGAGCGCTCCCCTCGACTGCGCGATGCTCCGGTGGAGGTCGGTCCAGGGTGAGAACCGAACGGCCCCCGAGGCCATCCAGATCGAGATCGAACGCACCGCCGTCAGGCGTCCGCGCGCCCGCTCGAGGAGCGGCTCGAGCTCTCGGGTGCCCGAGAGATCCCGGCGCGCCGCCGGGTCCCGGGTCCGCGGAAGCGAGATGTAGCCGAGCGACGCGGACGCCGGGTCGGAGTTCCAGAGGTGGCCGTGCTCGTCCGGTTCCGGCAGGTCGGCCGGGGCCGCAGCGGCGCGCGACAGCACGACGGTCGCCGCCGCCGCGAGCGACCAGGCCGACTCTTCGGCCAGCCGAGCTCCCCGATCGAGGGACTGCGCGCGGATCTCGGCGTCCTGCTGGATTCGCATCGTCTCTTCCCCCCGGGCTACCGCCTCGACGCGGGCCGTGGAGGCCTGCTCGAGCCCGGCCAGGCGGCGGTCCAGGAGTACGAGGAGGAGGGCGCCCGGCAGAGCGAACGCCAGGAAGAGTGCCAGCAGCAGGCGTGCCGCCAGTCGGCGGCGCGGGTCGAAGCGCCGCCACAACCGGGCGAGAGAGCTCATGGATGTCGCCCGATTGTAACCGCGAAGGACCAGGGACTAAGGACTCGGGGCTCTCGTTCCTCGGAATGAAAGCTGCCCCGGGTCCTTCATTTCCAGTCTCGGTCGCCGAGAGCTACTCGTAGCGGAGCGCTTCGATCGGGTCGAGACGCGAGGCTTTCTGGGCGGGGTAGAAACCGAAGAAGACGCCGATGGCGGCCGAAAATCCGAAGGCGAGCACGACGGCGCCCGGGGACAGGAGGATCGGCCAGCCCGCCTTGATCGCGATGAACTTCGACACGGCGACGCCGAGCGCGATCCCGAAGGCGCCGCCCGCGATCGAAAGCGTCAGCGCTTCGATCAGGAACTGCGTGCGGATGTCGCGCCCCTTCGCTCCGATCGCCATCCGGACGCCGATCTCGCGGGTCCGCTCCGTCACCGAGACGAGCATGATGTTCATGATGCCGATCCCGCCGACGAGCAGCGAGATCGACGCCGCCGACGCGAGAAGCAGCGACAGCGTCTTCGAAGTCTGATCGGCGGTCTGGGCGATCTCCTGCTGGGAGCGGATCATGAAGTCCGAGTCCTGTCCCGGCGCGATGCGGTGCCGCTGGCGCAGGAGGGCTTCGATCTCCTTCTGCGCCTCGTCGACCGCCGACCGCGAGACCGCCGAGGCCATGAACATGTCGATCTTGGGTGTCTTTTTCAGCAGCCGCATGACCGTCGTGTAGGGAGCGACGACCAGATCGTCCTGGTCCTGGCCCATGACGCTGCCGCCCTTGGTCTCGAGCACGCCGATGACCCGAAACGGGAAGTTCTTGATCCGTACGGTCTGGCCGACCGGGTCCTGACCCTCGAAGAGGGCATTGGCGACGGTCGCGCCGAGCACGCAGACTTTCGCCGCCGCGCGCACTTCCGACTCGCCGAAGAAGACTCCCTTCTCGACGTTCCAGGAGCGCACGAATGGCCACTCGACTCCGACCCCCTGGACTTGCGTCCCCCAGTTCAGGCTGCCGTTGACGACCTGCGCCGCGCTCCGGGAGGAGGGCGAAACGTACGCGACCGACGGGCACTCGGCCTTGACCGCGTCCACGTCGTCCTCCGTCAGCGTGGACTGCCCCGTGAAGATGCGGGCTCCCGACTGGGTCGCCACACCCGGAAAGACCATCAGAAAGTTCGTGCCGAGGGCCGAAATCTGCGACTGGATCGCCGCCTGCGATCCCTGGCCGACACCGATCATCGCGATCACGCAGGCGACGCCGATGATGATGCCGAGCGCCGTCAGGATCGAGCGCATCTTGTTGCGCCCGATCGCCTTCAAACCCACCTTCAGAATCGTCGCGAACTTCAACATGTCAGGTCGCCTCCGCCGCTCGTCGCGGCGCGGCCACCGGACGATCCTCCACGATCCGGCCGTCCCGGAAGCCGACGACGCGTTTCGCGTGCTGGGCGATGTCCGGCTCGTGCGTGATGAGAACGACCGTCTTCCCGTCGTCGTTCAGCTTCTGGAAGACGACCATGACCTCCTCGGACGTCTTCGAGTCCAGGTTCCCGGTCGGCTCGTCCGCGAGGAGGAGCTTCGGTTCGTTGATCAACGCCCGCGCGATGGCGACGCGCTGCTGTTGTCCGCCGGACAGCTGGCTCGGCTGGTGGTCTTCACGCCCCGCGAGCCCGACCGTCTCGAGGCAGCGGCGCGCCCGGGCCTCGCGGTCCCGCGCCCGGTGGCCGTTCGAAGAGTAGATGAGAGGGAGCTCCACGTTCTCGAGGGCCGAGGTCCGGGCGAGCAGATTGAAGGACTGGAAAACGAACCCGATCTTTCCGTTGCGGATCTCTGCGCGGTCGTCCCGGTCGAGCCGGGAAACGTCCACGCCGTCCAAGAAATATCGGCCGGAGGTCGGACGGTCGAGGCACCCGACGATGTTCATGAAGGTGCTCTTGCCGGATCCCGACGGCCCCATGACGGCCACGAACTCCCCTCGCCCGATCTCGAGCGAGATGCCATCGAGCGCCCGCACTTCGACCTCCCCCATGCGGTAGACGCGGACGAGGTCCTCGAGGCGGATGACCGCTTCCGACACGGTCAGAACCGGCGGGGACCACCGCCACCGCCCGGTCCCATTCCCGGCGGCGCTTTGGACGCCTCCGCCTTCGCGGTGACGAGGCCGACGACGATGGTCTGGCCCGCCTTGAGCTCTCCGCCCGTCACCTGGGTGTAGCGGCCGTCGGTGATGCCCGTGCGGATCTCGATCGGTTTCGGTTCTCCCGCTTCGGGACCGCCGAGCTCGTAGACCGTCTGGCCCGGGCGCCGCGCCTTTTTGGCGCCCGCCGTGCGATCGAACTGCTTCATGGCGGCCCCCGGCCCGCGTTCCGTCGATCCGCGTGCGGCACGCTCATCGGCGGAGGCCGTCGCCACCGGCTCTTCGGGACGCCACCGCAGCGCCGCGTTCGGAACGCGGAGAACGTCGCGGACGACAGCCACGTCGATGACGACGTTGGCAGTCATGTTGGGACGCAGCTCCTGGTCCGGGTTCGGCACCTCGATGATCACGGGGTAGGTCACCACGTTCTGGTTGACCGTCGCGTTCAAGCGGATCTGGGAGATCTTGCCGCGGAAGGTCTGTTCCGGATAGGCATCCACGGTGAACCGGACCGGCTCGCCCAGCTTGATCTGCCCGATGTCCGACTCGGAAACGTCCGCGGAGACCTGCATCTTCGTCAGGTCCTGCGCGATCGTGAAGATCGTCGGCGCCTGGAACGACGCCGCCACGCTCTGACCGAGGTCGTACTGGCGGTCCACGACGACGCCGTCGATCGGCGCCGTGATCTTGCTGTTGCGGAGATCCGTCTGCGCCTGCTCGAGCGTGGCGCGCGCCTGAGCGACCGACGCCTTCGCGCCGTCGTAGTTGGCCTGGGCCTGGTCGAAGTCGGCCTGCGGAGCGAGCCCCTCGTTCCTGAGCGCGGTCTGCCGCCGCAGCCCGATCTCGGAGTTCCGGAGGTCGACTTCGGACTTCTGCAGCGCCGCCTGACTCTGCTCGACCTTGGCCTGGAAGGGGGCTGGATCGAGCTCCGCCAGAAGCTCCCCCTTCTTCACCTGCTTGTTGAAGTCCGCGTGAAGCGCGGCGACGTTGCCCGACACGACGCTCCCGACCTTGACGGTCGTCACGGCGGAAAGGGTGCCGGTCGCGGTGACCGTCTGGGTGATGCTGCCGGTGTCCACGCGGGCGGTCCGATACTTCGGCTCGGACTCTTTCCCCCGGAAACCGAGGACCCAGACGAGCCCGGCCAGAATGAGCGCACCGAGGACGATCGCGGTCTTTTTCATCTTTAGTCAGAACCCTTTCCGCGGCTTTCCTCTTCCCGGAGCCATCGGAACGTTGACGCGGTTCGGCCCTCCGAAATTACCTCCGGCGCGGGTCGAAATCGGGTCCCTCACCGGCGGCCGGAACCTGCCCTCAGCGTCCTCAGTGCTTCCCCCGCTGCCGTTCCTTGGCCGGCAGGATCTCCAGGCACGTCGTCCACCACCCAGTCCGGATCGTTTCGACGAACTCGTGGGGTAACCGCTCCCCCTCCATCTCCCGGGCGAAGGCCTCGGTGTCGTAGACGACCGGCACGAACTCGACTTCGACCTCCCGGCCGAAAGAGAGGCTCGCGTACCAGACGTTCGTTCGCCCGTCGTTGGCGGGGCGGCCGAGGACTCCCGCGTTGACGACGAGGCGTCCCGACGGAAGCCGCCGCGCCCAGTGGAGGCCCGTGTGCGTGCAGACGAGGACGTCCGCCTGGTGGTCCGACAGCAGCTTCTCCAAAAAGGAGACGGGAGAGGTCGTCTCCCACAGGAACTCGTTGATCTTCCGCGGCGACCCGTGCACGAGAAGGACCTTCCGGCCGCCGACGTCGAGCCGCCGCGTCTTCGGCAAGGTCCCCATCCAGCGCTTCCATTCGTCGGACGTGTTCTCGCGCGTGTAGTCGTAGGAGATCTGGGCGTACTCGTTGTCCCGCGGGTCGGTGTAGCCGCAGCCGCACTCGAGTGCGCCCGTCGAGAGCGACTCTTCATAGTTGCCCTGGATCGGCAGAACGTCCTGCTCGATCAGGATCGGAAAGACCCGGTCGGGATGCGGCCCGAAACCGCCGAAGTCGCCGAGCGCGTAGAGGCCGTCGGCGCCGCGCCGACGGGCGTCTCGGATCGCCTCCGACAGCGCGGGCGCGTTGTTGTAGACCCCCCCGAAGAAGGCGAACCGGATCCCGTCCTTCATTCCGCTTCCATCGCCTTCACGTCCGGCATGTGACCCCGAACTCGTGGCAGGTGAAACAGGAGGCGTGAGCGAGCTCGAACGGGTGGAGCGTCTCGACGAGGCTCGCGCCGAGGAGCGCCCGCGGCTCGTCGATCAGGATCGGACAGACGTAGACGCCGCGCGAGGTGACCATCCGGCAGGAGGAGCACTGCAAGTGCTCGGACTCCTGGGCGGTCAGGCGCCGCCCGCGCAGCGACTCTTCGGGCGCGTAGGGCCGGAGGCGCTGCGACTCGGCTCCGATGCGGAAGAGCGAAAGGACTTTCAGGCGAGGGCGGGAAAGTCCGATCGAACGCATCCATTCGAGAAGCCGGCGGCGTCCATCCGCCCCGGCCGCCTCGTCATCCGCCTCGGTGACCGTCACGACCGGATTCAGTCTGGCGTCGGCCAGATTCCGGACTCCGCGAAGAATGCGATCGAAAGTCCCCGCACCGCGAATCGGGTCGTTCGTCTCGGGGCTCGAGCCTTCGATCGAGACTCGCAGGTCGAGGGAATAGTCGCTGCCGTCCGAGAGTCTCCGGAGCTGGCGACAGCGCTCCGGCGTCAGCAGGAGACCGTTGGTCAGGACGGTGGCCGGGCCCTGGCGAAGAGTCTCTTCGAGGATCTCGAAGATCTCGGGGTTCAAGAACGGCTCGCCGCCGGTGAAGTAGTACTCGCGCACGCCGAGCGCGGCGGCCTCGCGCAGACGTTCCCGGACCTCCTCGAGCGTGAGCATCGCGTGGCTCGAATTCGACGGCGAGCACGAGACGAAGCAGTGCGTGCACTGGAGATTGCAGAGCGTCCCGGCCACCTGGAACCAGAGCGTGTCGAGCGCGACGAACGGGACGAAGGGGTACTCCCCCTTCGCGTGGAGGTCCGCCCCTCCTCGCGCGAAGGGAGGCGCGTCTCGGCGGGGCACGAAGGGGAGATCCACGCGACGCTACGATCTTACGCCGCGGGCCCACGGAGAAACGGCGGGGAGCGGACGGCGTCCGCTCCCGCTCAGAGATTACGGTCGATGAATTTGACGAACTCGCTGCGGGGTACCGCCCCGAGCATCCGATCCGCGACCTGGCCGCCCTTGAAGAGGATGAACGTCGGAATGGAAGTCACTCCGTACTTCATCGCGACCTGGGAAGATTCGTCCACGTTCAGCTTCGCGACCTTCAATTTCCCGGAATACTGGTTCGCCAGCTCGTCCATGATCGGGGCGACGGAGCGGCACGGCCCGCACCACGGAGCCCAGAAGTCCACGAGCACCGGTTGCGGGCTCTTCAGGATGTCCCCCTCGAAAGTCTCGTCGGAGACCGCCTGAATGTTCGGATTCGACATCAAATCACTCCTTCACGGCACAAATACGCCCCTTCGGGGCCGCGGGATTCTAGCCGATATGCTTCCCCGGACCCCGCGACCGCGACCTCATCGGACGTGGGCGTGGACGCGCCCGCGGACGTGAGCCAGGCCCTCGCGGAGGAACCAGGGGACCATGAGGAGCGACAGGGCCGGATCGAGCCACCCCGGCGCCCCCAGGAGACCGCCGATCATCGCGAGCATCGTCAGCCCGGAATCGATCGAGCAGGCGATCGACTCCTTCGCTTCCGCAGCGAGCCCCTTGCTCCCGAGCCGCCGGCTCGTCTTCCATTTGAAGTACCCGACGAGAGGCATCCCGAAAGTCGCGAAAATGGTCAGGAAGAGGCCGAGCGGGCTTCGTTCGGCACGGCTCCCCACGGCGAGCTCGTACGCCCCCCGGCCTGCGATGTAGAGGGCGAGCAGGAGAAACGAAACACCGATCCAGCGGGCGAGCAGGAAGTCGCTGCGCGCGTGGTCCTCCTCTTCATCCGCGAGATGCCGGAGGTGCCGAACGGCTAGAAAGGCGGCGCCCCCCTCGATGACGCTTTCGATGCCGAAGGCGAGCAGGGCGAGGCTTCCGGTGCGAAGCGCCTCCCAGAGCGCGAGTCCCCCTTCCCCGAAGACGTGCAGGAACGTCAGGCCGAGGAGCCACGCCATCCGGCGCCGCGAAGCGGAAGCCTCGCCCGCGGCCGAGGCCGTCCGGGGAGCCGGGATCCGCGCGTCTTCGGGGAGCATCCGGGCCGGCATTGTACGCAGGCGGGGTAAGGGCCTCCCCTGCTGAGGAATACAATGGGGGGTCGAGGCCTTAACAGGACGCGATGTTGCGGCGATTGAGAACCGACCCCCTGGTTCGCGCGGCCCTCGCGTTCGCGCTCTTGCTCTCCGTCGGCGCCGGTTTCGGGCTGCACCCCGAGCCCGGCTC